>CAZYEA010000122.1:0-233 GCA_964646485.1 uncultured Acidobacteriota bacterium
GGAATCGTCGGTCTGCCCAACGTCGGCAAGTCCACCCTGTTCAACGCGGTCACCCGCAACCGCAAGGCCGAGGCCGCGAACTATCCCTTCTGCACCATCGACCCCAACGTGGGCATGGTCACGGTGCCGGACGATCGCCTGGAGGTGCTCAGGAAGATCGCGGGGACAAGCGTGGTCATTCCCGCCGCCATCGAGTTCGTCGACATCGCCGGGCTGGTGAAAGGGGCGAGCCA
>CAZYEA010000122.1:243-11791 GCA_964646485.1 uncultured Acidobacteriota bacterium
CAGGGCGAGGGCCTGGGCAACAAATTCCTCACCCACATCCGCGAAGTGGACGCGATCGTGCAGGTGGTGCGCTGCTTCGAGGACGCGGACGTGCTCCACGTCTCGGGATCGGTCGATCCCGTGCGCGACATCGAGGTCATCAACACGGAGTTGATGCTCGCCGACCTCGAAACCGTCCGGAAGAAGCGCGAGAAGGTGGCGCGCGAGGTCAAGCGCGGCGAGAAGGCGGCGGTCGCCGAGGACGCGGTGCTGGCGAAGATCGAAAGCGCCCTCGATGCCGGGAAGCCGGCGCTCACCGTCGAGCTCACGAAGGACGAGAAGGCGATCTCGACCACGTTCTTCCTCCTCTCCTCTAAACCCACGATCTTCGCGTGCAACGTGAAGGACACCGACCTCGCCACCGCGGATGCGAATCCGTACGTGATGAAGGTCCGCGAGTACGTGGGGACCCATCTCTCCTGCGAAGCGGTGGTGGTGAGCGCGCAGATCGAGAGCGACCTCATTGACCTCGCTCCCGAGGAAGCGGCGGAGTTCCTGAAGGATCTGGGCGTGAACGAGAGCGGCATGGGGCCGCTCATCCGCGCCACCTATCACCTCCTCGGGCTGCAGACATACTTCACCGCCGGGGAGAAGGAAGTCCGCGCCTGGACCATTCATCGAGGCGACACCGCGCCGGTGGCCGCGGGCGTCATCCATACCGACTTCGAGCGCGGCTTCATCAAGGCCGAGACGGTGGCGTACAAGGACCTCGTCGAGTGCGGCTCGATCGCGGCCGCGCGCGACAAGGGCCTGTACCGGATGGAAGGCAAGTCCTACGTGGTTCAGGACGGCGACGTCATGCTGTTCAAATTCAATGTGTAGTGGCCACCAAGGTTCTCACCGACTATCCGCGTAGGGCGCACCTGGAGTTCTACCGCGCCAATCCCTCCCCGTTCTATGCGGTGACCTTCGAACTCGAGGCCTCGCGGATTCGGGCCCGGGCCCGGGAGGTGGGCGGCTCCACCTACGCCGCACTCTGCTGGGCCTTTCATCGCGCCCTGCTTAAGGTGGACGCGTTCCGCGTGCGTCTCGAGGGCGACGACGTCGTCCTTCACGACACTCTGCGCATCGGCATGACCGTTCCCGGGCCCGGGCGGACTTTCACCTTCGCGACCCACGACTGGAATGAGTCGGGGGTCGACTTCCTCGAGGCGGCCGGGCAGGAGATCGCCCGGTCCGCGGGTTCGGTGAACCTGAATCGCGGGAACACGCCGGACTTCGCCTACTACACCGCGGTCCCCGGAGTGCCTTTCCTCGGAATCACTCACGCGCCGCATCGCGACCGTACCGCCGGTCAGCCCATGACCGCCTTCGGAAAGTTCCGGGAAGACGGTCCGCGCCTCTTCGTCCCGACCGGCCTGCAGGTGAACCACATGTATGTCGATGGCGCGGACATTTCAGACCTCTACGAAGGCGCGCAAAGCTCGTTCACCGAATCGTTCTGATCTCGCACTCTGACCGCGACCCGTGGCGCCCGTGGTCGGTCGGGACTGGCCGCGCGGTGGCGGGTGACGCTGCGGCCAAAGCACCTCGGCTTTTCCCTCACCTCCGCGAATTGGCACACGTGAGGCCGGCGCGCCCGCTCCTGACCCGGCCTTCTCAGCTCCGCGTGTCTGCCTCCACCGCGTCCCGCAACGCGTCTCCCATGAAGTTGACGGCCAGGACTACGAGGAGGATGGCGAGGCCCGGGAACAGGGTGAGCCACGGCTTCGTCGCCATCGTGGCCTGCGAATCCATGAGCATGTTCCCCCAGGTCGGAATGGGCGGCTGCACGCCCAGGCCGAGAAAGCTGAGCGACGACTCGATCATGATGGCGTTGCCGACGCCGAGGGTGGCGCCCACCAGGATCGGACCGAGGGCGTTTGGAATGATGTGGCGGGCGAGGATGCGGAGGTCGGTGGCGCCCATGCTCCGCGCCGCTTCCACGTAGTCCATCTCCCGGAGGGTGAGGACCTGCGACCTCACCACGCGCGCGGTGGTCATCCAGCTCAGCAGGCCGATGATCAGGACCATCGAGACCAGAGCGGCGCGCGAGTAGGCGCTGAGGATGATCAGGAGGGGCAGGCTCGGGATCGCGTAGGCGATGTCGGTTAGCCTCATGAGCAGGTTGTCGAGCGCGCCGCCGTAGTAGCCGGCAAGGGCGCCGATCGCGGTGCCCACGAACGCCCCCACCACCGCGGCCAGCATTCCGATCAGGATGGACACGCGCCCGCCGAAGAGCATCCTGGTGAAGACGTCGCGGCCGAGGTCGTCGGTGCCCATCCAGTGCGACCCGGAAGGCGCCTGCTTGACGCTGTCGAGATCGATGCCATCGAAGGGATAAGGCGCGATCACCGGAGCGAGGGCGCACAGGGCGGCGATGAGGGCGAAGATGACCAGGGACGCGCGTGCGGCCCGGCGGCGCGCGAATCGTCGAAACATCAGGCGCGGCAGGGAAACAGGCTTACTCATAGCGGATCCGCGGATCGAGCAGGCCGTAGAGCACGTCGGCCACGAGGTTGAAGACGATGACGCTCAGGGACCCCATCAGGAGGACGCCCATGAGCACGGGATAGTCGCGCCCGAACATGGCCTGCACGAACAGGCGCCCGATACCCGGCCAGGCGAAGATGGTCTCGGTGATGACGGCGCCCGAGGCGAGGTCGGCAAGACCCAGAGCCATGGCCGACACGAGGGGTCCGAGGGCGTTCCGCGCGGCGTGGACGAAGAGAACGCGTGTTTCCCTGAGCCCCAGGGCGCGGGCGGTGCGGACGTAGTCGCTCTCGAGGGCGGAGATGAGGCTCGCGCGAAAATAGCGCGACCACGAGGCCACGTAGCGCGAAGCCAGGACGAGAGTAGGCAGGACGAGATGAGCGAGGTGATCTCCGATGGAGTTCGTCCCCACCGTGTGCGTCCCGCTCACGGGCAGAAGACCGAGTTCGACGGCGAAGACGAGTTGCAGGATGAGCCCGAGCCAGAACACGGGCATGGCGATACCCAGGAACGACGACCCCGTGCCGATGAGATCGAGCCACGAACCCGGGCGAAGGGCGCTCGCGAGGCCGATGGCGATTGCGAGCGAAGCAGCGAGCAGGAAGGCGGACGCCATGAGTTCGAGGGTGGCCGGAAGTCTCTCCGCGATCATCTGAACCACCGGCCGCGTGGTCGCGTAGCTGACTCCAAGATCGCCCGAGAGGGCCGCGGCCGCCCATCTGAGGTATTGAACGGGCACCGGTTGATCCACGCCCAGCTTCGCCCGGTAGGCCGCGACTACCGAGGGATCCACGAATCGGCCCGAGGAGAGAAGTGCCGCCTCCGGCCCGCCCGGCGCCAGCTGGATGAGTGCAAACACCACGATGGAGATGCCCGCCATGAGGGGCGCCATCTGCACGAACCGCCTGGCGATGTAGGAGCCCACGCCTACTTCCCCGCCTCGTCAAGGAGCCGCCACTGCCACAGATTCCAGAAGCTGCCGAAGTTCGTGCCGCTCCCCCGGTAGCCCTGCACCCGCTTCGTGACCACTTCGGGCATCACATTCTGGTAGAGCGGCAGCATCCTCGCCTGCTCCGCGAGTCTCGCCTGGGCCTCATGCAGCAGCGGCATCCGCACTTCGAACGACAGCGCCTTGTCGGAGCGCTCCAGGATCTCGTCGAGACCGGGGTCGCAGAAGCCCGCCATGTTGTTGGCGCCCTTGCAGGCGTAGAGGCCGGTGATCCCGGGGTCGGCGGGCAGGAACCAGGCGCTCACGATCGCTTCCCACTTCCCGCTCCGCCAGCGCTGGGTCCAGGCCGCGCTCTCCAGGGTCTCGAAGGTCACCTCGATGCCCACGGCCTTGAGGCCCGCCTGGATCACCTGAGCGAGCAGGATCCGATCCGTGCTCCCCGCCCGGTTGAGCATCGGAAAGGAGAAGCGCTCGGAGCCTTTGTGCCGCACGCCATCCGGACCGACCGCCCATCCCGCCTCCTCGAGCAGTTTCCTGGAGGCCGCGGGGTCGTAGGCATAGCTCGTCACGTTCGGGTTGTGATACGGGCTGCCCGGGTTGATCGGGCCCTCGGCCACCTTCACCGTTCCTTCCATGAGCTTGCTGGCCATTCCCTGCCGGTCGATGGCGTGGAAGACGGCCCGCCGCACCCGCACGTCCTCGAAGAGTCTTCGCCCGAGGTCGGTCCGAACCGCGAGGTCGAAATGCATCACCGAATTCGCGTCGATGAGATGGACGTCGGAGGCGGGCAGCCCCCGCACCACGCTCACCTGGGTGGGCTGGATGCGCCCCCAGTCGTAGCGGCCGGACTTGAGGGCCAGAAGTCTCGTGTTGTTGTCGGGAATGAAGGCCCACACGATCTCGTCGATCGCCGGGTAGTCCTTCCCCCGCCAATAGTCGGGGTTGCGGACCACGCGGATGTACTCGCCCGTCTTCCACTCCCTGAACTTGAACGGCCCCGTGCCCACGAGGCGTTCCCCGCGGTTGTAGGGCTCGTAGTTCACGATCTCGTCGACCGTCATCTCGGTGCGGTCGTCCGCCTTCACGAAGACGTGTCGCGGCAGGATCCCTTCGAAGAGCCCGGCGTAGTAGGCGTAGGCCCCATCCCAGGTGAACACCACGGTGTGATCGTCCGGGGTCTCGCAGGTCTTGATTCCGAGGTACTGCTCGCGGTTGTAGGTCATCGACCGCGGGTTCGTCACAAATCGCCAGGTGAAACAGACGTCGGCGCTCGTAAAGGGAGCGCCGTCGTGCCAGCGGACGTTTTCCTGCAGCGGCCAGGTCATCCGCACGGAGCCGTCCTTGAGGCGCGCCACCCGGCCGTTCACCTCGGTGGGAATCTCCCGGGCCAGCACGGGGATGTATTCGTTTTTCTCGTTGGTGGTGACGAGGCCCTCGACCATGCTGAAGCTGATGTCGACGAGGTTCTGACTGGTGAACACATTGAGGACGTCGATCTCCCGGTCATAGGCCACGCGGAGAATTCTCCGGCCCGCCTCCACCTCCTGATCGTCGCGAGAAGAGCAGGCGAGAAGGCCCGGGCCCAGCCACGCTGCGGCCAGGAAGGCCGCGGCCCTGCGGCCTCTCATTCGAACATCTCTATCGAGGCGTTCGAGTGCATGCGGCCATGGAGAAAGCGAAGAAACTCGTCGCGGCGGTACACGGCGACGCGCTTCCAGGCGTCCGTAACCACGCGCTCGCCCCACCAGTAGGACCAGATGAGCACGGCGCGCGCGGGCGCCTGGATGAACTTCACGCGGTTCGCGACCCAGCCCTCCCCGCCCACCAGGCTCCGTTCCGCAAGCGCCTCGGCGACCCGGGCCGCGGACCAGCCAAGCGCGTGGAACTGAAAGGCCGCCTCCGTCCCGATGCCGGCCCGGTACACGTTCATCAGGGCCTGCACCCGGTCGTCGTCGCTCTCCATCCAGTCGAGCATGGTGATTCCGGAATCGCCGATGCCTTCGAAGATCGATGAACTCGCCGAATTCACCAGGGACAACAACACGTCCGCGGTCGCTTCTCCCTGCTCCTCCATGGCCGTGCGCAACGTGAACTGCACGTAATGGCCGGGATAGCCCTCGTGAACGGCCAGGTGCTTGAGACCGGGACGGGTCAGGATGGGATCGACATTGAGCTCGATCCTTCGGCTGAGGTAGTTACAGCGCGCGTTGAAGGCCACGCCACTCACGGGAACCACATGCATCCCGTCGGACTGCGGACGCGGAATCCTCAGCAACCGCTCCTCAGTCCGGCGCCAGGCCTCGTCGAGCAGCGCCTCCAGCACCTGAGGAACCTGCTCCCTGGGCACACGGTTCTTCTCCTCCCAGGCGGCACACTGGGAGCGAAGGTCGCCGGGGTAGCCCATGCGGGTCAGGAGTTCAGCCATCCGCGCACGGAGCGCCTCCAGTTCCTCGAACCGCGCGGGTTCCGCGGGGACGTGGAGAAAATCGCGGATCTGTTCGAGGAAGGGCAGGCCGCTGCGCCTCAGGGTGATGAAGGCCAGGGTCGAATGGCACAAGGCGTCATAGTAGGCCCGGCGATCGGGCTCAACCAGCCTCGCCGCGTCCACCCTCAATGAGGCAAAGCAGCGCGCCGCCTCCGCGTAGCTCGGGAAGACCTCCGCTTTGTACCTGCCCGAAAGGTCCAGGTTCACGACCGCGAGTCCCTCGCCCTCGGGGTTCTCCTTGCGATAGAGCGCGTCGACGCCGAGCAGGGCGGTCATGACGCGACGCCCGTAGGCGAGGGTTTCCGGGCTCAGGGGTTTCACGACCGGAGCATATGCAAGGTCAGAACCGAAGACGCTCGTTCGCGGCTTCCTTCATCGCGGTGGCGATGAGACTCACGGGAATCGAGCCGTAGGAGAGAAAGGCGTCGTGGAAGTCCCGGGCCTTGAAGTGGCGGCCTTCGATGGCGCGCAGGTCGGCGCGCAGCCGATGGATGGCATCGCGGCCCATCAGATACATCAAAGCGGCGCCCGGGAACATGCTGTTCTTGACCGCCTCGGCCATGGCCGCGGCCGGGGGCATGAGGGCGTGTTCCTCGTAGAAGCGGGCGGCGTGTTCGAGAGTCCATCGGCCCTGATGCAGCCGGACGTCCACGATTGCCCGCGCGCACATCCGCACCCGACCGTGCAGCTCGGAGTAGCGCTCTTTGGCCGTGAAGAAGCCCGCTTCGCTCATGAGGTCGGTGGCGTAGCAGGCCCAGCCCTCGGCCATGGTGCCGCCGCACAGCAGGGCGATGCGCGAGGCGCAGTCCACGGCGGCCATGCGGCCGATCCGCGAGCCGGAGCGGAAGGCGTGGAAGTTCTGGACGTGGTGACCGATCCCGCCGTGGTGCACGACGTGGTTGAGCTTGATCACCGCGTGGTTGTGGCCCTCGAGAAAGGCCGCCAACGATTGGGCGTCGAGCGCCGGGTCGAGCGGGGAGATCAGATACTCGTGCAGGGGCGGACGGCTAAAGGCTGCGGGCGAGCGATAGAAAAGGAAATATAGATACGGCGCCGCCGCCCGCGCCCAGCCCGGTCGCTCGACATAGCGGATCGGGAAATCCGGCCAGGTCAGGAGTTCCTTCTCCTCCGCGACCGCGCGCGCTTGTTCCCAGACTTCCCGATAGCGGGTCCGGTACTCCTCCGCGGTCGGACGCTCCGCCTTCAGCAGAGCCAGGGCGGCAACAGGAGAGTCCGCGCCGAAGTCCTTCGCGCGCTCGCGGAGATCGGCGCTTGCCTCGCTCAGTTCGGCCCGGGCGTAGCGCTCGATCTCGCCTTGGTCCTCGGAAAGGAAATGGCCTTCGGAAAGATGGAGGGCCAGGGCTTCCTCGCCCACCGACACGTCATCCCGCTCGCGTTGAAGGAGGTCAGTCTCGAGGTAGGCAAGGAACGTCGAAAAGGACTCCCGAGCACGGTCCGCCGCGGCGCTGAACGCGAACGAGCCAGGCGCCCAGCCCTCGACCGCCGTCTTCAGCCCGTCCGACAAAAGAGCGTGGGCGCCCGCGCACTCCCTGATCGCGCGTTCGGTCCAGGCGCGAGGCGCCGCCTCGATGTTCTCCCTTGCCTGATCGAGCAACCGGGGCGTTGACTCCAGACGACTGACCGCGGCCTCCACGCGCTGCGCGGCCGGAGCGTAATCGGTGAGAAACAGGGAGAGGAGGCCGAAGATCGCCTCCCCGGTGTAGAGGCTCGGATTCCCGCGGTGGAATTGGCGGCCGGTCAACTCGAAGGACTGGAGACGCAGCGCGCCCTGAGCCAGGCGAAGGTCGTGGCGCTCATCGACGGAGAGGGCGTCGATACTGAGCGAGGTCGAGTCCGCGAGCAGCGAATCGATGCGCGAGCGGGCATCCTCGACGCTCGCACTCGAGTAGTCGGGCAGGGAGGCGTCGAAACGATGCTCACCGATGAAGGTGGCGTTCACCGGCTGGCTTCGATAGTAATGGTCGAAGAAGCGATCGAGCCAGGAGGCCGCCTCTCCCTCGGGCACGTCTACTTCTCGGCCAGCTTCCCGGCGCTGCCCTTGCCGACCCTCGGGCCTTTATTGTCACGGGCCGGCGCATGATCGAGGTTCGCCACCCGCCGGCCGGTCTCGTACATGAGCTGGCTGATCCGCGCCATCTTCTCGAAACGGATCTTCTCGACGCTGTCCGTGTTCGCGTGATAGTCGGGGTGGAGGCCGGTGGTGTAGAAGATGATGGGCACGCCCTTCGCCGCGTAGGAGTAGTGGTCGGAGCGATAGTAGATCTGCTCGGGATCGCCCGCGTCGTTCGAGGTGTAGTCGATCTTCATGGGCGGCTTGAGCGAGGCATTCGCGTCTTCGTTGAGGTTGTGCAGCTCGGTGCTGATCCGATCGGACCCCACGAGATAGACGGTGTTCTCCTCCTTGGGATCGTCCTTGTCGTTTCGACCCACCATGTCCATGTTGAGCTGAGCCACGATTTTCTCCACCGGAACCGTCGGATAGTCGGCGTAATACCGCGAACCCCAGAGTCCGCGCTCCTCCCCGGTGTGCCAGACGAAGACGGTCGAGCGCTTGGTCTTCGGGCCGGTGGCGAAGGCCTTCGCGAGGGAGAGCAGGGTCACCGTGCCGGAGCCGTCGTCATCGGCGCCGTTCCAGATGCGATCGTCGACGGCACTGTCGGTCACCCGCCCCACCGCACCGAGGCGCCGCTTGCCGCTCTTCGCGGTCTCGGTCACGGGCGCATCCACCAGTTCGCCCTCCGCGTAGCCCACGTGGTCGTAGTGCGCGCCAAAGGCGACATAGGAGTCCTTGAGCTTCGGGTCCGTGCCCTCCACGATGCCCACCACGTTGCGGGTGTACTGTGTGCGCACCACCTGGTAGTCGGTGTCGAGATTGAAGGTGATGGAGACGCCCTTGAGCGACACCGCGGGCAGCGGCTCCTGAGCCGCGGCTTTCGCCTTGAGATCCGCGTACTTGACCTCGGCGCCGCTGAACAGGAACTCGAAGAACTCGTCCTGCGCGGTCACCGCGGGAGGAATCGCCTTGTCGAGGCGCTCCACCGTGGTGAAGTCCGACGCGGGGAGAGGCTGACCGAAGCCGCCCCGCCCGCCTCCGCCGCCCGCACCACCCGCCGCGGGACTCGCGGACGGAGAGGGGGCCGGCGAGGGCGAAGGTGTCGCACCCGCGGGCGGGCCGAAGGCCGAAGGGACGAAGGGACCGATGGTCGCGACCGCCTTCGCGACGTCGGTCGCATAGCGGGCGCGGCCCCCGAGGAGCCGGCGGTTGTCGGGAGTCTCTCCCCCCTTGGGACCGCGGGCGCCGAGGTAGATCACGACTTTGCCCGCGACGTTACGGCCGGCGTAGTCGTCGACCTTCAGTGCGGGCAGAACCGCGCCGTAGCCCACGAACTCGACCTGATCGGCGGTGAGGGTCCGCTTGCCCCCGACGTTTTTCGGCAGGGTGAAGCCTTCCCCGTCCTTGAACGTGCGCGTCGACCCGTTCGCGGTCACGGTGATGGAGTTGCGGCTCGTGGACTTCACTCCGAGCACGGCCACCCGCTGGAAGTACGACCCGTGGTCGCCGCCCGGCTTCACTCCCATCGCCTTCAACTCGGAGGCGATGTAGGAGGCGGCGAGGCCGAGGCCTTCACTGACGGTGACCCGTCCCTCGAAGTCATCCGACGCGATCGCGGTCAGCCAGGTCCGGAGGTCGGCGGCGGTGATCGACGAAGCTCCCCCCGCGGCCGCGCGCACCGACGGATTGGGCAAGGTGAGGAGGGCAACGGCCAGCGCCGCCCCCAAGGAAAGAAAGGGGCGGGCTTTTCGTTCAGTCATGGGACCTCCGTGAGGGGGGAATCGTGGATCCTTGGTTTTTGGGGTCCGCCCTTAGATCTGTTTCGCTGTGTACTCGCAGCTCGACACCTCGAACTTGCCGGGTGCCTCGATGTTGAGCCTGGTGACGACGCCGTCTTCGGCGATCATCGAGAAGCGCTGTGAACGCAGGCCCATGCCGTGCTTGCTGGCGTCGAGCTCGAGCCCGATCTTCTTCGTGAAGTCGGCGTTCCCGTCCGCGAGCATCAGGACCTTGCCGTCCGCGCCTTGCGCCTTCGACCAGGCGTCCATCACGAACACGTCGTTTACGGCGAGGCAGGCGATGGCGCCCACACCCTGAGCCTTGAGTTCATCGGCCTGCTTCACGTACCCGGGGAGGTGCTTGTTCGAACAGGTGGGGGTGAAAGCACCCGGAACGGAGAAGAGGATCACCTTCTTCCCCGCGAAGACCTCGGCGGTGGTGAGCGGCTTCACGCCCTCGGCGGTCATGGTGCTGAACGTGGCTTCGGGCAGGCGGTCGCCGACCTTGATGGACATTTTGGTCTTTTCCTCGTGGTTCAAGATTGTGGTGGGGCCGAACGCTCCGCCGGAATGGGAGCGCTCGCGCACGAAAACGGATTGTAACCGCCAGCAACGGCCGGGCGCCACGATCGGGAACCGGCGCTCGAGGATCGAGCCTTGATCCGGTTGCTCTCCAACAAACCAGATACAGTAGGCGTTGCAGTCGAGAGAGGAAAGGCAGGGGCGGCGAGTGGACGACTTCGAATCTCCGACGAATACCCGGGCCGAGGCCAGTTCCGGTTTCGGCCTGCCCCGGGACCTGCTGGACAAGTCCCGCCACCGGGTGGAGACGGTCGCGTGGCTGATCCTCCTCGGGGTCGGACTCGACGTGCTGATGCTCGTGGGCAATCTCATCACCTGGCAGCGGGGCGCCCTCGCCGATCGTCCCCCGCTCCTGTGGATCGTATCGAGCCCCCTGGCCCTCGCCATCACCGTTGGGATGATCGCGGCGGCGCGAAGCCCCCGGGTGAGCGACGGCGCCCTCCTCTCCTACGCCCTGTGGTTCGAGGTCGCGCATTGCCTGCTCATCTCGGTCTCCAACCCCGTGAGCTTCTACCAGGACCATCAGACTCTTCCCGTGCTTACCTGGGTCACCCCGCTGATCATCTTCTTCCCCCTGATCGTGCCCTGCCCGCCCGCCCGCACCCTGCGCACCGCCGCTCTGGCCGCGGCCACCGTCCCCCTCGGCCTGTTCGTCGACAGCTGGGCCGGGCTGGTTGTGGCTCCGCTCGACGCCTACCTCACCATGAGCTTCGGTCCCCTGATCGCGGTGGCCTTCGCCTATTTCGGGTCACGTGTGGTTTACGGGCTCGGGCTCGAAGTGGCGGCGGCGCGGCGGCTCGGGCAGTACACCCTCGAGGAGAAGCTGGGTGAGGGCGGCATGGGCGTGGTGTATCGCGCCTCTCACGCCATGCTGCGGCGACCGACCGCGGTGAAGCTGCTCCGTCCCGACAACTCGGGAGAGCGCGGGCTCGCACGGTTCGAACGCGAAGTGCAGCGGACGGCGGAGCTGAGTCACCCGAACACGGTGGCCATTCACGACTACGGGCGGACCCGCGACGGCGTCTTCTATTACGCGATGGAGTACCTGAACGGGGCCGACCTGCAGCGCCTGGTGGCGGAAGACGGGCCCCAGCCTCCGGAGCGGGTCATTCACGTGCTGCGGCAGGTCCTGGGCGGCCGGCTCGCGGGTCGAGGGCGCGGCGGCCGCG
>CAZYEA010000122.1:11801-12263 GCA_964646485.1 uncultured Acidobacteriota bacterium
CGGAAGCCCACGAAGTGGGCCTCATCCACCGCGACATCAAGCCCGCGAACATCATCCTCTGCGAGCGGGGCGGCCTGCCTGACGTGGCCAAGGTGGTCGACTTCGGCCTGGTCAAGGAACTCGACGCGGCCGAGGGCATGAGCCAGGACGGCGCCCTGGTGGGGACGCCGCTCTACATGGCGCCTGAGTCGATCGCCTCCGGCGAGTCGACGCCCCTCTCCGATCTGTACGCGGTGGGTGCGGTCGCCTACTACATGCTGACCGGCAGTCCAGTCTTCACGGGACGGTCCGCCCTCGAGATCTGCGCTCAGCACCTGCAGACTCCGCCCGCTCCCCCCTCGAAGCAGGCCGGACGTTCGCTGCCCGCGCGGCTCGAAGACTGGGTGATGCGTTGCCTGGCCAAGTCGCCCGCGGACCGCCCGCAAAGCGCCACCCTCGCCGCGGAAGAACTCGCGGCCGCGC
>CAZYEA010000122.1:12273-13615 GCA_964646485.1 uncultured Acidobacteriota bacterium
ACGACCGAACGTGGGACCCGCAGACCGCGCGGGAGTGGTGGCGGGTCAAGGGCGGAGCCTTCAGGCGGGTGGCGTCGAAGGCCTCGAGCCCGGGCACGATCGCGGTGGACCTGGGACGACCGCAGGGCCCGGCGCGCTGAGGAGAGCTTCGCGGCGGAGGTCGGCTAGACCAACTGCGCGGGGATGGTGACCTGCTGCTTCGTGAAGTACCGGTAGGCGAGGTAGCCGAGGGCGGCGAGCCCCCCCACCACGACCACCGACCGGATGACTCGGAACAGGCTGAGCATCCAGGCAAGGCCGATGCCGAAGACCGCCCAGCGGAACCAGAGGTGGCCGCCCGGAGTCATGAACTGGATCACGAAGAGCATGGCCAGGATCATGGGGCCGGTGATGAGGAACCTGATGGCCCGAAACGTCCTGTAGCCCGGAATCATCGATCTCATGGGGTCTCCTTTGCCCGTTATCCGAAGTAACGGAGTCGCGGGTCCAAAAGTTCGAACTCGGCCCGCCCTCGCTCAGTTTGCCGGCTTCGCGGCCATCAGCTTCTGGATCTGGGCCACCGCGTAGTCGACCTTCATGTCGAAGAGGCGCTTGCCGAGCTCCGGCGAGGACTTCCGGCCGTCACCGCTGATCCCGTTGTTGATCCGCTTCACGTTCGGATCGGGAGCCTGGCCCCGGGGCAGGATGGGATCCCCCAGCGCGGTCGCCACCAGGTCCTTGCGAACCCAGCCCTTGTCGCCGCCCAGGTACAGCATCTCGGAGGTGTCCGGGATGCCGGCGTGCTGGCTCACCGGGAAATTGTTGGCCTTCAGGTATTCGTCGAAGTCGGCATTCGCCTTCGCGTAGACCTCATCGCAGTAGTAGACGTGCTTTCCATCGGCCGCGTGCTTCGCGTCGAGTTTCTCGGCCACCGTCTTGAGCTCGGCCTGGCCGCCGCCGTGATCGCCCATCAGGATGACGGTCTTGAAGCCGGTGAGCAGAAGCTGTTCGGCGATCTCCTCGTTCATCTGCGCGAAAACCGCGGTGCTGAGGCCGATGGTTCCCGGGAGTTCCGCGCTCGCCCGGTTTGGCGAGAACGGAAGCACAGGCGCCGCAATCGCGTTTCCAAGCTTCAGAGCGATGGCGCGCACGGTGTCGCGGCCCATCAGGGTATGTCCGCCGTTCACGTTCTGGGGGCCGCGCTGCTCCGTGCCCCCGTTGTAGACGAGGGCGGTGGTCTTGCCCGCTTCGATGGCCTTCTTCACTTCGGGCCAGGTCATCATCTCGAACTCGACGAGGGGCGACGGGGCCGAGGGCGCCGCCTTCTTCTGGGCAGCGAAAGCGGGTGCCGCCAGGGTGAGGG
>CAZYEA010000123.1:0-6260 GCA_964646485.1 uncultured Acidobacteriota bacterium
ACCCGGCCCTGGCCGGCAAAGGCGCCGGGCAACGCGCCGCACAGGAAAGCGAGAAGGCTCGACTTGCCCGCGCCGCTCGGGCCGCTGATGGTGAGGATGGTTCCGGGCTCGACCACGAAGGACAAGGGGCCCACGAGTGCTCGCCCGGCCACGGTCAACGACACTTCACGGAGCTGCAACGTGCTCATTTAGGAACACCGCGCCGGTTTCGAAACAGCGCGTGAGACGCCCCAAAAGCGCCGGCGAAGGCCAGGAGTGGGAGGAGCGCCTGCGCCGCGCCGTTCGCGGCCGCGGTCTGCACATTGCCCGCCGACATGGAGGCCGCCGCTTCCGTGGCCAGGGTCGCCACTCTGCCCCCGCCGGCAAAAAGCGTGGGCAGATAGACGGCCACGCTGACGGAGAACGCCAGGGCCGACGCAAGCAGGATCGATCGCAGCAATAACGGCCCGGTCACCGTCCAGAAGACGCGGAGGTCGCTCGCACCCAGGAGTTTCGCGGTGATCGAGTAGCCGGGGTGAAGAGAGGCCCGCTGCTCAGCCAGAGAGGCCCAGACGTAGGGCAAGGCAAACAGGGTGTGACTCCAGCAGACCGCGAGCAGTGTTCCATCAAGCCGCAGCCCCACCAGCACAACCTGCCACCCGAACAGAAAGGCCATCTGCGGGAGGAAGAGAGGGATGAAGAGGAGAGCACCGAGCCGTCTTCGCGCCGTCGGTCGATGATGAAGCGCCTCCGCGGCGAACAAGACGATGATGACGCTGAAGCCCGCGGTGGCAAGCCCAAGGAAGAGGGTCGTCGCCACGGACGCGGCCAGGTCAGGCGCGACCCTGCGCCAGGTCTCGAATGACATCCCGCTGGGAAGCAAACGCGGGAATCGCCAGGCGCCTCCGGAGGCCCGCAACAGGAGGGCGATGAGGGCCAGGACGCCGGTGATCAGGGTGGTCAGGATCAGGGCGCCCGTCGCGCGCCTTGCCCATTGATCGTGCGGCGAGCGAGCGCCGCCGAAGGCCGCGCGGCGCCAGATCCATCCTACGAGGAGGGCCGCCCCATAGGCGCCGCCCAGGCCCGCCAGGGTGACCGCGAACAGCAGCCATGCGCCGGCAAAGGCTTGAGGCCTCTGGGCCAGGTCCGACCCCGCGAACCACTCGAGCAACCGGATGGCCAGGGTGGGCGGCGAGGTTGGACCCAGGGGCAAGGCCATCTCAACGTTTGTCATTCCGAAGACCAGAACCGCGGCCAGTCCGGATCGAGCCTGTCTCTCGAGCAGGGGAGCGACCGCGACGAGCCAGGCTTTGAAACGTCCGTAGCCCAGGGACTGCGCCTGCTGCATCAGCAGGCTTGCGGGGACCTGCGACAGCGCGCCCATCAGCACCACGATGAGGAATGGGGTCTCCTTTAGAACCAGCCCCCCGATCAAGGCGAGTCCATGGGCGTCCTGCACGATCGTCCAGTCCGGGGGACGCTCGAAGCCCGTGGCCCACGGCGACACCGACCGCATGAGCAGGCCCGAGGGCGAGATGAGCAGGACCAGGCCGATCGCAAGCGCGAGATGCGGGGTCGCGAGGAGAGGAAGGCAGGCTCCGCGCAAGCGTCCGCCCCACCCTGAGGTCGCGGCCAAAGCGAGCGCCGCATGAGCCATGCCCAGCGAGATCGCGGTGGCGGCACCACCGGTCCACAGCGACAAGGCGACCGATCGCCATAAGCCGGGCGTGTTCATCAGGGCGGCCCACGCCGAAGCGTCCCAGCCCGACGCCGACGCGCCGCCGAGGCCCGCCACCACGGGGACGATCGCAATCGCGACGAGAAGAGCTGGCGAGAGCGGCCTCACTGCGCGCCGTACCGTTCGATCCACGATCGCTCGAGCGCGGTGGTCCAGCTTGGATGCGGCTCACTCAGGCGGGGGCCGTGCTCGCGCGGCCAGGCTGGACCTCTCTCGAGTCGTGCGAAGCGCTGACGATCGGCGGGGGCAAGTCGGTCCAGAGCGAGAACGGTGGGGTCGCCCCAGATGGCCTCGTCCGCCTTGCGTGCCTGCGCTTCCGGCGAGAGAAGGAAGTTCGCGACCACCATGGCGCCTTCCTTCGCCCGGGCGTTGGTCGGGATGGCGAGAAAGTGGCTGTTGGCGAGCGCCCCGCCCCGAAAGTGCAGGGCCCGAATCGAGTCCGGAAGCTCCCCCTCGATGATGGCACGGTTCGCCTCGGAAGGATTGAACGAGACCATCCAGTCCACTTCCCCGTCACCGAGCAGCCGACGCTGCTCCTGACCGCTGCGTGGGTGGACCCGCCCGCCGCGCCAGAGCCTTGGCCGCGCGGCCTCGAGCCAAGCCCATAGCGGCTGCGTCACCCGCTCGAAGTCCGCGGCGACCGGCCGCTGCAGCCGGTCGCGGTCCGGGGTCAGGAGAAGAAGCAGCTGCTTGAGAAAGCTCGTTCCCAGAAAGTCCGGCGGCTGCGGATAGGTGAAACGGCCCGGGTGAGCCTCGATCCACCGGAGCAACGCGACCGGGTCGAGGGGCGGCGGGGAGAACACCGCCTGACTTTCATGGAAGAGCGTGAAGCGGGCGCCGCCCCACGCGAGTTCGAAGCCCGCGGTCGGCACGGTGAAGTCCGTGGCGATGTCCGGGTCCTGTGCATCCAGGGCGGCGAAGGCCGGAAGTCTCTGTGTCCAGGGCCCCAGCAGCACACCCGCCTTCATCAGGCTTGCGTAGTTCTCGCCATTGATCCACAGGAGATCCACCGAGCCGCCCTCTCGTCGCCCCGCGGCCTGCTCGGCGAGGATGCGCCCGGCCACGCTGGCTATGTCCGCGACCTTGACGTGGATGAGGCGCACACCGTGACGTGCCTCGACCGCTTCCGCGGCCCAGCCGATATATCGGTTGATGGCTGGATCCCCGGCCCACGCGTTGAAGTACACGGTCTGACCCCGCGCGACCGCCTCGATCGCCGGCCACGTCTGGGCCGGTTGGGCGTCAACCAGGCTTCTGGCGGCCAACAGGAGTGTGGCCGCGAGCGACCCCCGCCCCAACAAGCGCCTCACCCTTCTCATGGCATCGATCTTATGGGCGGCGCCGATTCCTCGCTTCTCCGGCACACTTTCACCACGGGCTGCTAGCTCCGCCGCCAGGTGTGAAACCGCTCCAGCCAGGCCAGAATGCGCCGCGGAGCATGGGCTCGCTTCCACTCCCCGGCTGCGTGCTTGTTGGCCTCGGAGAGAGTCGGATAGGTGTGAATAGTGGAGAGGATCTTGTTGAGCCCGAGGCCCCACTTCATGGCCAGAACGAACTCGGCCAGGAGGTCACCTCCGTGCTCTCCCACGATGGTGACCCCGAGAATCCGGTCTTGGCCGGGCGGCGTCAGCACCTTGATGAACCCCTGAGTAGCGCTGTCGGCGATAGCCCGGTCCAGTTCGTCGAGCGCGAAACGCGTGACCTCATAGGGGATGCCGCGTTCCTTGGCCTCGACCTCGTTCAGGCCCACGCGGGCGACCTCGGGATCCACGAAGGTGGTCCATGGGATCACGCGATAGTCGGCCTTGAATCTCTTGAAGCCGCCGAAGAGCGCGTTCACCGCGGCGTACCACGCCTGATGAGCCGCAGCGTGAGTGAACTGGTAGGGTCCGGCCACGTCGCCGGCCGCGAAGATATTCGGGTACAGGGTCTGCAGATACTCGTTCGTGATGATGGTGCGATCCGTGGGAATGCCCAGTTCTTCGAGGCCATAGCCTTTCAGGCGCGCGCTCCGGCCGACGGCAAGGATCAGAGCGTCGAAAGGGAGCCGCTCCGCCCGGCCCTTGTGCTCCACCACGAGATATCGCTCCGCGCCTTCCCGCTCGCAGCGCAGCGCCTTGTGGTCGGTCCGGACGCTCACGCCGTCCGCCTCCATACTGGCGCGCGCCAGCGCCGAGACGTCCTCGTCCTCGCGCGGCAGGAGGCGCGGGCCCATCTGGACCTGGGTGACCTGAGATCCGAGACGGGCAAAAGCCTGCGCCAGCTCGCAACCAATCGGCCCGCCGCCGAGCACCAGCAGTCGCCGCGGAGCCTTGTCCAGCCTGGCGAACTCGTCCCACAACGTTTCGCTCGTGACGTAACCGCTCTCTTCGATCCCCGGAAGAGGGGGAATGATGGGCGCCGCCCCTGTGGCAATGACGATGCTCCGCGCGCTCAGGCGGCGGGATCCGCCCTCGTTCAGCTTCACCTCCACCGTCCACGGGTCGACGAGGCGCGCGTAGCCTTGGAGGACTTCGACCCCAAGCAGCGTGTAGCGCTCGACGCTATCGTGGGGGGCCACGGCGCGAATCACGTTGTGGACGCGTTCCATGACCTCGCGGAACGAGAAAACGGGACGGGACGCCTCGAGACCGTACCGGTTCGCTTGCCGCATCTGCTGGGCGAGCTTGGCGCTCCGGATGAGCGCCTTGCTGGGCACGCATCCGTAGTTGAGGCAATCACCACCCATTTTTCCGGCCTCGATCAGGGTGACTTTGGCCTTCACCGCGGCCCCGAGGTAGGCGGTGACCAGCCCGCCCGCGCCCGCTCCGATCACGACCACATTGCGATCGAAGCGCACGGGACGCCGCCATCGCGAGTAGACCTGACGTCGGCCGCGCAGGCTCAGCGCTCCCTTGGCGAGCCACGGAAAGATCCCGAGGAGAGCGAAGGAAACGAAGAGTCCGGGCGAGAGGATGCCCGAGAGGGAATCGAGGGCTCCGAGGCGGGTCCCTGCATTCACGTACACGATCGTCCCGGCGAGCATGCCAACCTGGCTCACCCAATAGAAGGTAAGTGCGCGCATCGAGGTCAAACCCATCAGCAGGTTGATGAGGACGAAGGGGATGGCGGGGACCAGGCGCATGGTGAAGAGATAGAAAGCGCCCTCGCGGGCGATCCCGTCGTTCACGACCTTGAGCCGATCGCCGAAGTTCGCCTGGACGAAGTCGCGAAGGAGGTGCCGCGATACCAGGAAGGCAAAAAGAGACCCGAGGCTCGACGCGAAAGACACAATGATCGTTCCCCAAAAGAGGCCGAACAGGGCGCCCGCGGCCAGGCTGAGCAGGGCCGCCTCCGGGATGGAGAGGCCGGTGAGGACCACGTAGGTCACGAAGAAGGCTCCCAGGAGCGACAGAGGCGATGTCTCCCGCCACTCCCTGAGGCCATTAAGGCCCGCCTTCAGGGCCTGGAGCGAGAGGGAGTGGTTCAACCCAAGCGCGAAGAACACGCCAATCACTCCGGCGACGAGGATGAAGAAGAGGAGTCGCTTCGTGGGGTTGACCTCACGCTTGGGAAGGGTCGGGTGCATTCGCGCTTGTCCTCGATTTCCAGGGTGGTGTCCCCGGGGTCTGTGAATTGCCGGATGAATCGACGGTCAATCGCAGCCTTGATCCACCTTACCAAGGCGCCCTCGGGGCACGGCCCGGCCCCGGGGCTCCTTCGACCGGCCGCGGGCCTCCCGATCCGTCATCGCGAGGGACCCGACGTTCGGGCCGGAGCGCGCAGCCTGGCCTCGGGCCACCGAAGCGATCTCGCAACCTCCAACCACCTTAGAATGCCCGCAAGAGGCATGAAGTTCCGCTATATCGCCATTGAGGGTGTGATTGGTGTCGGAAAAACCACCCTCGTGGAGGCGTTGGCCGAGCGGCTCGACGCCACCCAGGTGCTCGAGGAGTGGGAAGAGAACCCCTTCTTGAAGCCCTTCTACGACGGCAAGCCGCACTCGGCGTTCCAGACCGAACTCTTCTTCCTGCTTTCCCGCTATCGCCAGCAGCGCGAGCTGGTGCAGCGGAAGCTCTTCGCCGACACCCTGATCGCGGACTACGTGTTCGAGAAGAGCCGGCTCTTCGCGTATCTCAACCTCGACGACACGGACCTGCTGATCTTCGACAAGCTCTACGCGGCACTCTCGGAGGGCCTTCCCAAGCCGGACGCGGTCATCTACCTCCAGGCTCCCACCGACATGCTGATGCGGCGCATCCACGGGCGCGGCCGCCCCGAAGAGCGAAGCATCGAGCGTGACTACATCGCCGAGCTCGGCCAGGCCTACAGCCACTACTACTTCCACTACGACGCGACTCCCCTTCTGGTGGTGAACACCGAAGAAGTCGACTTCTCGAAGCGCCCCGAGGACGTGGACGACCTGCTCAGAACCTTGCGAACGCTCTCCGGAGGAACGCAGTACTACACGCCGAGGCCGCGGGGCTAGGGACGCTCCGGTCCAGCGGTTCCCAGCTGTGCAGGTAACACGCTATTTCGCCGCCATCCGCCACCGCCCTGATCG
>CAZYEA010000123.1:6270-13570 GCA_964646485.1 uncultured Acidobacteriota bacterium
AGACATCGGTCGTGACCACTCAAACGGTTCCGCGGGCCGAGCTTATTGCGGGGGGAGGGGCTTGCTGCGCCGGGCCAGGAAGGCCGCGAGCGGCTTGAGGGCCTTGGGCAGAGTGAGATCGTCGAAGGAGGCGCGAAAGGTGCCGTCATCGGTCTCGATCTCGAAGTCGTGGAGGAGGAGGTCCGCTGCCCCCTGCGTCCTCGCCGTTTTCAGTTTCGCCAAGGACGCGGGCTTCACCAGCCGCTTCATCACCGCGGCCGCGGCGGGGGCCAGCGACGCGGCATCGAGGGTGCACCCGCGGATCAAGCCCGTGAACCCTCCGGACTGCACGTAGCGGATCCTGAGCGTCATCGAGGCAGTACCATGGGACTTGGAACCCTATCGCCGTTGCCCCGTCCCCAGGGTAATGACAGATTGAATATTCAATATTCAATTTGACACGGCCTTTTTCCGCGATCAACCCAGACTCATTCGTCGCGGGCCGGTGCGGGGATGTCGAGATCGTTGACTACCACTGAAGGAGAACTACGATGATCAAGAACGGCATGCGACCGGTCCACCCCGGCGAGGTCTTGCGAGAGGATTTTCTGGTTCCGCTCGGCACCACCGCCAATGCACTGGCGAAGGCTTTGAACGTGCCCGCCCCACGCATCAACGACATCGTTCGGGAGCGCCGCGGGGTCAGCCCCGATACTGCGATGCGGCTCGCCCGCTACTTTGGCGGCGATGCCCGCTCCTGGCTGAACCTGCAGGCCGCCTACGACCTGAGAGTGGCCGAAATCGCGGGTGCGAAACGCGTCGAGAGAGAGATCGCTCCAGCGACTGTTTAGAACCCGACCTCTTTCCAGGCCGCCTGCACCGCCTTGTGCTCCTTCGAACCGCGGCCGAACTCGGTCGCCGCCGCGCTCACCGAGGTTTCAACCATGTCCTGAAACCCGCTGGTCGTGGAGAGACTGCGCAAAGTCCGGTACCAGATCCGCCCGGCCCGCACCCATGAGCGACCGCCGATCTTCGTGGCGACCAGGTAGAAGGCGTGGTTCGCGATGCCGGAGTTGATGTGCACCCCGCCGTTGTCCTCCGACCCCGTGTACCGGCCCTTCCAATGCTTGGGCTGGGGATCGGTCCCGAGGAGGGGATCGTTCTCATAGGCCTTCTCAACCTTGAACGTGCGCAGGCTCTTCACCTTCGTTTTAGGGCCCATGATGGAAGCGCCGATCAACCAGTCAGCCTGGGCCGCGGTCTGCCTCTTCTTCCACTGCTTCACCATCACGCCGAAGGCGTCGGCGAAGTGCTCGTTGAGGGCGCCCGACTCGCCCCGATAGGCGAGGTTGCAGGTGTGGGTGACCACACCGTGGCTCAACTCATGGCCCACGACATCGAGCGACTTCGTGAAGCGGATGAAGGCTCGGCCGTCCCCATCGCCATAGACCATCTGCTCGCCGTTCCAGAAAGCGTTGTTGAGCTTGCGCAACAGATGGACGCTCGAGATGAGCGACATGCCCTTGTCGTCGAGGGAGTTTCGGTTGAAGACCTTCTTGTAGAAATCGTAGGTGGCGCCCGAATGGTCGTAGGCCTCGTTCACGGCCGGGTTCTTGGTGCGCGCCTCGCCCTCGCTTCGAACCAGCTTCCCCGGCAAAGCGGTGAAGTTCCTTCCTTGAAGGTCGTAGATCAGGCGATGCTTTCGAGCCGCGGGCGAGGGAATCGCCGACATCTGCGGCAAGGCGCTCAGAGTGGTGCGAACCGCCCGTGCCGTGGCCGAAGCTTCGATCGCGTCGACCGCCTGCTTGCGAACCGCGGGGTCATCGGACTTGCTCAGGACGTCCAGGATGTAGGGGGGAATGAGGCAGTGCAGGCTGATGCGGTGCGTGCGCATGGTTTGCTCCAGGTTGGCGGAATCGGTGAGCCACGCCGCGGGATGAGGCCCGCTTCGGGGACAAGCCTACGCTCGACTCAGCAGGCTCTCCTGCTCGGTGGGCGTGACCAGGCGGTGCGAACCCTGGGCGAGCGCGCCAAGTTCAAACCGGCCGATCGCGGTGCGGGACAATGCGACGACCGAGACGCCCACCGCGCCCAACATCCGGCGGATCTGACGATTCCTGCCCTCCCTAATCGTCACCCTCAGCCGTGCCCGGTTCGCGTCGCCATCGAGAAGCTGGACCCCGGCCGGGCGCGTCCGCTCTCCTTTGCCGATGTCGACGCCCTTCCGCAGGCGATCGAGGGCAGCTTGGTCGGGGGATGGGGCGACCGTAACCTCATAGGTCTTCGGCACGTGGCTCTCGGGGTTCGTGAGGGCCTCACCCAGACGATGATCGTCGGTGAGGATCAGCAGACCGGACGTGTCCTTGTCGAGACGCCCCACGGGAAACACGAACCGGTCTAGTTTCGGCAGCAGGTCGTAAACGGTCTTCCGGCCCTGGGGATCGGAGCGCGTGGTCACGTAGCCGACCGGCTTGTGCAAAGCGATCACGATGGGTTCACGGACGTCCTGCCCTTGCTTGCCGTCAACGGCAATGCCGTCATGCTCGAGCGAGACCCGCAGCGTGGCATCCGTCGAAACCCGGCCGTTGACCTCGACCCGACCGGAGGAGATGTAGTCGAAGGCCTCTTTCCGCGAACACAACCCCAGCTTCGACAACGCGCGGGGAAGGCTGACCGCGCGCCGAGGCCCGCCCGCAGAACTAGGCGGCCGGCTGCTCAGGCGCTGCGTCTCCGAGGGCAAAGGTCATCTGGCCTTCGCAGACCACCACACCCCCAACCCGCGCGACCCCGCGAAAAGACCCCATCTTGGCGCGCAGCCGGACGACGATGGCTTCGAGTTCGACCGTATCGCCCGCCCGCACCGGGCGCCGGTAGCGGACGCGGTCGATTCCCATGAAGTAGACGAGCCGCGATTTGTTCTCCGGCTTCGACAGCACCAGCACCGCCCCCACCTGGGCCAGGGCTTCGGTGAGGATGGACGCCGGCAAGACGGGAATTCCCCCGGGGCCGGCGATGAAGTACCGCTCGTCGGAGGTGACGTTCTTGATGCCCACGATGCGCTTGTCGGGCTCCAGGGCCACGATGCGGTCGACGAAGAGGAAGGGATGGCGGTGGGGAAGGATCTTCTTGATTCCTTCGATCTCGATCGGCAGCGACAGCGTGCTCATGGA
Organism: uncultured Acidobacteriota bacterium; assembly: GCA_964646485.1. GTDB lineage: Bacteria > Acidobacteriota > Vicinamibacteria > Fen-336 > JAGNNV01 > JAGNNV01. Next base: position 9,420 of record CAZYEA010000123.1, read on the forward strand.
AAAAGAAGTCTATTCGACCGAACTGGCGCCGAGCGTATGCTGATCTGGAGGGACTTCTGAAATGGAATTATCCGCTGTACTCACTCCCGCGGCTGAAGGGGGGTTCGTCGCTCTGAATCCAGAGACGGGCACAACGACTCAGGGCGAAACGGTCGAAGAGGCGCTCGCCAACTTGCGCGAAGCCACGCAGCTATTCCTCGAAGAATTCCCGCACAAGGTAACCAGTCGGGCGCTGCTAACGACGTTCCAAGTCCTTATGCATGCCTAGTCTTCCGGTCGTCTCGGGCTCCGAGGTGGTGCGAGCCTTGGAGCGCCTGGGATTCGCCGTGGCTCGTCAACGCGGTAGTCACATTGTGATGCGACGGGGTTCCTCTGGCTGCGTGGTTCCGAATCACCGGGAAGTGAAGACCGGAACTCTTTCGGGCCTTCTCAAGCAGGCGTCGGTGTCGGCCGAGGAGTTCGTCGAAGCACTTCGCGCCTAGCTATCTACGGGCAAGGCTCACGAGCCGTAACGCGGTAGCATCCGCAGCCCGTGTCGACCGCCAACGAACGAGAAGCCCTCACCGAGTCCGAAGTCGCGCAGATTCTGCCGGCCGTAGCCAGAATCGAGTCGGTCCTCGACCCTGAGGCCCTCCTTCCGGCCATCGCCAAGCAGTTGCGAAGCCTGGTGAAGTACGAGGCGCTCGTGCTCTATCTGGTGGGGCCGGACGGGGGGATGCACGCCGCTCACAGCGCGGGCGAGCCGAAGGCCCTTTTGAACCCGGCCACCGGCGTCGCCCAGCTCGCCGAGACCGTGGAGAAGAAGCAGCCCTTCGTGCGATCGCACGATTCGATCCACGTCCTCACCGAGCCGCTGCTCTATGGCGAGAAGCTCGTAGGCGTAGTGGGCCTGGAAGCGAACCAGAGCCGCACGTTCGGCAAGCGCGGGGTGTCGCTCGTCCACATGATCGCGGACAACCTCGCCACCGCCATCGAAAACGCCACCCTCCATCGCGACGCGCGCTGGTATGCCGGGCTCCTGGCCATGCTCTACGAAGCGGGCAAGGAGATGGGCGCCATCCTCGAGCTCGACGCCCTGTGCGACCACGTGGCCGACCTCGTCCATCGCGTGGTGGATTACGAGATGTTCGCCATCTTCCTGGTGGACGAGAAGACGAACGATCTGGTGCTCATGACCGCGCGGCAGATGGCCTCGATAGCGCCCATGCGCCGGATCGCCTTCGGCGAGGGTCTGACCGGGGCGGCCGCGATCTCCAAGGAACCCGTGATCGTGGGCGACGTGCGGGAGGATCCGCGCTATATCGCGGTGGAGCCGGACGTGCGGTCCGAGCTGGTCATGCCTCTCGTCTTCAAGGGACGGGTGGTGGGTGTCTTCGACCTGGAATCACGAGAGCTGAACCGGTTCACCCATGAGCACATCAAGGTGCTGACGCCGCTCGCTTCACAGGTGGCGGTGGCCATCGAGAACGCCCGGCTCTACGAGGAGATCACCAAGCGGGAGACGCGCTACCGGAAGGAACTGACGATCGCCCAGCGCATTCAGGAGGGCCTCTTCCCGGAAGACTCGCCCAAGGGAGCGAGGTGGGACGCTTCGGCCCACTTCCTCCCCGCGCGCGAGCTGGCCGGCGACCTGTTCGACTTCTACGACCTCGAAGAGCACAAGCTCGGCCTCTCCGTGGGCGACGTGGCCGGCAAGGGCGTGCCCGCGGCTCTTTTCGGCGCATTCACTTCAGGCACGATCCGCGCCCGGGCGTTTCAGCGGGCGGCGCCCAAAGAGCTTCTCTACCGCGCGAACCGGACCTTGATCCGCCGCGCCGTGGAAGGCCTCTACTGCGCGCTCACCTACGCGGTCTTCGACTTCCAGGCGAGCGAGGTGAGGATCGCGAACTCAGGCCTGCCGTATCCGATTCACTACAAGGCCTCCCAGAAGAAGGCGGCGCCCATCATTCTTCCGGGTATTCCCCTCGGCCTCTTCGACAACGTCGAATACGACGAGCTCGCCATTCCCGTAGAGCCGGGAGACGTCTTCGTGTTTCACTCAGACGGTCTCACCGAGGCCTGGAACGGCAAGGAAGAGTTCGGCGTGGCCCGCCTCTGCGCGCTGGTCGCCAAGCACGCGAAGAAGTCGGCGAACGAGATGGGCGACGAGATCGAAAAGGCCCTGCGGAGCTGGGCGAAACAGCACCTCGCCAACGACGACGTCACGTTCTCGATCGTGCGCGCGGTTTAGCCGCGACCCACGGCCGCCTCCCCGTCATCGCGAGGGATCCGAAGTTTTTGGTTGGACCGAAGCGATCTCTCCGCCTACCGCTCCCGCGACAGTCGTATCACCGTCCCGATGGCCTTGAACACCTCGGCCCGCGAGATCTTCGACCGCCCATGCCGCCGCTCCTCGAAGATGATGGGAATCTCCGCCACCCGACCGCCGCTCTTGAGAATCCGAACCAGCATCTCCACCTGGAATGAGTACCCCTCGGCGAGCACGCTGGCGAAATCGATCCGCCGCAGAGCCGCAGCGGTGTAGCAGCGGAAGCCCGCGGTGCAGTCGCGGACCTTCAACCCCAGCATGCCCCGCGCAAACACATTGGCTCCCTGGCTCAAGAGCCGCCGGTGCAGACCCCAGCCGCTCGTCCCCCCGCCCGGGATGTAACGCGATCCGATCACGAGATCGAACTCGGCCGCTTTCGCGATCAGCTCGGGCACGTAAGCGGGCCGGTGCGAGAAGTCCGCATCCATCTCGATGAGCGCTTCGAACCCGTCCGCCAAGCCGCGAGAGAAGCCCGCGATGTATGCGGTGCCAAGCCCCATCTTTCGCGGGCGGTGGATCACGCCAACCCGAGGCTCGCGCGCAACCCATTCATCCACACGAGTCCCCGTCCCATCGGGCGAACCGTCATCGACGACCAGCACATGGAGGCCCCCCGGAAGCGCCAACAACGCCTCCAGAAGCGCATCGATGTTCTGGCGCTCGTTGTAGGTGGGAACGACGACGACGGCTTTCAACGGCCCACGCCGATCAGGCCCGGCGACTCACGAAGGGGGACGTGCCGCATCCCGGGCCGCGCTCAGGTTGGAATGCCTCCGACCGTAAAGGAAGTAGAGCGCCGTGCCGATGAGCAGCCAGATTCCGAACCGTTCCCAGGCCGCGGTGGGCAGGTAGTACATGGTGTACAGGCACCCGGCGGCACCCAGAGGTGCCACCAGCCACACGAAAGGCACCCGGAAGGGACGATGGCGACCTGGATCCTTCAGGCGCAACGCAAGCACCCCCAGACAAACCACGAGGAACGCGAACAGGGTGCCGATGTTGGTGAGGTCGTAGGTCTCGTCGTCATCGAGAATGGTCGAGCCCAGCGCCACCAGGATGCCGGTGACGATGGTGGTGATGTGGGGGGTCTGATACTTCGGGTGAAGCTGCCGGAAGAACGGGGGCAGCAGGCCATCGCGGCTCATCGAATAGAAGATCCGGGGCTGGCCATACTGGAAGACCAGCAGCACGGCGCTCATGGAGACGATGGCGCCGAACGAGATGATCACCTGGCCCCATCCAATTCCGGCCAGTTCGAAGGCGCGGGCGAGGGGATCAGAGCCCTTGAGCTGCTGATACGGGACGATGCCCGTGGCCACGGCGCCCACGATTACGTAGATCACCGTGCAGATGGCGAGAGACCACAGAATGCCGCGAGGCATCGAACGCTGTGGATCCTTCGTCTCTTCTGCCGCGGTAGAGATGGCGTCGAAGCCGATGTAGGCGAAGAAGACGATCGCGGCGCCGTTCATCACCCCGCGCCAGCCGTTGGGGGCGAAGGGCACCCAGTTGGTCGGCTGAACGTAGAAGAAGCCGACACCCACGAAGAGCGCCAGGACAGCGAGCTTCAGGACCACCATGGCGTTGTTGACCCGCGCGCTTTCCTTCACACCGATCACCAGAAGCCAGGTGATGAGGCCGACGATCACAATGGCCGGGATGTTTATGGCGATGTGGTGGCCGAAGACGACGGGAAGCTTGTCCATGCTCTCTGGATAAGACAAGGCGACGTCGCGATAGCTGTGGCAGAGCCAGAACGGAATCTCCACGCCGAAGAAGCGCAGGAACGAGGCGAAGTATCCGGACCAGGCGATGGCCACGGCCACATTGCCAACGGCGTATT
>CAZYEA010000124.1:0-13512 GCA_964646485.1 uncultured Acidobacteriota bacterium
ATGGCGGACACGCATTTCGGTTACCAGACCGTCGCGGAGGACGAGAAGGCGAAGGAACGGCGGGCCTTCTTCCTGCCCCCGCAGCTCGCCAGGCCCCCCGCGCCGCCGAAGGTGGCGAAGGCGGTTCCGCAGCCGACTCCGCCCCCGCCCGCGCCCACCCCGCCCCCCCCGCCGAAGTCCGCGAAGATGAGCATCGGGGAGGCGTCGGACCGGCGGGCCGAGGAGTTGCGACTCGAACGCGACCGCGACATCGGGCGGCGTGGGACAAAGACGGCGCAGGACAAGGCCCTGCCCCAGGAGGCCATTCCCGAGTCGGAGCGGCGCGCGGGCGAGGGGCGCGGTGAGGACGCGCAGCGGACCGGGCTCCCGCTTCCAGACGGAGGTGCGAACCCGGCCCTCCGCGCCGACGACTCCCGGGTCACCGGGCCTTCGGGCGGCCTCCTGAGCGCCTCGACGCGAAGCGTGGAGCGGGCCTTGCGCGAGAAGCGGGACTTGTCGCAGATGGAGATCCCGGGCTACCAGATGGGCCCGCTTTTCTTCGATCCGGAAGGCGCCGATTTCACCCGCTGGATCAACCACTTCAAGAGCGAGGTCTATCGCAACTGGATCATCCCCGAGCCGGCCCGCCTCGGGGTGCGTGGGCAGGTCGGACTGGAATTCACGGTGGAGCGGGGAGGAAGGATCACGAGGATCACCATGCTCTCGTCCTCGGGAATGAACGCGCTCGACCGCGCGGCCTCGAACGCGCTGCAGGGAAGTGACCTGCTTCCCCTGCCCGAAGACTATCCGGCCGCGAGCGTCACCATGCGCGTGACCTTCGTCTATTGATGCGGTCGATGACCCTCCGAAGACTCCTCGCCTGCGCCCTCGTGCTCGCCGTCGCGGCGTGTCGCTCCGGCGCCCCGAAGCCTCAACCCAAGGCCCCGTCGCGGCCGCCGGCGCGAGCGATGCCCGCGGCCTCCCCGACTCCCGTGCCGCAGGTTGCGGCTCCGACGCCGGACTTCACCTCGGCGCTCGCACCTCCGACCATTCGCATCGGATTCAACGTGGATGTGCCGCGGGTGTCGATCGGGGCCGACTCGGGAATGCGGGTGTCCATCGGGAGTCGCACGGCGACCGCCCAGCGGCTGACCTTCGAGCTCGCCAACGCCGCGGCCGGGGCCGCGGTTCGCTTCCGGGTGCAGGCGGCGAGCCTCGCCGATCAAGCACTCGCTCAGCAGGCAGTGACGCGCATCGCCGAGGCTACCGGCCTGGGTGCCGAAGCCATCTGGAATGAAGGGACACGCACCTATCAGGTGAAGGCGGGTCTCTTTCCCGCGCGCGAAGACGCGGCCGCCCTCGCGCGCCAGGTGGCGGCCCTTGGATACCCCGGGGCCTTCGTGAGCCCCGAGAGCCCGGCCGGGGCCGCTCAGGGCCTGGTCAGAATCATCGAGACGGGGGAGACGGCGCCAACCATCGTGTTGCAGGCGGCGAATCCGGAGGAGAAGCTCACGATCGGCACCTCGCCGGTGCGGGGTTTCGTGGAAGTCCGCGCGGGTAGCGGCGGGGTCACCGCGGTGAATGTCTTGAACCTCGAGGACTATCTCCGCGGCGTGGTGCCGAACGAACTCTCGCCCGGCCAGTTCCCGCAGATCGAGGCGCTCAAGGCTCAAGCCGTGGCCGCGCGCACCTATGCGCTGCGAAACCTCGGTCAGTACAAGGAGCGGGGCTACGACATCTGCGCCACCCCCGCGTGCCAGGTGTATCGCGGCTTTGCGACCGAGCACCCGCTCACCGACCAGGCGGTCCAGGAAACCGCGGGAATCGCCGCCGAGTTTCGCGGAGAGATGATCAACGCGCTTTACACCTCGACCTGCGGCGGACACACCGAAGACGGCGTCAACATGTTTCCCACCCAGACCCAGGCCTACCTCAAGGGCGTCGAGTGCCTGGCCGAACGCGATCGCCTCGCCGTGATCCGGACCGACGGACGGATTCCCCAGCTCGGGCCCGAGCCTGCGATCAATCGCGACGTGGCCCTGCTCATCGCCCTCGACGTGGTGGGGCGCGCGGCGGAGAATGCGACCTGGCTTGCCGAGCCGCTTCGGCCCGAGGAAGCGGAAGCCTGGACGCAGCGACTGCTCCGCTCGCTCGGCCGCAAAGGGTGCCCGGCCCAGGCAGGGAAGGACCTCGGAAGGCGCGGCGCCTTCTTCCTCTACGTGTCCGACGCGTTGTGCTGGGGCGAGCGAGCCGAGCGCCTTCTCTCGGAACGGGACACGGAATTCCTGCGCCAGTCCGAAGACCAGAAGGACTTCGCGAGTCCCGAAGAATCCCGCGCCGCCGCCATCCTGATCCAGGAGGAGGTGTTGTCCCCTTCGGCGAGCGGGGCTCTTGCTCCGAGTGGTCGGATCCTGCGGAGCATCGCGATCGGCATTCTCGCGCGCTCGGCCCTGCGGATGGGTCCGCCCTCGCTCGACCGCGCGGAGTTCGCGGGCGGATCGGAGGGCGAATTCCGATTCCGGATCAACGACATGGTGCAGACGGTCCGCCCCGCGGATCGGCTGCGGCTCTTCCGCGACCTCTCCGGCACGCCGGTAGCGGCCTCGGAACTGGCGCTCACCCAGGGCGATCGCGTCCGCTACATCCTGAGCGATGGCCGTCTCGCCTTCCTGATCGCGGAGCAGAGCCTCATGGGACCCTCGGCCGACCGCTCGTCGCGTTTCTATCGGTGGGAGGAGCGCCTCACTCCCGCCCAGATCGCGAAGTCGATGGCGCGCTACGGAAATCCGGGTCGCGTTCTCGACCTGCAGGTGCGGCGGACCGGCGTTTCCGGGCGGGTCATCGAACTGGCGGTGCAGGGGAGCGAGCGGGAGATCGTCCTCAGGGGTCTCGAGGTCCGCTTCGCCCTCGGGGTCAGGGAGAACCTGTTCGTGATCGACCGGGAACTTAGCAAGGACGGCTCGGTTCGTCAGTTCGTGATCACGGGCAAGGGCTGGGGCCACGGCGTGGGCCTGTGCCAGGTCGGGGCCTTCGGCATGGCCCAGGCCGGATCCACCTACGAGGAGATCCTGAAGCACTACTACTCAGGGATCGAGCTGGTTCGAACGGGCGGGGCGGGAACGCGAAATTGACCCGTCCCACTCGGGGGGCGTCCCAATTAGACTCCGGTTCGAGCAGACCCATGATCACTCACACGGACGCGATTCCGCGACGACTGGTCCCGTTCATCACCGCCCAGGGACTCAAAGGGAATTTGTCCGCCCTGCCCCTGCCGGAGCTCCTGATCCAGCTTCGCCGGGGCAGCTCGACCGGCATTCTCTCGGTGGAATCCGAGGGCACGCGCAAGGCCGTCTATTTCCACAACGGCCGCGTCGTGTTTGCGACCAGCAACTCGCCCAACGACCGGCTCGGTGAGACCCTGTTGCGCCTCGGCAAGATCAGCGTGGAGGAGTACGAGCAGTCCCTCCAGCAGATCTCCCACGGCCGGCGGCAAGGCAAGGTGCTTATTGAGATGGGCGCCATGGCCCCCCAGGATCTGTGGGAAGGGGTCGAGACCCAGGTCCGCGAGATCGTGTTCAGCCTGTTCGAGTGGCCGAACGGAGAGTTCGTATTCGAATCCACGAGCCTGCCCCAGAAAGAGAAGGTCACGGTCTCCTTCGATCCGCTGACTCTGGTCCTCGAAGGTCTTCGGAGAATCGATCCGGAAGGCGCGCTCAAAGGCCGCTATCCCGATCCCGGCCTGATTCTCGAGTGCGTCAAGGAGGCGGACTTGAGCGGCCTCGAGCCCTACGAGAAGCACATCCTTTCCGTGGTCGATGCTCACCGTTCGGTCTCCGAGATCTGTCGCGAGAGTGAGATCGGCGACGGCGAAACCCAGAAGACCCTCTACGCTCTATTCTGCGCGGGCTTCGTGAGGGTGCGTGGGCGGAAGATCCGGCCCGTGGGCGAGGCGACCGGGCGCAATGTCTCCGAGTCGGCACTCTCCGCCTACAACTCCATGTACGCCTACATCTACCGCTACCTGCTGCGCGAGACCGGTCCCGAGGCCGATCACACCCTGCAAAGCGCGGTCAGCGAGCTCCATGGAGCGGGGGGACTCTTGTCGGTGTGCCAGGTGACGAAGGGCGGCATCATCGATCCCGCCCCCCTGATGGCGGCGGTGTCCGACCTGCGGGAGTCCGAACGCTCGCTCCAGCTCACGAACGCGCTCAATGAGATCCTCTACGCCATGCTCTTCGCGGTCCGGAAGACCATCGGCGCGGACCACGAGGCGAACATCGTGAAGGCCCTCCGCCCCGACAGCACCCTGATCGAGGTCTAGTGTCCCGGCTGCCGGAGGCGCAGATCCGCGGGCTGGGGATCGTGACGCTCGTTCTCATCCTGCTGGCCGCGTGGCGACTTTGGCGGCAGATCTGAAAGCCGGCCGCCTCGTGGCCGTAGTCGGGCCCACCGCGAGCGGAAAATCGGAACTCGCCATCGACCTCGCGCGCAGGCTTCAAGGAGAGGTGGTTTCGTGCGACAGCGTGCAGGTCTATCGCGGCCTCGACATCGGCAGCGGAAAGCCGACCCGCGAGGAGCAGGCGCTCGTCCCGCACCACCTCATCGACATCCTGGACATCGACGAGCCAATGAACGCCGCCCTCTTCGCCCGGCAGGCGGCCGAGGCAATCGAACACATCAGCGCTCGCGGTCGGCTGCCCATCGTGACGGGAGGCACCGGCCTGTATCTCACCGCCCTCCTCAAGGGTCTCTTCGAAGAGGGAGAGTCGGATGGGTCGGTGCGCGCTCGCCTGGAGGCACTCGCGACCCGGCACGGGACGGCCAGGCTTTTTCGCCTGCTCGCCGCCAAAGATCCTGAGTACGCGGCGAAGACGAAGGCCACGGATCGGATCCGCATCGTCCGGGCGCTCGAGGTTCTCTTCACCCAGGGCCGGCCGTATTCGAGGGCCCAGCAGGACCGACGCCCCGCCTTCGAGGGCGAGGCGCTCATCGTGGGCCTTCACCCCACTCGCGACGAGCTCCGCGAGCGGGTGAGCGCGCGGGTGGACCGGATGCTCGCGCAGGGCCTGATCGAGGAGACCCGCCTGGCACTTGAGAGGGTCGCCCCAGGCGCCGCTTTGCCGCGCCCGCTTGGCGCCATCGGCTATCGCGAAGTGGTGGCGCGCCTCGCCGAGGGGCCGCTCGACGGCAGGGGAGACCGAGAACTTCAGCATGCTATTGTCACTGCGACGATGCAGTACGCCAAGCGTCAGATGACGTACTTCCGGCGCCAGTTCGAGGTGGAATGGTTTTCCGATCGGAAGGCCGCGCTCGAACGGGTCGAGCGCTGGGCCTCCAGCTCAGGAGGCGCGCACTGATGGGTCCGTTCAAGCGGGCCGTGGTCGTGGTATGCGACGGGCTGGGTGTGGGCGCCGCCCCCGACGCTGCCGCGTTCGGCGACGAACACTCGGACACCCTGGGCCACGTCCTGAGCCTGGGCCACGCCCGGATTCCGAATCTTGCCGCCCTGGGTCTTGGAAACCTGCCCCCCACTTTTTCCGGCGCCCGCGAGGCCTCGCCTCGGGCCGGCTTCGGCCGGCTGGCCGAGCGCAGTGCGGGGAAGGACACCGCGACCGGACACTGGGAGATGATGGGCCTCGTGACCGAGAAGGCTTTCAGGCTCTATCCGGGAGGATTTCCCTCGTCCCTCATCGATCGTTTTTCGAAGGAGACCGGCCGCGGAGTCCTCGGCAACAAGGCCGCCTCGGGCACCGAGATCCTGAAGGAACTGGGCGACGAACACGTCCGGACCGGGGCTCTGATCGTCTACACCTCCGGGGACAGCGTGTTCCAGATCGCGGCGCACGAGACCGTGGTACCGCCCGAGGAGCTGTATCGATATTGCCGCCTCGCCTACTCCCTCGCGTGCGGCGAAGAGTTCGGAGTGTGCCGCGTGATCGCCCGGCCCTTCGTGGGCGACGGTCCTTCAACCTACAAACGCACCCCGAATCGGCGCGACTTTCCGGTTCCACCCTCGGGCAAAACCCTCCTTGACCATCTCGCCGCGATGTCCCTGCCCGTCTATGGCGTGGGGAAGATCGAAGACATATTCACCGGCCAGGGTATCGAGGAGGCCGTTCACACCGTCTCGGACAACGACGGGGTGGACCGGACCCTCGCCGCCCTCGGTCGCTGGCCGTCCGGTCTCATCTTCACGAATCTCGTCGACTTCGATACCCTCTACGGCCACCGCAATGACGTGCAGGGCTACGCGCGCAACCTCGAGGCCTTCGATGCGAGGGTGCCCGAGCTGCTCGCGGCGCTGCGCGAAGAGGATCTCCTCATCCTGACCGGCGATCACGGATGCGACCCGTCGGATGAGTCGACCGATCACACGAGAGAATTCGTGCCCTTGATCGCGGCCGGCCGGAATGTCCGCCCGGGCGCTCTCGGCGATCGCTCGTCCTTCGCGGACATCGCCGCCACACAGGCCGAGAACGTAGGCGTACAGGCTCATGTTCCCGGCACGTCCTTCCAGACGGCGAACCCGTCATGAAGCCGTGGACCGCCGCCCTGCTCGTGGTCCTCGCCGCCCAGGTGAACGGCGCCAATCCCGCGGCGCCGAGAAGCGGCCTCAGCCGCGACCTGTCCGACGCCTTCGGCAAGAAACTCGAGCTGCTCGAGAAATTCGAGCATGACCCTAAGGCGAAGCGCGCGCCGGTCAGCGTATACGAGTCGGAACTGAACTCCTACGTGCGCTTCGCTCTGGCCGAAAAAGTGCCGCGCGGTCTGCGGGACGTTCGCATCGTCCTGCGCGAGGGCCGCCTCGAGCTTCGCGGCCTCGCCAATCTCGCGGAGTTCCAGGACCTCAAGGAGAAGGCGTCGAGCGCCGCGTCCTTCCTGAGTCTGCTGGGCGGCGAAATGGCGGTGGAGATCGTGGCCGACTTCAAGAGCGACAAGGGCTTCGGCCAGTTCGATCTCGTGAGCGCCCAGGTCGGGCCGGTTCCGCTGTCGCCAGCCATCGTGGGGGACATCGTGGCCCGGGCCACGGTCGATGCGTCCCGGCCGAACGGCTTCGACATCCGAGCCCCCTTCCGGCTGCCGTATTCCGCGAAGCGGATCCGCCCGCAGCAGGCCCTCGCCACCGTCGAGTATTGAGCGCGAGGCCGCCGTGGCTTCGCCCATGAATTCTCCGGCCGACGCGAGACGCGCGGGTCCGACCGGTTCGGGAGACCTTCGGCCCGACACGAGCGTCCAGTTCGTGAAGGGCATCGGGCCCGAGCGGGCGAAAGCGCTTCAGGCGGAAGGCATCGCCACCGTAAACGACCTCCTTCTCGTCTTGCCCCGAAGGTACGAGGACCGGTCGAACCTCGCTCCTATCCGGTCCCTGAAGTCCGGAGCCCGCACCACGGTGTGCGGGCGGGTCGTGGCGGTGAGCCTCAAGCGGGCGCGCCGCATGCCCATCTTCGAGGCGATCGTCGAGGACGCGTCCGGCCGGATCAAGTGCGTGTTCTTCGGCCAGGCCTACCTCAAGGATTCCTTCAAGGTCGGCCGCCGCGTCGTCCTCTACGGCGCGCCCGAGTGGGATCGCTACGGCGGGGGACTTTCGCTTCACTCGCCCGATTTCGAGGTCCTCGACGAGGCGGAGGGCGGGGCCGAGGTTGCAGGGGCCCCCGCCGGGCTGGACGACGCCATCCACATGGGACGTGTCGTCCCGGTCTACGAGAAGCGCGGGACCTTCCTGCCGAAGGTGTGGAGGCGGGTTCTCACGAATCTCGTCCGCTCACTTCCCGGGAACTACGGTGAGCCCGATCTCCTCTCCCCTGACCTGCGAGGGGAACTCGGGGTTCTCGGCATTCGCGAGGCCCTCGTGGCCGTTCACGATCCGGGTGCCTACGCGGATCTTCCAGCACTAAATGGCGCGCGCTCACGCGGACATCTCCGGCTCATCCTGGAGGAGTTCTTTCTTTTCGCCTTGGGGCTCGCGGCAAAGCGCCTGGACCGGCGACCCGGCGTGATCCTGCGGGCCAACGATCAGGCGCGGGCGTGGGCCAAGCGCGTTCTGCCTTTCCCCCTCACAAGCGCCCAGAAGAGGGTGCTCAAGGAGATCGCCGCGGATCTCGAATCGGGCCGTGAGATGAGCCGCCTTCTGCAGGGCGACGTGGGCTCTGGAAAGACGATCGTGGCCACCCTTGCCATGCTCCTCCCCGTGGCGAGCGGCCGGCAGGCGGTTCTCGTGGCGCCGACCGAGGTCCTCGCCGACCAGCACTTCCTGACCCTTTCGAGGATCCTCGCGCGAGCCGGTCTCTCGGTCACCCGGCTTTCAGGGCGGCTGCGGTCGAAGGAGAGGAAAGAGGCGCTCGCCGCCATCGCCTCGGGAGAGGCCTCGATCGTGGTCGGAACCCACGCGCTCTTCGAGCCCGACGTGGAATTCAAGGCGCTCGCCCTCGCCATCGTCGACGAACAGCACCGGTTCGGGGTGATCCAGCGCGACGAGCTGCGACGAAAGGGCCTGGGAGTGCACGCGCTGGTCATGACCGCAACTCCCATCCCGCGGACGCTCGCCCTCTCATTCCACGGCGACCTCGACACCTCCGTTCTCGACGAGAAGCCGCCCGGGCGGATGCCCATCCGCACCGCTCACCGGTTCGACTCGCAGCGGGCGCGGATCGTCGAGACGGCGAAGCGGCACCTCGCCTTTGGCCGCCAGGTCTACGTGGTGTGCCCGCTGGTCGAAGAGTCGGAGAAGCTCGCGGATGTCCGTGCCGTCACCGAGCTGAGCGCCGAGTGGGCCCGCTGGCTGAAGGACGTGCGGGTCTCGTCCCTGCATGGCCGCATGCCTCGCGAGGAGAAGGGCGCGGTGATGGATTCGTTCGTCAAAGGGGAAATCCGCGTCCTCGTCAGCACCACGGTCATCGAGGTCGGGGTCGACGTGCCCAACGCGACCCTCATGGTGATCGAACAAGCGGAGCGTTTCGGGATCGCGCAGCTGCACCAGCTTCGGGGGCGCGTGGGACGCGGTCATCACGCCTCGGAATGCCTGCTCGTCACAAGGGCCTATCCGGGAGACCAGGCGAAGCAGAGGATCGACGCCATCGTGGCCAGTGAGGACGGGTTCCTTCTCGCCGAGAAAGACCTCGAGATTCGAGGGCCCGGCGAGTTCTTCGGCACGCGCCAATCCGGCCGGGGCCTGTTCCAGGCGGGTGATCCCGTGCGCGACCGGGAGTTGCTGATCCGGGCCCGGGACCAGGCCGAGGCCTGGTGGAAGGCGGCGCCCCCGGACCATCCTCTTCGGGCTTACGCGAAGGGCCCGGTATGGGCGAGGCGATTCGGTCTCTCGCAGGTGGGCTGAGCCTCCCGCCCGCTAGACTAGCTTTGCGTGGCCAAGGCTCTTTCTTCCATCGTCCTGATCCTGGGCCAGGACTCGTTGCGGGCCGATCGGGCGCTCGCCGCCACTCTGAAGGCCCGCGAGGCCGACCCGTCGGAGGTGGTTCGCATCTGGGGGGACGAGGCGGCGTTCGCCGACGTCTTCGTGGCCGCAACCTCGCGCTCGCTCTTCTCGGACAAGACGGTGGTCGTGGTGCGGCGCGCCGAGAAGCTTCGGGGCGGGGGAGGGCGGGATCCCGAGGAGGACGGCCTGGAGGAGGAATCGTCCGAGACTCCCGCGGAGGTCGAGGACAGACCCAAAGGACGAAAGGGGACCGCGAAGGCCGCGGCAACCGCGAGCGAACTGCCGGAACTCGACTCGTCCGCGACTCTGATCTTCGTGGTCCGAAAAACCGATCGCCGCTTCGGGATGTGGAAGAAGATCAGCAAGGTCGCCGAGGTCATCGACGCCGACTTCCTCAAGGGGAAGGCGCTCAATCTCGCCGCGGCCGCCGAGGCGAAGGCGCTGGGGCTGAGAGTCCAGGACGAATTGCTGCGGGACCTGGTGGAGCAGAGCGGGCCCTCTTTGGGGCGCATCGTGAGCGAGCTGGAGAAGATGCTCCTGTATCAGGGCCCGTCCGGGCGCGGCGCCGAGGAGAGTGTCGCCGTGACCTCGAGCCCGCCCCTGTACCAGCTCTCCGATGCCCTGATGGCGAAGGACCGGCGGAAGAGCATCGGCCTTCTCGACGAAGCGCTGCGTCAGGGTGAGGCCGGCCTCCGGGTTCTCGCCACCCTGCACGGCGCCGTCCGCAAGCTCGCCATGTTCCGCGCGCTGCGCCGTTCCGGGGTGTCTTCGACGGACGCAGGAGCGCAGCTCGGGATCTTCCCCTTCAAGGTCGCGGACACCGAGCGAGCATCGAGGGCGTGGTCCGATGCCGAGATCGGGCGCGCGCTCGCCGCCTTTGCGGAGGCCGACCGGAGGCTGAAGCTCTCGGCCCCTACGGTCCCGGTGCTCACCCACGCAGTCGCCACGGTGGCGAGCGGGGGACGCGCCTGAAGACCGTCACTGACCCGACGCCCGCATCCCCGCGGAGGCAAGCCGCGCGGGAACGGAGCGGGGACGGATTACTGTGCGGCGACCGCGTTCAGGCGGCGGGCCAGGCGCGACTTGGTCCGGTCGGCCGCGTTGCGGTGGATGGCGCCTTTCTTGGCCGCGCGATCAAGTTCGGCGAAGGTGGGGGAGGCCAGGCTCTTCGCCGCGGCGGCGTCGCCCTTTTCCATGGCCGACCGCAGCTTCTTGACCTGGGTCTTGAGCTGGGCGGTGTTGGCGCGATTGATCGCGCGCTTCTTGCGCGAACGGCGCATTTGCCTGAGTGCGGAGTCGTGATTCGCCACGCTGAGAAACCTCTTCTTACGCTAAATCCTGTGTTTGTGCGGGCAAACCCCCGCCGCTTCAACCTTGTGAGCCCGTGAGTCTACCTGAAAGTCCCGCAAAGACCGAGTCAAGCGTGCGTTCCGACTTCGGGGCGAAAACGGCGCTCCTGTCTCTGGCCACCCTTCTGTCAAGGCTCCTGGGGCTGGTGCGCGAGCAGTTGTTCGGCGCCACTCTCGGGGCGGGCGTTCAGTCGGACGCATTCCTGATTGCCTTTCGGATCCCGAACCTGCTGCGCGATCTATTCGCCGAAGGGGCGCTGTCGGCCGCCTTCATCCCGGCCTACGCGCGGGCCGACACCGAGAGCGCCGAGCGGGGATTCGCCCTGGCGCGTCGTCTGTTCACTCTTCTCGCTCTGGTCCTGAGCTTCGTGTGCTCTCTCGGAATCGTCCTCGCCCCCTGGATCGTCAACGTGCTCGCCCCCGGCTACGGCGCCATGGAAGGGAAGACCGACCTCACCATCTCGCTCACCAGGGTCATGATGCCGATTCTTCCCTTCATCTCTTTCGCGGCGGTGTCGATGGGCATGCTTAATTCCCGGGACAAATTCGGCCTCGCTGCACTCGCACCCGCCCTCTTCAACGTGGTGAACATAGTGGTGGCGGTGGGCATGTACCTGCTGGGCCTGCCGAAAGACCAGGTCGCCTACGGTTGGGCCCTGGGGGCTCTGATCGGCAGCCTGGCTCAGTTTCTGATCCAGTGGCCGGGCCTCCGGAGAGAAGGCTTTTCCTTTCGTCCGGATTTCGATTTCAAGGATCCCTTCATCCGGAACATCCTGATGACCATGGGACCGGCCACGATCGCGCTCGCGGCCGTCCAGATCAACGTGGTGATCACGAGTCGGTATGTGTCGACCGAGCCTTCGGCGGTGTCCTGGTTGAATTTCGCCTTCCGCCTGCTGTATTTGCCGATGGGTCTGTTCGGGGTGGCCGTGGGGTCGGTGGCCGGCGCCCGCCTTTCGCGGCAGATCGCCGAGGGCGGCTCGAACGAGGCCCACGCGCAGATGGCCCAGGCGCTGCGCCTGCTGCTCTTCCTCACTTTGCCCTCGGCGCTCGGCCTCATCTGCGCCGGGCCGGCGATCGTGCGACTGATCTATGAGCACGGGGCCTTCAAGTCGTCCGACACGGTAGCCGTGGCCACCGCACTCGGGTACATGGCGATCGGTCTCGTCGCCTACGCGTCTACCAAGGTGTTCGTACCGTACTTCTACGCGACGGGACGACCCCGGGTGCCGCTGGTGGCGAGCCTGCTCGCGGTGTGCGCCAACCTGTTGACCCTCCGCCTCCTCTT
This sequence comes from uncultured Acidobacteriota bacterium, assembly GCA_964646485.1. Lineage (GTDB taxonomy): Bacteria > Acidobacteriota > Vicinamibacteria > Fen-336 > JAGNNV01 > JAGNNV01. Next base: position 12,047 of record CAZYEA010000124.1, read on the forward strand.
CGACTCGATCGGCTTCCTCGCCGGCGGCCTGGGCATGGCCCTTGGAAACCTGTCGAATGGCGGTTTCCTGCTCTCCATGTACCGGGGCCCCGAGTCGCTCCTGCGCAAGATCGATGTCCGCTTCCTCGCCTCGCTCCTGACCGCGAGTGCGGGAATGTCGGCGGTGGTTCTCCTGTCGCTTTCCCTTGTCGGCCAGGGCGGCGACGGCTGGGGGCCGAAGATGGTGGGCGCTCTGGTGCCGGTGACTCTGGGGGCGGCGGCGTACCTGGGCCTCGCCGCCCTGCTGAAGGTGCCCGAAGCCACTCGGGTGCTGGGGCTCGTCCGGCAGCGCCTCGCGCGATGACCGGGACCGAACCATCGCCTCCCGCGTTGAGGGTCGAGGACGCCCGCATCACGGAGTACCTTGACCATTTGCGCGCGGAGCGCGGCTTGTCCTCGAACACGGTCTCCGCCTATCGGTCGGATCTCCAGAAACTCGAGGGCTGGGCGCGGTCGCGCGCCCAGAAGCTCGAGGACATAAGGCCCCGGGACATCGCGAGCTTTCTCGCCCACCTGAGGGCTCTCGGCCTCTCCGCCCGTTCCGCGGGACGGGCGGTTCACGGGATCCGCGGGTTCTTCCGCTTCCTGGTGCGCGAAGAGAAGCTCGCGGAGGATCCGATGGAGAACGTGAGGTCGCCCAAGCCCTTCAAGCCCCTCCCGCGCTTCCTCAATCGCGCGCAGGTGGAAGCGCTCCTCGACGCGCCCGACGGCTCGACCGCCCTCGGCCTGCGCGACAAGGCCATCCTGGAGACCATGTACGCAAGCGGCCTGCGCGCTTCCGAGGTCACACGGCTGAAGGCCGAGAACATCGACCCCGACATCGGTCTGCTGCGCATCTTCGGGAAGGGGAGGAAGGAGCGCCTGGTGCCCATCGGATCGAGCGCGCTCTCCGCCATTCTTCGCTACGAGCGCGAAGGCCGGGCCCGGCTGCTCAAGAAGAAGCGGACGCCGGAACTCTTCCTCAATCACTCGGGAGACGCGCTCTCCCGGATGGGGCTGTGGCTGGTGGTGCGCCGGCACGCCCTCACCGCGGGGGTGGCCTCGGTCCTGACCCCTCACGTGCTGCGTCACTCCTTCGCAACTCATCTCCTCGAAAACGGCGCCGACCTGAGAGCCCTGCAGGCCATGCTCGGACACGCGGACATCTCGACCACCGAGATCTATACCCACGTCACCAGGGAGCGCCTGCGTCAGGTCTTCGACAAGTTCCATCCGCGGGCCTGAGGGGGAGCGACGCCTGGTTTCAATCGCCCGTCTCCCTGAAGGTAAGATTCGAGGCCTCGGTCGGGGGAGAGTCCACCCGTCCATCCGGCTAAACGAATTGATCAAAGAGGTTCAATGAACACCCACCGTCACCTTTTCACGTCCGAGTCCGTCACCGAGGGTCACCCCGACAAGATCGCGGACCAGATCTCGGACGCGGTGCT
>CAZYEA010000125.1:0-13503 GCA_964646485.1 uncultured Acidobacteriota bacterium
CGTTCGCGGGCGCGAAGGCATCCTCCAGGTCCACCTGCGCAAGATCCCCGTGGGCGCCGACGTCGACGTGGTGACGCTCGCCAAGGCGACCCCCGGCTTCTCCGGCGCCGATCTCGCGAACCTCGTGAACGAAGCGGCGCTGCTCGCCGCCCGCCGCAATCAGAAGGTCGTCAACATGGCCGAGTTCGAGTCCAGCAAGGACAAAGTCCTGATGGGCGCCGAGCGCAAGAGCATGATGATCACCGACGAGGAGAAGAAGGTGACCGCGTACCACGAGGGCGGCCACGCCCTCCTCGCCGCCATCCTTCCCCACGCCGATCCCGTCCACAAGGTCACCATCATTCCTCGGGGCATGGCTTTGGGCCTCACCCAGCAGCTTCCCACCGAGGAGAAGCACAACTGGACCAAGGAACAGCTCGAAGACCGCATCGCCGTCTGCATGGGCGGCCGGATCGCCGAGGATCTCGCCTTCAAGGCCATCAGCACCGGCGCTTCCAACGACATCGAACAGGCGACCGAGATGGCCCGTCGCATGGTCTGCGAGTGGGGCATGAGCGCGCTCGGCCCCCTGGCCTACGGCAAGAAGGATGAAGCCATCTTCCTGGGCAAGGAGTTCGGGCGCTCGCAGGACTACTCCGAGGCGACCGCCATCCAGATCGACGAAGAAGTGCGTCGCATCGTGACCCAGCAGTTCGAGCGCGGCACCGCCCTCCTCAAGGAGCGGTACGCCGAACTGAGCGTCATCGCCGAGGCCCTGCTCGAGCACGAGTCGCTCGACGGCCAGCAGGTCCTTCAGATCGTCCGCGGCCAGAAGATGAACCTTCCGCCCGTGGCCCCGCCCCAGGCGCCGGCCGCGGTGACCGAGGGTCCGCAGGAAAAACCGGACGTGGTCGTGCCCTTCCTCGCTCCCATGCCGGAGCCGAAGCTTTCGTAGGTCCAATCAGGGGGACAAACCTCTTTCAAGCCCTCCGGCAAGAACCATGAGTGGCTCCATCTTCGGTTCGCTCCCCGTCTCGCTGCGGGACCTGACCGTGCGCGATGGCGTCGACCTCGCCCTCGTCGCCTTCCTCATCTACCGCCTCATCCGCTTCGTGCGGGGCACCCAGGCCACCCACATCGTGCTCGGCGGCGTGGGGGTGGTGCTCCTGTATGTGGCCGCCACCCTGTTCGAGCTGCGCGTCCTCACCTTTCTGCTCCAAAATGTCGTGCCCTACGTGGCCTTCGCGGGGATCGTGGTCTTCCAGGCGGAGATCCGCAAGCTCCTCGCCTCGATCGGCCGCATGCTCTTCGGCCGCACCGGCCCTTCCTCCACCGACGACGTGCTCGACGAGATCGTGCTCGCCGCTCAGTCCCTCTCTTCCGCGAAGACCGGGGCGCTCATCGTGTTCGAGCGGGACATGGGGCTCAAGTCTTTCGCGGAGACCGGGGTGCGCCTCGACGCGGTGGTCACCTACGACCTTCTCTGTAACATCTTCACCCCCGGCTCGCCGCTCCACGATGGCGCGGTGGTGGTGCAGGCCGACCGTCTTTCCGCCGCCGCCTGCTTCCTGCCCCTGACCGTGAACCCCGAACTTTCACGAACCCTCGGCAGCCGGCATCGCGCGGCCATCGGCGTCACCGAGGATACGGACGCGGTGGCCCTCGTGGTGTCGGAGGAGACCGGAACCGTGAGCCTCGTCTCCGCCGGGGACATGACCCGTCTGGGAGATCCCAAGGAACTGAGCGAAGCCCTCAGGGCGGCGCTCAGGCGCCGCGGCACCCTGCCCGTGCGGCACCGGGCACCTGCCGCGGTCTGACCAAAGGCTGCTCCTGCCCCAAGAAGAAAAGCTTCGCGCCCGACCACAAAGGAACCAAGAAGGACATGGCCAGAAAGACCGGGAAGACCGCCCCCTCACGCTTGTTCGGTACGGACGGCGTCCGCGGCGTCGCGAATCTCGATCCCATGACCCCGGAGATCGCTTTGAAGATCGGCCAGGCCGCGGTGGTGGTCGCCGCGGGCGGGCTCAAGCACGCCCCCCGCGTCCTCATCGGCAAGGACACGCGCCTCTCGGGGTACATGATCGAGACCGCCCTCGCTTCCGGGATCTGCTCGGTAGGCGGGAACGTCCTGCTCTGTGGACCGGTCCCCACTCCCGCGGTGGCCCATCTCACCACGAGTATGAGAGTCGATCTCGGCATGGTGATCAGCGCCAGCCACAATCCGTTCCAGGACAACGGCATCAAAATCTTCGGACCCGACGGCTTCAAGCTCGCTGACGAGCTGGAGGCGAGGATCGAAGCGATCGTGCGCGGCGCCCTTCCCCTGCCCGCGCGCAAGACCGGGCCCGGCATCGGCCAGGCCTTCAAGGTGGACGACGCGCGCGGGCGCTACGTGGCCTTCGCCAAGAACACGTTTCCCCGCTCGATCTCCCTCGAAGGCCTCCGGCTCGTGGTGGATGCGGCCCACGGCGCCGCGTACCGGGTCGCCCCCGCGGTGTTCTCCGAACTCGGGGCTTCGGTGAAGTCGATCGGCGTGCAGCCCGACGGCGTCAACATCAACGAGGGGGTGGGCGCCCTGCACCCCGACAAGGTCCGCGCGGAAGTGGTGAAAGCCTCGGCGCAGATGGGCATCGCCCTCGACGGCGACGCCGACCGGGTCATTCTCATCGACGAGCACGGCCAGGTGATCGACGGTGACAGTGTTCTCGCCATGTGCGCGCTGGAGATGGCGGAGACCTCGCTGCTCAGGAAATCGGCGGTGGTGGCCACGGTCATGAGCAACCTCGGCCTCGAACGTGCCCTGGCCGAGCGAAAGATCAAGCTGGTTCGAACCGCGGTCGGGGACCGGCACGTGGTCGACGCCATGCGCAAGGGCGGCTTCAATCTCGGCGGCGAGCAATCCGGGCACCTCGTGTTTCTGGACCACGCCTCCACCGGAGACGGCATCGTGGCCGCCCTTCAGGTGCTGGCCCTGATGATCCGCAAGGGGAAACCCCTCTCCGAACTCGCGGCGGGGGCGATGACCCGGGTTCCCCAGGTTCTCGAGAACGTCACCCTGCCCAAGCGGCGGCCGGTCGAGGAGATGAAGAAGCTCCAGTCGGTCATGCGCCAGGTCTCGAAGTCCCTTGGGCGGAAGGGCCGAATCCTCGTGCGCTGGAGCGGCACCGAACCCAAGCTTCGGGTGATGATCGAGGGTGAAGACGAGGGCGCCATACGCCGGCACGCCCAATCGCTCATCGCCGCCGCCCGGGAAGACTTTCGAGGTCGCGGTTGAGCCCCGCATCTTTGACCGGACTTTCCAAAGCCGCTATCCTGATGTTTGAACCACACCGGACCTTTGCAGGGTCAAGAAGGCCCCTTAAGACCCTGGAAGAAAAGAGGCACAAGTGCTAGAGAGTTACGGCCAGACAGACGTCGGACGTCGTCGCAAGCTCAACGAAGACAGTTTTGATGTGGACGACGCCACCGGTCTCTATGTCGTTTGCGACGGAATGGGCGGTCACAACGCCGGGGAAGTCGCCTCCAAGCTTGCTCTCGAGACCATCAAGGGGTTCGTCGACAAGAGCGAGAAAGAGAAGGAGATCACCTGGCCCTACGGCCTTGACGTCAACCTCTCTTTCCATGGCAACCGCCTCTGCACCGCCATCAAGCTCGCGAATCGCAAGGTCTTCAAGACCGCGGACAGCCAGGAGGAGTACACGGGCATGGGGACCACCGTGGTCACCGGGCTCGTGGCCGGAAACGTGCTGACCGTGGGCTGGGCCGGTGACTCTCGCGCCTACCTGTTCCGCGGCGGCGCCTTGTCCCAGCTCTCCCGCGACGACAGCTGGGTCACCGCGGCCTGGTCGGAGGGCATCCTCACCGTCGAGGAGATCGAGCGCCACCCGCTCAAGAACGTGATCACCAAGGCGGTGGGGGCGAAAGAGACCATCGAGCCCCAGGCGGTCGAGCAGATCCTCCAGAGCGGCGACCTGGTGCTCATCTGCTCCGACGGGCTCCACTCCATGATCAACGACGATGCGATCCAGTCGATCATGGTCGCCCACGAAAAGAAGCCTCTTCCCGAGGGCTGTCAGGCGCTCATCACCGCGGCGCTCGAAGCCGGCGGCAAGGACAACGTCTCCGTCATCCTCCTCCGCTACAACGAATAGTCGAGAGGCCATGAGAGCCTCGAGAAGCGCTGCGTGAGCGAGCCCTCTTCCATGAATCCCACCCGTCTCGGTCGTTACGAACTGGGGGAAAAGCTCGGCGAGGGCGCCATGGGTCTCGTCTTCAAGGCCCGGGACACCGTTCTCGACCGCATCGTCGCGCTCAAGACCCTTCCCTTCGAAGGGGCGAGCGACGAGATCCAGGAACGCTTCCGGCGCGAGGCCGAGGCCATCGGGCGCATGGACCACCCTCACGTGGTCAAGGTCTTCGACCTCGGGGAGACCGACGGCCGCCTCTTCATGGCCATGGAGCTCCTCGACGGCGAGGATCTTCGGCGGCTCATCGAGGTCTCCGCCGAAGTCCCCATCACCGAGAAACTGAGAATCTTCGCGGAGGCGTGTGACGGCTTCTCCTACGCGCACAGCCGCGGCGTGGTCCATCGCGACATCAAGCCCGCCAACATCATGGTCACCAAGGTGGGGGTCACCACGATCCTCGACTTCGGGCTCGCGCGCATGGAGACCCACCAGACCCTGACCCGCAAGGGCGTGATCCTCGGCACTCCCGACTACATGAGCCCGGAACAGGCCACGGGCAAACCCGCCGATCCCCGCTCCGATGTCTTCTCCTGCGGGGCGGTCTTCTTCGAGTTCGTGACCGGCTTCAAGCCGTTTCGCGGAGCCACCCTGCACGCGGTCCTCTTCAACATCGTCTCCGAGCCCACCACCCCCGTGCTCACCCTCGCTCCGGAAACCCCGGCGCGGGTGGCCGCCCTCATCCATCGGATGATCGCGAAGAATCCGCCCGACCGGCCGAGCATGGACGAAGTCGCGACCCAGCTGCGGGCCCTGCGCACCAACCTGCTGCGATCGCGCCTCAAGTCCTGTCTCCATTCCGATGCCCCCCGCCCCTCGCGCGAGGAAACCGCGCAGGCCATGAAGGCGCATCTCACCCGGGCCAAGGCCCACCTCGACACCGACTCTCCCCAGAAGGCGGTCGCGGAGGCGCGGGAAGCGGTCTTCCTCGAGCCCGATTCACGCGAGGCCACCGAGGTGCTGTGGCGCTCTCTGCGCGCGTCCCCGGTGGGAGCCTTCGTCACCTCACCCGCCTCCGCGTCGAGGGTGCAGGAGCTGCTGGCCAGACTGGGCAAGGCCAAGGGCGAGGAGGCTCTCCAGATTCTGCGCTCGCTGTACCTTCATGCTCCCGACGATCCGTCGGTTCGCGAGGCGATAAGACAACTCGCCGTCTGACCACGCGCGCGCCGGTCACGCGCCTCTCAAGGAGTTCTCCCTTGCTGCTCAAAACCCCGTTTCACGCCCAGCACATCGCGGCGGGCGCCCGCATGGTTCCCTTCGGCGGCTGGGACATGCCCATCGATTACTCCCTCAAAGGCCTGGGGGTCATCAAGGAGCACCTCGCGGTCCGGCGAGCGGCCGGCCTCTTCGACGTGTCCCATATGGGAGAGGTCGACGTCGTGGGCAAAGGCGCCCTCGCTTTCCTGCAGAGAGTGACGTCGAACGATGTCGCGAAGCTCCAGGACGGCCATGCTCAGTACTCGGCCCTGCCGATGCCGAGCGGCGCGCCGGTCGACGACATCATCGTGTATCGCTTCCATGCCGAGCGCTTCCTTCTCGTGGTGAATGCGAGCAACCGGGCCAAGGATGTGGCCTGGCTCCACGCCCAGAATCCCACGGGCTGCGAGGTCAACGATCGCAGCGACGAGTTCGCTCTGCTCGCCCTGCAGGGGCCGAAGGCTCCGGGCATCCTTCAAGGACTCACCGGCGCGGACCTCGCCTCGCTCGGCTACTACAAGTTCACCACCGGCAAAGTGGCCGGAATCTCCGCCACCATCGCCCGCACCGGATACACCGGCGAGGACGGCTTCGAGATCATGGTGCCCGCGGCCGAGGGGCCGGCCCTGTGGGACGCGCTCATCCTTCAAGGCGCCCCCGAAGGTCTCGTTCCCGCGGGCCTGGGCGCGCGCGACACCCTGAGGCTCGAGGCGAAGATGTGCCTGTACGGGAACGACATCGACGAGAGCACCACGCTCATCGAAGCCGGCCTCGGCTGGATCACCTGCGTCGAGCCGCACAAGGGCGATTTCAACGGCCGCGCCGTCCTCGCCGAACAGAAGGCGAAGGGCACGGCGAGGAAACTCGTGGGCTTCGAGATGAAAGACCGCGGCATCGCCCGTCACGGATACCCGGTCCTCGTGAACGGCAAGGCGGTCTCGGCCGTCACCTCGGGATCGATGGCGCCCTTCCTCGAGAAGAACATCGGACTCGCCTACGTGCCCGCCGAGCACTCCGCGGTCGGCTCTGCGCTGGGGATCGAGATCCGCGGCGCTTCGGTGGCCGCGGAAATCGTGAAGACGCCGTTCTATAAGCGGGCGAAATAGCTGTCATCTCACAAAGTCCGGGCGCGCGCCGGACGCTATGATTCACCCTGCCGTCTGTCTTGCCTTCAAGAATGGGGAGCCCGCCAGTGACCGATCTGCGCTACACCAAGGACCACGAATGGATTCGCGTCGAGGGCGGCACCGGCCGCATCGGCGTCACCGATCACGCCCAGCAGCAGCTCGGCGATGTCGTGTTCGTCGAACTGCCGAAAGTGGGGAGTGCCGTCACCGCGGGCGCCCGCTTCGGGACAGTCGAGTCGGTGAAGGCGGTTTCCGAACTCTTCTCCCCGGTGACCGGGAAGGTCACCGCGGTCAACGACGACCTCGCCAAGAAGCCCGAGACCGTGAACACCGATCCTTACGGCGCGGCCTGGATGATCGAGGTGCAGGTGGCGAACCCCGCCGAGGTCGCGGCCCTCATGACCGCGGAGCAATACGACGCGTTCGTGAAGAGCGGTCACTAGCCGCAGGCCCCACGTTCACCGGGCGGATCGTCCGCGGCCTCTGCGCCGCCCCAAAACTGGAATTCCCATGAAGCTCTCCGATCTCGCGCCCGCCGATACCTTCTCCCGCCGCCACGTCGGCCCCTCCGAGGCCGACCGGGCCGCCATGGTCGCAAGCCTCGGGGCGGCCAGTCTCGATGCCCTCATCGAGGAGACGGTTCCCCCCTCGATCCACCTGCGCCGTCCCCTCGAACTGCCGGCCCCGCTCTCCGAGAGCGCGCTGCTCGACCGCATCACCGCGATCGCGGAATCGAACGAGACCTGGCGTTCGTTCATCGGCATGGGTTACACGGGGTGCCTGACCCCTTCGGTGATCCGCCGCAACATCCTCGAGAACCCGGGCTGGTACACCCAGTACACGCCGTACCAGGCCGAGATCTCGCAGGGCCGTCTCGAGGCGCTGATCAATTTTCAGACCATGGTCGCGGACCTCACCGCTCTGCCCCTCGCGAACGCTTCGCTTCTCGACGAGGGCACCGCCGCGGCCGAGGCCATGCACATGGCCCAGGCCACCGCACCGGGCGAGCGCCAGGTGTTCATCGTGGCGGACGACGTGCATCCGCAGACCCTCGCGGTGGTGAAGACGCGCGCCCTGCCTCTCGGCATCACCGTGCAGGTGGCCGAGCCCCGCAAGATCAAGGTGCGCCCCGACGTCTTCGGCGTGCTCCTTCAGTATCCCTCGACCACCGGCAAGGTCGAAGATCTGACCGCCATCGCCGCCAAAGCGCGGGCCGCGGGCGCCATCACCACCTTCGCGACCGACCTTCTCGCCCTGACCCTGTTCAAGGCGCCGGGAGAGATGGGCGCCGACATCTGCATCGGTTCGGCTCAGCGCTTCGGCGTCCCCATGGGCTTCGGAGGGCCGCACGCCGCGTTCATGTCCGCCAGGGACGAAATGCGACGCGTCATCCCCGGCCGCCTCATCGGCGTTTCCAAAGATGCCCAGGGCAAGCTCGGCTACCGCCTCGCCCTGCAGACCCGCGAACAGCACATCCGCCGCGACAAGGCGACCTCGAACATCTGCACCGCCCAGGTTCTGCTCGCGGTGATGGCGAGCATGTACGCGGTCTACCACGGGCCGAAGGGCCTGAAACAGATCGCCTCGCGCGTCAACAACCTCACCCACCTCCTGGCCGCGGGACTGCGCAAGGCCGGCTTCACTCTCCAGCACGACGCGTACTTCGACACCCTCGCGGTGAAGACCACCGCGGGCAAGGCGAACGGCATTCTCAAGCGGGCCGCGAAGCGCAAGATCAATCTGCGCCGGCTGAAGAACGGACTCGGCGTCACCCTCGACGAGACCACCCAGGTCAACGATGTGAAGGACCTGATCGAAGTGTTTTCAGGCGCCGCCCTCGAAGGCGCGCTCGAAGACCTGGCGGGCGGAGCGCCCGCGGGTGTCGGCGACGCGCTCGCCCGGACCTCCGCGTACCTGACCCATCCCGTCTTCAATCGCTACCACGCCGAGCACGAGATGCTCCGCTACATCAAGACCCTGGAAGGACGCGACCTTTCCCTCACCCATTCGATGATTCCGCTCGGGTCGTGCACGATGAAGCTGAACGCCGCCTCCGAAATGCTTCCCCTGACCCTTCCCGGCTTCTCGAACGTGCACCCGTTTGCGCCGGAGAGCCAGGCGAAGGGCTACTTGAGCCTGGCCAGGGATCTCTCCGACTGGCTCGCCGAAATCACCGGCTTCGCGGGCGTTTCCCTGCAGCCGAACTCGGGCGCGCAGGGTGAATACGCGGGCCTGCTCTCGATCCGCGGCTACCACGCCTCGCGCGGCGGCGGGCGCGACGTGTGCCTCATCCCCGTCTCCGCGCACGGCACCAACCCCGCCTCCGCGGTGATGGTCGGCTTCAAGGTGGTCGTGGTGGCCTGCGACGACCACGGCAACGTCGACCTCAAAGACCTCGAGAAGAAGGCGGACGAGCACAAGGATCGCCTCGCCGCCCTGATGATCACCTACCCGTCGACCCACGGCGTTTTCGAAGAGGACGTGAAACGCATCTGCGAGATCGTGCACGAGCGCGGCGGCCAGGTGTACATGGACGGCGCCAACATGAACGCCCAGGTCGGCCTCACCCGGCCCGCCGACATGGGCGCCGACGTCTGCCACATCAACCTGCACAAGACCTTCTGCATTCCCCACGGCGGCGGCGGTCCGGGCATGGGCCCGATCTGCGTGGCGAAGCACCTCATTCCCTTCCTCCCCGGGCATCCTCTGGCCACCGAATCCGCGTCCGGGCCGGTGTCGGCGGCGCCGCTTGGCAGCGCCTCCATCCTCACCATCTCCTGGGCCTACATCGCCATGATGGGCGCCGATGGCCTCAAGCTCGCCACCGAAGCCGCGATCCTCAACGCCAACTACATGGCGAAGAAGCTCTCCGCCCATTACTCGATCCTCTACACCGGCAAGCACGGACGCTGCGCTCACGAGTTCATTCTCGACCTGCGCGAGTTCAAGGCCCACGGCGTCGAGGCCGAGGACGTGGCAAAGCGGCTCATGGACTACGGCTTCCATGCCCCGACCATGTCCTTCCCGGTGCCGGGCACGCTGATGATCGAGCCCACGGAGAGCGAGTCGCTCGCCGAGCTCGATCGCTTCTGCGAAGCCATGGTGCGGATCCGCGGCGAGATCGCCCGCGTGGTCGAGGGCAAGATCGACGCGAAAGACAATCCCCTCAAGAACGCGCCGCACACCGCGGGAATGGTGACCGGGATCGAGTGGACTCATCCCTACACGCGGGAAGAGGCCGCCTTCCCCGCGCCCTGGACGCGCGAGAAGAAGTTCTGGCCGCACGTGGCCCGGATCGACAATGCTTACGGAGACCGGAATCTCATTTGTCTCTGCCCGCCCATTGAGTCGTATTCCTGAGTCCTCAGGGGCTTAGACCCCCTTCATCGATTCCTCATCGAAACCGAAGGGTCCGCTCAAGACTTTCGGCCGCGACCTTTCCGACAATCACGCTCGGAAAGGAAGTAGAGGAATGAACATCTCACCGGCGAGACTTCCGAGTGCGGTGGCCCCGGTGGTCATGTCGCTCGGCGCTGTGTCTCTGGTCGTCATTCACGTCGCCCGCTACGGCGTGATTCGCGAGGCTGACGAAGGAACCTCCGCCCATCTCTTTCAGCTGCTCATGGCTCTGCAGGCGCCGGTGATTGCCTTCTTCGCCATACGGTGGCTGCCTCGGGCCCCGAGGCAGGGGCTGATCGTGCTGGCCGTGCAGTTGTTCGCCGCCTTCCTGGCCTTTGGCGCCCTCTTCGTCATGGAGCGCGCGGCCGGAGGGTTATGAACGCGTCCATTCTCGTGTTTCTGGGTGTCGTGCTCGCAGCGTGCGGGGGCCCGCAACCCTCGACCGAGGTGGCCCGCGCGGTGGTGGAGCGGGATGACCACGCTCTCCAGGCCCTGCTCAAAGCCGGAAGCGATCCTGAGGAAGGCCGGCCCCGGCCGATCATCTGGGCCGCGCGCGCGGACAACGCCCAGGCCATCCGCCTTCTGACCGCGGCGGGCGCCGACGTGAACCGGGTCGAAGGAGGGAACGGCTGGACTCCGCTCCAGCACGCCGTTCACAAACGTGCGGCGCGCGCGGTGGCCGCACTCCTCAAAGCAGGCGCCGATCCCAACCAGGGCTCACCGCACGGGCCCTCGGCCCTGATGATGGCCGCGGGTTACGGCGACATGGAATCGTTCTCGCTTCTGATCAAGGGCGGAGCGAACCCTGCCTTCGAGGTTCAGCCGGGCATCAATGCCCTCTGGGCGGCGCTCGGCGGCGGTGCGATCGCCGATCCCACCGATGGCCCGCCCTTCGGCACGTGCTTTCCGGAGATCGTGGCCGCGTTGCAGCGGGAAGCTCCGGCGCTGCGTATCCGGAAGGAGTGGGAGACCCGCGTTCTTCGGCTCCTCGCGAAGAAGGGGTGCGGCCCCCTGATCGAGGCGAGCCTTTGATCAGGTCCTGGTCGCGGGACGACGGGTGAGACCGTAGACGAGTCCAGCCCCGAAGAAGAGGCCCTCATAGGCGGAGAGGGCGATGCGCGAGAGCCGGCCGAAACCGGGTTCGCCCATCCACGCTCCGAGAGAGGCGAGCGAGAGCTCCGAGCCGCGGAACAAAGTGGCGATGGCGTCGACGCTCGACGCCGAGAAGCTCGCGCCCAGAGCGCTGCCGAGACCCGCGCCCAGGGCCGCGAACGCGCCGGTGATGAGAGCCACGCGCAGACGGCCGCGGTCCCGAGGCGCGGCGAGGGCGAGATCGCGCGTGGAGAGTCCGTACCCGAGACCGACGGAGGCCCCGATCCAGAGCCCTTCGTAGGCTCCTCCGAACTGCAGCGGCGCCCGGCCGAAGAGCGCGCCCAGGGTCGCGGCGAAGGCCGCGTGGGCCAGGCCGCCGATGAGCGCCCCGGAGAGGCCGCCCGCGACGCACAGGATGAAGGCCCGCGACTTCCGGACGAGTGATTCCGCGAAACTGAGCCCGAAGCCGACACCCAGGCCGCCCAGCCCGCCGATGGCGAAGCCGAGCAGTGCGAGGACCAGGGCGACGCGCGCGGGGTTCCCGGCCTGCGACGAAATCACCAGAAGGACGGCGCCCAGACCTCCGGCGAGCGCTCCGGCCACGGCGCTGCCGAAGCTCGCGGAGGCGTAGCGATCGAGGGCCAGGCGCAGCGCAGCCCGAACTTCGCCCGCTCTCGTCACTTCGAGGGGCGGCTCGGCGGGCGAAGTCGTGGGCTCAGGAGGCGGAGCGGGGAGGGGGACGAGCGCGGGCGCGTTCACTTCTCCGAGGACGCCGATCCACTGGTACCCGAACTTCGCCACCGTGCGGATGTACCTCGGATTGCGCGCATCGTCACGCAGGACGCGGCGCAGAAACCGCACGCCCTGAGCGATCGCCCCCTCGGTGACGATCTCGTCCTTCCAGATGCCGTCGTAAAGGTCGTCCTTCGTGACCACGCGTTCCCGCCGTTCGATCAGGAACACCAGCAGGTCGAAATAGCGGGGAGGCAGGTCCACCCGCGCCGGGCCTTCGAAAAGGGAGCGCGTGGCCTCGGTGAGGACGAAGGAGTCGAAGGCGAAGGACCGGCGACCGACGGCCGGAGTCGCTGGCTCGCGACCGTTCGAGGGCTGCTGGTTCACGAGGCGGGAGGATAGCCGCGGCCGGCGCGCTGTATGCCCCCCGGGCTGCAATCGCGCGGCCTCGACACCACCGGACACAGGTCTTCGATCCGGACCCCATCACGCTTCTCCAGGCCCTTCAGGAATTGCAGGGCGTCTAGCGACTTCGCGTCGCCCGAGGCGAGGAGGCGCACTTTCAGCGCGAGCAGGGCCTCCGCCTTCCCCGGCAGAGTGCACACGATCCGCGGGTCGAGGGAAAGCAGGACCCCGTAGTCTGTCGCCATCACCGATCGATAGGGCTCGAACATGTCGCGGACGAAGTGGATGTTCCGTTTGATAGCGTAGTCCACGGTCATCTTCCCCTCGTGGCCGGGCCGGCCCCGCGGCCGGTCCTTGCGCGCCTCCCAGTTCCGGGCCACGAAGCGATCGACGAGTCCATTGCCGTCGATGAGCGACGCGCGCGTGCCGAGAGCCACCCCGTAGTACCCGATGTTCGGATACTCCACGATGAGATCCGGCTCGCCCACACACTCCTGGAAGGCCCGGAAGAGCCGGCCCTCATTCCACCACAGGTGACGCGGTCTTCCGGTGAACGCGTCGCTCGCCTTCGTGAACGCGCTCTCGAAGTTCAAGCGCTCATTCACGATGAGCCCGCGTTCGTGAGGCGGGATCGGTTGCATGAAGAGCGCCCACAGCGCCGACGCCGTGAGTCCGCCCTGAGCCAGGCGAAGGGCGTGAGGCCTGAGTCCCTCCAGGACGCCCGCGCTCAGAGCCACGATCACCGCGAGATCGGGGAGGAGGAGACGAAAGCCCATGAAGTCGCCGCCCACCCGCGCGATGGCGAGAGCGTGCAGGACGAGGGCGAGGACACCGGCGGGCCGCCGCCAGCGCTCGAGGCCTTCGCCCCTCCGAAGGTCCTTGAGGGCGAGGCCCGCGATCAGGACGAAACCGGCGGCGGAAAGGGGCGCGAAGGTGGCGAAGTCGAGGATGTACGCCGCGCCCTGGCTCCAGTAGCTCCCGCCGTTCTTCGCATAGTAGGTGTTGGGGAGGAGGTCGCCGTAATACCACAGACGAAATACGTGCCAGGCGATGGGCGCGGCGCCGAGGCTCAGGAAGAATCGGACGAGCGCTCCCCGGCTTTCGGCCCAGCCGCTCTCTTTCGCTTCGAAGACGAGGATCAGCAGCGGCCCGAGTGCGAGGACCGCGACGTCTGGATGACAGAGGTACGCGAGCCCGAGAAGAGCACCCGCGCGCAGGGGGGCGCTCAGCACGCTCGGCGTCCTGTAGGCGAGGTACACGAGCAGCATGGTCATCGGCGTTTCGAGGCCCGAGGTGGCGAAGTCGATGAAGCCCGAGCAGCTTGCGAG
>CAZYEA010000126.1:0-13469 GCA_964646485.1 uncultured Acidobacteriota bacterium
GCGGCGAGACCTCCGGGACGGGCGCGCTCTGGCGCCACTTTTCCGGGGGCTCCCACTCAAAGGCGTCGGGCTTTTGGGCGGCCGTTTGAGCCGTCCGGGGAGCGGGTCTTGGGTCTTCAGGGAGGGGAGCGGGGGTGGTCCGCTCCGGCTCGAGGAAGAAATCCCGAACGCGACCGACGACTTTTTTGAAGACACTCATCACTTTGGCTTGTCGTGAACCCGCTCGGTGGACGAAGGAGCAAGGAGTGTAGCAAGGGGCCTGAAGCTTCTGTCAACCGCGCCCGCGCACGTTTTCTTGTCGCTCATTCTTCCTGGAAACGGTCCCGCTCCGGAGCCTTATAGGCGAAAATAAGACGAATGTATTCCGAGATCCATGCGTCGTCTGCCTTCTCATTCCTTCGGGGCGCTTCGAGCCCTGAGGAGCTGGTGGCCCAGGCCGTTCGCATGGGTCATGCCGCGGTGGGCCTGGCCGACCGGGATGGTCTTGCCGGCGCGCCCAGATTTTTCCAGGCCGCGAAGAAGGCCGGAGTGCGGCCGATCGTGGGCGCCGAGGTTTCCCGGTCCGGAGACCGGTTCGTGACCCTGCTGGTGGAGAACCGGGAGGGTTATCGAAATCTCAGCCGTCTCCTCACCCTGCGGGCGAGAGCGGAGACGGCCTTGGGTGGGCTGGGAGAGGGCTTCGATGAGCCGGAGTTGCTGAAAGGGCTGGTGGCGCTTGGGTCTCAAGCCGCCGATATCGATCTGCTCATCCCGCTCTTCGGGAAAGACCGCACGTTCGTCGAAGTGCAGAGGCATCTCACGCGGGAGAGTCATCGGGAGGCCCTGGGTCTTTTGGACCTCGCCGAGGCGCGCGGCCTTCGCGCCATCGCCACGAACGGCGTCCTTCACGCGAAGCCCCAGGGCCGGCGCCTGGTGGATGCCTTCACCTGCCTCCGCCATCACACCACCTTGAAGCACGCGGGCCGCCTTCTTTCCGAGAACGCCGAGCGTCACCTCAAGGAGCCGAAGATCATGGAACTGCTCTTCGCCGACCGGCCCGATGTCCTTCGCCACACCGAGGCCCTGTCCGACCGCCTCCGTTTCACTCTCGACGATCTCGGCTACCGTTTTCCCGACTACCCGCTGCCGAGCGGGGAAACCAACGACTCGTTCCTGCGCGCCATCACCGTGGCCGGAGCGCAAAATCGCTATCGCCCGTATCACGAGCGGGCGCGCGCTCAGATCGAGAAAGAACTGAGCGTCATCGCGAAGCTCGGTCTCGCCGGCTACTTCCTCATCGTGTGGGACCTCATGCAGTTCTGCAAGGAGCAGGGCATCCTGGCCCAGGGCCGGGGTTCGGCCGCCAATAGCGCCGTCTGCTACAGCCTGGGCATCACCGCCGTGGATCCGGTGGGGATGGAGCTGCTGTTCGAGCGCTTCTTATCCGAGGAGCGCGGCGAGTGGCCCGACATCGACATTGACCTGCCCTCGGGCGATCGGCGCGAGAAGGTCATCCAGCACGTCTATACGAAGTACGGCCCGCACGGCGCGGCCATGACCGCGAACGTCATCACCTATCGCGAGAAGAGCGCCTCACGCGAGATCGGCAAGGTGCTCGAGCTTCCAGACGACGTGGTCGACAAGGTCTCGCGCCAGATGCGCCGGTTCGAGTGGCACGACGCGAAAGACACGTTCGACGCGCGTCTCGAGCGCGCGGGCGTCGACCGTTCCGACGTGCGCCTCAAGGTCTTCGCCCGTCTCTTCCACGACATCCAGGACCTGCCCCGCCATCTCGGCCAGCACTCGGGCGGGATGATCGTGGCCCAGGGAAGGCTCGACGAAGTGGTGCCGCTCCAGCCCGCCTCGATGCCGGGCCGCACCATCGTGCAATGGGACAAGGAAGACTGCGCCGACCTCGGCATCATCAAGGTCGACCTGCTCGGCCTCGGCATGATGGCGGCGCTGCAGGACTGCATCGAGATCCTTTCGAACACCGGGGTCGAGATCGACATCGCTCATCTCCCCGAGAACGATCCCAAGACCTACGCGCAGATCTGCGCGGCCGACACCGTGGGCGTCTTCCAGATCGAGAGCCGCGCCCAGATGGCCACCCTGCCGCGGATGAAGCCCGATCACTTCTACGACCTCGTGGTGGAGGTCGCGATCATCCGCCCCGGCCCCATCGTCGGTCAGATGGTGCATCCGTATCTCGATCGGCGCGCGGGCCGGAAGCCCGTGGAATACGCGCATCCTTCGCTCGAACCCATCCTCAAACGGACGCTCGGGGTTCCCTTGTTCCAGGAGCAGTTGCTGCGCATGGCCATGACCGTGGCCGGTTTCACCGGAGGCGAAGCCGAGGAGCTGCGTCGCGCCATGGGCTTCAAGCGGTCGGAAAAGCGCATGGCCGAGATCGAAGCGAAGCTGCGCGCGGGCATGGGGAAGAACGGCATCGAGGGCGCGGTCCAGGATCAGATCGTGAAGTCGATCGCGTCCTTTGCGCTCTACGGCTTTCCCGAGTCGCACGCCGCGAGCTTCGCGCTCATCGCCTATGCGAGCGCGTATCTCCGCGCTCATCATCACCACGCTTTCGTCTGCGCTCTGCTCAACAACCAGCCCATGGGCTTCTATCACCCCATGACCCTGGTGAAAGACGCGCAGCGGCACGGGGTGAAGTTCCTGCCTGTGGACGTGACGAAGAGCGAAATCTTCTGCACGCTCGAGGGGGGTCCGGTTCGATTGGGCTTGAACTACGTAACCAGTCTTCGCGCGCCCGCCGCCGCGGCCATCGTGGAAGAACGAAACCGCCGGCCGTTCGACTCGATCGAAGATTTCACCCGCCGCACGAAACTCCATGCCGACGAACTGGAGCGCCTCGCCTCCATCGGCGCCTTCGCCGCTTTCGATCTCACCCGCCGTGATGCGCTCTGGCAGGCCGCCGCCCTTGGTCGATCGCCCGGGCCTTTGTTCGACACGCCGATGCTCGATCTCGGCCACTCGCCCCTGCCCCCGATGTCCACCCTTGACCGCCTCCGCGCCGACATCGTGGGCACCGATCTCACCATCGGCCCGCATCCGGTCGCGCGTTTCCGCGACTTGCTGAAGGAAGCGGGCGTCCTGCGCGCGATCGATCTTCCGTATCGCCGCGACGGCGACTTCGTGCGGGTGGCGGGCGCGGTCATCTGCCGCCAGCGTCCGGGCACGGCCAAAGGCTTCCTGTTCCTCACCCTCGAAGACGAAACCGGCCTGGTCAACGTCATCGTCCGCCCCGACCAGTTCGATCGTTTCCGCAAACTGCTCACCGACGCCCCGCTCCTGCGCGTCGACGGCGTCCTCCAGTCGAAGGAGGGCATCACGGTGCGGGCCATGAAGGTGAGCCCGATCGACGAAGAGCCGGAGGAGGCGCTGCCGGAAATCCCGGTGCGACATTTCCGTTGAACCATTTGTATGGCATCGCAATGGTAGAGTCATGCCATGAGAACGACCATCGACAAGGCCGGCCGGGTGGTCATTCCCGCCTCCATCCGGGAGAGGGCGGGCCTCGCTCCGGGCATCGAAATCGACGTGGCGGTGAGCGAGGCGGGGGATATCACCATCTCCCGGCCGGTTCCGCCGCCGAAGCTGGTGAAGCTTTCCGGCATCACCGTCGTGCGGGCGCGGGCGAAGAACCCGCCGAAGGTCGACTTCGACAGAATGATCCGCGAGGAGAGAGACCGCTGGCCCCGGTGAAGAGGATCTTTCTCGACACCAACGTTTTCGTCTCGGGGCTCCTCGACGTTTCCGCCGATTCTGCGTGCCGGGCCATCCTCGAGGCGCTGGAGGCGCGCCGGCTGCGCTCGTGCGTGACCGCCTGGCATTGCTGTCTCGAGTTCTTTTCCGTGACCACGCGCCTTCCCCCCGAGTATCGGCTCTCCGCGGAGGACGCGATCTCCCTTCTGACCGAGCACGTCTTCGACCGGGTTCGGGTCGAAGATCTCCCGGTTCGGGAAGCGGTCCCCTGGCTCAGGCAAATGGGCGGCTCCGAGGTGCGGGGAGGTCTCGTCTATGACGCACACCTCGCCCGGATCGCCCAGCGAGCGGGCTGCGCTCTCCTGGTGACGAGCAACGTCGCCGATTTCCGACAGATCGCCCCCGCCGGCCTCGAGATCCTCCATCCCCGGCAATTCATCCAGCGCATGGAAGGACTCCGATGACAAAGTTCAGGTCCGTCTTCGCCTGCCAGGCCTGCGGTTTTCAAAGCTCCAAGTGGCTCGGCCGCTGCCCCGAGTGCGGGGACTGGAACACCTTCGTCGAGGAGCGGGAGGAGATCCAGAGCTCGAAGGCGGCCAAGCAGCAGCGCTCGCTCTCCGAGACCCTGGCCAAACCCAAGCCCTACGAGACGGTGGACGCGGGCGACGCCCCGCGCTTTCCCTCCGGCATCGGCGAGTTCGATCGCGTCCTGGGCGGCGGCGTGGTTCCCGGCTCCCTCGTGCTCATCGGGGGCGAGCCCGGCATCGGCAAGAGCACGCTCCTCCTGCAGGTCGCCCAGCTCCTGGCGCGCACCGGCGGCGCGGCGCTCTACGTGTCCGGCGAGGAATCCGAGCGACAGATCAAGCTTCGGGGCGATCGGCTCGGGGTCGCGGGAGGCGCCCTCTTCCTCATGGCCGAGACTTCGCTCGAGAACATCATCGAGCAGGTGGATGCGCTGAAGCCGACCTCGCTGATCATCGACTCGGTGCAGACCATCTATTCATCCAAGTTCGCCTCCGCCCCGGGCTCCATCTCGCAGGTGCGCGAGGTGGCGACCCAGCTCCTCTTCCTGGCCAAGGCGCGGGGGATCACCACCTTCATCATCGGCCACGTCACCAAGGACGGCTCGCTCGCCGGACCGAAGTCCCTCGAGCACATCGTCGACACCGTCCTGTACTTCGAAGGCCAGAAGAACCATCACCATCGGGTGGTGCGCGCGGTGAAGAACCGCTTCGGCTCGATCAGCGAGCTGGGGGTGTTCGAGATGACGGGCGCGGGCCTGATCCCGGTTTCGAACCCGTCCGCCCTGTTCCTCTCCGAGCGGCTGCCCGGGTCTCCGGGCTCGGCAGTGGTGGCCACGGTCGAAGGGACACGCACCATGCTCGTGGAAGTACAGGCCCTGGTCACGAGCGCCTCCTTCGGGAGTCCGCGCCGCATGGCCTTAGGCCTCGATCGCGACCGCACCTCCCTGCTTCTCGCCGTCCTCGAGAAGCGCGCGGGCTACCCCCTGGCCGATCAGGACGTCCACGTCAGCGTGGTGGGGGGGCTGGAGGTGGAGGAGCCGGCGGTCGATCTCGGCATCGCCGCCGCGGTGATCTCCTCGTTCACCAACAAGCCGGTGCCCGAAAAGATCGCGGTCTTCGGCGAGATCGGTCTCGGCGGCGAGCTGCGCTCGGCCGGGCAGGCGGCCCTGCGCCTTCGCGAAGTGGCGCAGATGGGCTTCGAACGCTGCGTCATCCCCGCCGCGGGCGGGGCCATCCCCCAGGCCGACTTTCCGTCTTCGCTCCGGGTGCACGCGGTCCGGACCCTGGACGAAGCCCTGCAGAACATCTTCGACTAGAAAGCGGAGACCGTGGCCTGGCCCCCGAAGCCAGGGGTTCCCCGCGGCGCTGTCATAGACTCCGCGGCTCCTTCGATGAAGCCAGAAACCCCCAAAGAGCCGCTCTTCACCGGGCCGTTCATCACCATGTGGATGTTCTCCTTCACGGTGTTCGTCTCACTCTTCATGCTCCTGCCCGTGGTCCCCTTCCAGGTCCTGGCCGAGGGCGGCACCGAGACCCAGGCCGGGCTCTTCATGGGCCTCCTCACCTATTCGTCGGGGCTCTCCGCCCTCTTCACCGGCGCGCTCTCGGATCACATCGGACGACGACGCCAGCTGATCATCTGCGCGGTCGCCATCACGTGCTGCGTGCTCCTCTACGGCGTGCTCACCAACGTCCCGCGCCTCGTCTTCGTGACCCTCCACGGCATCTTCTGGTCGGGCCTGCTGCTCGCTTCGTCCGCGCACATCACCAGCGTCATTCCCGCCACACGCCGGGCCGAGGGTCTCGGGTACTGGGGCATGTCCTCCCTCCTGGCCGTGACCGTGGCGCCCACCATCGGCTTCGCGATCTACCGGTTCGGATGGCTCACCCTGTGCCTCTCCGTGGCGGCCATGAACGTGGTCATGGGGCTCATCGCGTGGTCGATCCACGAGAGCCACGAGGGCGACCACGCCTGGCCGACCCTGGTCGAGCTGAAGGGGTCCCTCAACTTCAGCGTGCTGCGGATTTCCCTCGCCCTCTTCCTGTATTCCTTCGCCTTCGGATCGGTCACCTCGTTCGCGGCGCTCGCCGCGGATGCGCGCGGCATCGCCCCCCGGGAGATCTTCCTCACCACCATGGCCTTCACCACCTTTCTCTCGAGGCCCGTGCTGTCTCCTTTCCTCGACCGGCTCGGACACGTGCGGATGTTCCGCGCCTTCGTGATGATGATCCCGGTGGGCCTGGCCCTGCTCAGCCTCGCCCACACCAAGTGGATGATGGTGCTCGCGGCCATGATCTTCGGCCTCGCCTACGGCAACTGCCATCCCGCCTTCACCGCCTACATCACCGGGCGGGTGGACGAGCGGGGCCGCGGCGGCGCATTCGGAGGGATCCTCGCCGCCTTCGACGTGGGCATCGGCACCGGCTCCATCCTTTCCGGCGTCCTCGTCCATCGCTTCGGTTTCGGGGCCGCCTTCGGAACCGCCACCGCTCTTTCCGCCCTGTCGGTTCCGTACTTCAACTGGGCCAGACCGAGGTTCGAGCGCGATAATTCGGCTCGTCCCGTGGGCGCGCCCCCGACGGCCGCCTTGCCCGAAGCCTTCTGATCCTCATGACCTCAGCCCCTCGCCGTCCTCTCGCCGTGGTGTGCCTCTCGGGCGGCATGGACTCCGCGGTCACCGCGGCCCTGGCCCGGGAGACCCACGAGCTCGCCCTCCTCCACGCCAACTACGGGCAACGGACGGAGGCGCGGGAACTCCTGAGTTTCGAGGCCCTGGCGGAAAGGTTCGACATCGCCGCGGCGCGGCGCCTGGTGGTGGACTTCACCTCCCTGCGGCAGATCGGGGGCAGCAGCCTCACCGACCCGTCCATCGCGGTCCGCCACGGCGAACCCGAGGAGGGCGTGGTGCCAACCTCCTACGTGCCTTTCCGGAACGCCCATCTTCTCGCCGCGGCCGCGAGCTGGGCCGAGGTGATCGGCGCGCGGGCGATTTTCGTGGGCGCGGTCGAGGCCGACTCCTCGGGTTATCCCGACTGCCGGCCCGGCTTCTTTCGTGCCTTCGCCGAAGCGATCCGCCTCGGAACCCGGGCGGAGACGACCATCGTCATCGAGACGCCGGTGATCGCCATGGACAAGGCCGAGATCGTGGCACGCGGTCTCTCCCTTGGCGTTCCTTTCGAGCTCACCTGGTCCTGTTACGAAGCGAACGACGAGGCCTGCGGCGAATGTGAGAGTTGCAGGCTGCGCCTCGCCGCCTTCCGCCGGGCGGGCGCCACGGACCCCATTCGTTACCGGGTTCGGCGCGTAGAATAGGGGCCGCCGTCCGAGGGAAAGAACGAACAGGAGAACGTCATGAAGCGCACACTGGTGGCCCTAGCGGCCCTGCTTATTTCCGCGTCCATGGCCGCCGCCCAGACCGGCGGGGTTCGGGGCAAGATCCTCGACGAAAAGGGAACGCCCATCGAAGGGGTTGCGGTCAAGATGGAGTTTCAGGGCGGAATGAACCTCACCTTCGACACCAAGACCAACAAGAAGGGCGAGTTCATGCAGATCGGCCTCCGCCCCGGCAACTGGAAGTTCACCTATGCGAAAGAGGGCTACCAGCTCTTCGCCGCTCCCATGCGCATCTCCCTGGGCGAGGCGACCGTCCTGCCCGACACCAAGCTCGTCTCCGGCAAGGCCGCGGCCGCGGCCGGCGCCGAGGACCTTCAAAAGACCTTCGGCGAGGCGGTGGCGAAGCTGCAAAACGGCGATCTCGATGCCGCCATCGAGGCCTTCGACGCGATGATCGTGAAGAATCCCTCGCTCGCCGAGGCGCACTACAACAAGGGTTTCGCCCAGCTCCAGAAGAAGGACTACCCGGCCGCCGAGGCTTCCCTCAAGCGCGCCATCGAGATTCGCTCCGACTACGCGGATGCCCGCGTGCTCCTCTCCAACGTCTACAACGCCCAGGGGCTCAAGGACAAGGCGCTCGAGGTGATGTCGGCGGGAGCGAGCGCCGGCGACCCCAAGCAGCTCTTCAATCTGGCCCTCACCCTGCTCAACAACGGCAAGAACGAAGAAGCGGCCGAGGCCTTTTTGAAGGTCGAGGCGGCCGATCCCACCAACGCCGAGGTTCAGTACTACCTCGGGACCGGTGCTTTGAGCGCGGGCCGGACGGAGGAGTGCGTGACCCGCCTCGAGAAGTACCTCGCCCTCGGGCCCAAGAACGATCAGAACAAGGCGACGGCCGAGGGCCTCATCGCCGCGCTCAAGAAGAAGTAGCGGCGCTGTTCACTCCTTGAGTATCGCCGCCCGACTGGCCGCGGTTCGCGGGCGCATGGCCGCGGCGGCTGAGCGCGCCGGTCGCGACGCCGGTTCCCTCACCCTGGTGGCGGTGAGCAAGTTCCATCCGAAAGAGGCGATCGAAGAGGGGTACGCGGCCGGGCAGAGACACTTCGGAGAGAACCGCGTCCAGGAGGCCGAGGAGAAAAGGGCGCTCCTGGCCGGGCTGATCGAATCTTCGGACCCCCTGAGCCTCGAGCTCATCGGCACCCTCCAGTCGAACAAGGTCCGCAAGGCGGTGGCCGCGGTCTCGCGGATCCAGTCGATCGACTCGGTGGATCTTGGAAAGCGGGTAGGCCGAGCGTCGGTGGACCTGGGGCGGGTCATGCCCGTCCTCGTTCAGGTGGACCTTGCCGGAGAGGCCACCAAGTCGGGCGTCCCCGCCGGGGACGTGCTGGTAGCCCTTGACGCCCTGCGCGGCGTCGCCGGAATCCGCGTCGACGGGCTGATGGTCATTCCGCCGTTGCTCGAAGAGGCGGAAAGAGTGCGGCCCTATTTCGCCAGGCTCCGCGCCCTTCGCGACGAGGCCGCCTCGCGAGGACTGCTTTCCGGCCGTGAGCTCTCCATGGGCATGAGCCACGATTTCGAAGTGGCGATCGAGGAAGGCGCCACCATCGTCCGGGTGGGCACCGCGATCTTCGGCGAGAGGCCCTCGAAGTTGCTAGTGCACCCAGCGTGAGTCGTTCGGGCCCTTGCCCCCGTCCTTGTTCCAGCCGCCATCGACGACCTTGAAGCCCGGGTTGGCGCGCTTGGGTGTGAGCAGCCGATTGAGCCGGAATTGGGCCTGCACGACGGCTCCGCCTCGGATGTAGGCGTACATGGCGCCCATGGCCAGGAAATGCGGCACGAAGTTCGAGACCCCGTACATGATGGCGAACAGACCGGTCATGCCCAGGGTCAGGTACAGCAGATTCTTTCCCGCGGCCGGGAGCATCAGCATGAAGAGGATCGTGCGGTTGGGGAAGAGAAGGGCCCAGGCCACGATCAGCGCGTCGGCGAGCGCCCAGATCGACAGGTACTGCGAAGCGAGCACGTCGGCCCAGACGAGTCCCACGGCGGTGGTCAGGAGCCCGGCTACGAGAGCCACGCCCGCGCAGACGAGCAGGTAACGCGCCCCGCCCCAGAAGGCGGCGAGGTCGCGACCGAAGATCCCGAGCATCAGGGAGCCGAAGACGAGATTCTGGCCGTCCGCGTCGAAAAAGGCCCAGGTGAGGAGGCGCCACACCTGGCCCCGCATCACCAGGGCAGGCGAGAGCGGGGTGAGGGCGAAGAAGGGCAGGCCGGTGCGCGCGGTAAGGGCGAGAGTGGCGCTCCCCACGACCACGAAGGCGATGAGGAGGAGAGCGGCCATCGGGAGGGACTGACCGAGAAGACTGACCGGCCGGTTCAGAAAGGAGCGTCGCATCCCCACGATGGTACCGCGAGTGCGCGCGCGGTTCGGCATCCTGAATCCCTGAGAAGATCGGAGCCCCCGAGCGACCCATGAGCCACGAACTTCCCGAAGCCGACACCCTCGTCCGCCACATTGGACTTCTCGCCACGCTGAAAGGCCCGCGTCCGCGCCTCGGCGCCGCCCTCCGCGATATCGGAGTGGTGACGGACGCGGCGGTCGCCTGCCACGGGGGACGCATCGTCTTCGTGGGCCGCGAAAGCGAGATCGCGGGCTCCGTGCGCGCCGCCTCCAACGCGGTCGAGATCGATGCGCGGGGGGCCGCGGTGATTCCCGGATTCGTCGACGCCCATACCCACCTCGCCTTTGCCGGGGATCGCGACGACGAGATCCGGTCCCGCCTCGCCGGAGCCACCTACGAAGAGATCTCCTCGGCCGGAGGCGGCATTGTGAAGACGGTCAGCGCCACCCGAGCGGTGTCGCTGTCCGATCTCACCAGTCTCGTCCGCTCACGGCTCGACCGATTGCTCGCGCTCGGAACCACCGCCGCCGAGGTGAAGAGCGGCTACGGCCTCTCCCGTGCCGCCGAGAAGACTTCGCTTCAGGCCATCACCGCGGCCGCGAAGGATCATCCGGTCAGAGTCGTCCGCACCTACCTCGGCGCCCACGAGGTTCCGCTCGACCGAAGGCCCGATCGCGAGGCCTATATCGCCGAAATGGTGGACGTGGCGATTCCGGAGATCGCACGGCTTGGGCTCGCCGAATTCGCCGACGTCTTCTGCGAGCGCGGCGTGTTCACTTCCGACGAGAGCCGCCGCATCCTGCAAGCCGCGGCCAGAGCGGGTCTCGCTCTGAGGATCCATGCCGACGAGTTCTCCGATACGGGCGGCGCGCTGCTCGCGGCCGAACTCCGGGCCCGTTCCGCGGATCACCTGATCCAGGTCTCGGACGAAGGCCTGGCCGCGATGGCCCGGGCGTCCGTGGTGGCGACGCTGATGCCCGCGGCCTCCTTCTTCCTGAAGCTCGGCCGCTTCGCGCCCGCGCGGAAGATGATCGATGCCGGGGTCGCGATCGCGCTCGGCTCGGACACCAATCCGGGGGGCGGACTCTCTTCGTCCATGCCCTTTGCCATGACCCTGGCCTGCTTCGGCATGGGCCTTTCGGTAGAGGAGGCGCTCTCCGCCGCGACTATCGGAGGGGCGACGAGCCTCGGGCTCGAGAATGAAGTCGGCAGCATCGAGGTCGGCAAGCAGGCCGACCTGCTGATCCTTGGCAGTGACCGTCTGCTTGACCTCGTCCGCGTGGGCGAGAACCCGGTGGCGCAGGTCCTCGCCCGCGGCCGGGTTGTTGTCCCGAAGGCGGCCTAGAAGTTCGCGCGCAGCTGCAGTTCGATCCTGCGATTCCCTGCCTCGCCGCCGCCTCCACCGCCGCCGAAACCACCCGGGCCGAAGCCCATGAAGAAGCCGGCGAGTGAAGTGGACTGACCGAAGAGAGGGGAAGTGAGGTTGCCTACCGGGGTTCCGGGATTCTTCCGGTTCAAGACGTTCGAGACACTGATCGACACCGAGAGCCCAGGCCCGCTGCCGCCGCCCCGCATGCCGCCCATGCCGCCGGGGCCATGATCCCCTCCGCCCATTCCCATCGGAGGGCCGCCCATGCCCGGGCCGCCCGTGGGAGTGGCGGTCTTGACCCGCTTGAAGGGGATCGATTTCGAGATGCGCAGCGAGAGGCTCGCGAAGCTCGGGCCCTCGCCGTAGTTTCTCGGGATGATCACGCCCGAGCCCGTGGTGTTGAGGAAACCGTAGTCGGTGTCGATGACGCCCGTCTGTCCTTCCGCACCAAAGCTCGGCCGGTCGGAGAAGACGGTGTCTAGGTTCAGGTCGCGGCCGGTGGTGATGTTGTAAGGGCGTCCTGTGGACATGATCAGCATCGGCCCGATGCTGATTCCCCACGGGGCGCGGAGGTTGCCGCCGGCCATGACCCGATGACGCACGTCGCCGGACGAGCGGCCGTAGTCGGCGGCGATGTCGTAGGGGATCGCCGGGAACGTTCCCGCCCCGTCGGTGTCGGACCGGGCCCAGCCGAGGAAGTAGCGAACGAAGAACGAATTCTGGCGCCCGGGACGAGTGCCCACACCCGCGACCAACTGGAACTGCCGGTTCTTCCCCGTGGTCTCATACGCGTAGACCGCGCTTGGGATGCCGAGGGGGCGCGTCCCATCGGCCTGGACCGCGTTGATGTTCCGGGAGCGCAGCTGGTGGTCGCCCCGCGACGCGATCAGGGTGAGCGAGCCGGTCATGCCGCCCATCTGCTGCTCCAGGGACAAGGAGCCCTGTATCGAACGCGGGGAGCGAACCGACGCGTCGATCACCCGGGTGTTCTGCGGCTGGGAAAAGCGGTTCAAAGTCT
Organism: uncultured Acidobacteriota bacterium; assembly: GCA_964646485.1. Taxonomy (GTDB): domain Bacteria; phylum Acidobacteriota; class Vicinamibacteria; order Fen-336; family JAGNNV01; genus JAGNNV01. Next base: position 12,353 of record CAZYEA010000126.1, read on the forward strand.
CGACGGTGGGAACGCCCACCACGGATCCGTTCGCGACCCTGATGGTGTCGAGCACCGCGGTGTCGGTCACCAGATACTGGAGCCGCCCGCCGTTCAGGTAGCGGTTGGCATCGAGCACCAGGCCGTCGCCCACGCGGTCGTAGAAAACTCCGACGCCGCCGCGGGTCACCGTTTTCGGAGTGCGACCGTCCTTGTTCATCTTGAGCGAGTATGCGAACGACACCCGGGGCGCGAGGTCGAGCCTGGTGTCCACGTTCGTCTGCAGCTCACCGCGCAGGCCGAGGCCGAGGACGAGACGGTCGGACTTCTTCCAGTCGTCGTTGAAGAAGACGCCGAAGTCGGTCTGGGCCACCGTCGCTTCCGGGTTGCCTCCGGCCACGAGGAACTGGGTGGCGCCGCCGCCGAGGGCCCGGATCTGGGCGGCCGAAAGGCCCTTCGCCTGGAGGGCCAGGGTGCGCCGATAGCGCTCGAGGCTCGAAAGAGTCACGGTTGAAGGCACGCCGCCCGGGCCGGGGATGGGATTGAAGTTCGCGTCGAGTTCGGGCCCCGAGCCGCCCGCGAATGTCACGACACCCGCGAAGTTGTTGCGCGACATCTCGTCGGTGGTGTTGCGACGCACGCGGAAGCCGCTGCGAAAGGCGTGCTTCTTGGTCGCCCAGGAGACCACGTCATTCAATTCGAAGCGCGAGCCGTCGGTGTTGGAGACGCCCACCGCGGCGCCGCCGCCGGTGAAGGCGTCCTGGACCACGAGGGTGGGGGAGAGATCCTTGGCCGTCTGGTCCCGTCCGTTCCGGCTGAAGCGCAGGCGGACTTCGTTGACCTTCGCTCCGAGGATGCTGTTCAGGGTGAGGTCGGCGTTGTTCTCGAAGTTCGTGGAATCGAACCCGCGCGAGGGCAGGTTGAAGTCGCCGATGCCGCTGTCCGTCGCCTTGTTCTCGGAGTGCGAATAGCGGACGGTGAGCGACTGCTTGTCGTTGATCTGCCAGTCGATCCTGGGGGAGAAGGAGAGGCGGCTCTGGGGCCGGGTCACGGTCTGGGCGAAGGCGGTCGAGGCCAGGGTGTCGTCGAGAATGACCGCGTTGATGCCCGAATGCGAAAACAGGATCATCGTATCGGC
>CAZYEA010000127.1:0-13395 GCA_964646485.1 uncultured Acidobacteriota bacterium
TCGGCGTGTGCGTGGTTCCCGGCTGACGTCGCAGCATCCGACAGACTTCGAGGCCGTCCATCCCCGGCAAGTTCAGGTCGAGGAGCACGAGATCGGCGCCCTTGCGAACCGCGCCCAGACCCTCCTCTCCGGTGCGGGCGACGCGAACGCTGAAGCCGGCGCGCTCGAGGGCATAGCTCATCGCATCGGAGATGTCGCGGTCGTCTTCGATCACGACGATTCGCCGGCGAGTCTCAAGGGCGCGCGCGCGGTCGAGGCCGGGGGCGGGGTTCGCCGCGGCCAAGGCCTCGCTCGGGTGAAGCTGGTTCATTGAATCGTCCCTCGGGCGGGGAACCTAGAAGGCGAAGGGAACGGCCCCGGGTCGAGCGCGTTAATTCGAGGGAAACAGCAAGGCGCGTCCCGATGTCATGGGATCGTCACACGGTCGGGGCATCGTCCGGCTGTAGATTGGTATTGCCCATGGCGCGCGCGCTCGTAGTCGAAGACGATTCCGACATCGCCACCCTGATCACGCACTATCTGGAGCGCGACGGGTGGAGGTGCGACGTGGCGCGTGATGGACTCGAAGCCCTCGCCCGGCTGGGAGCCGAAACCTACCGGCTCGTAGTACTCGACCTACAGCTTCCCGGCAAGGACGGCCTCAGCGTCCTCACCCAGATCCGCGGCACCCCGAAACTCAAGGATCTGCCCGTGGTCATCGTGACCGCGCGAAACGAAGAAACCGATCGAATCGTGGGGCTCGAGGTCGGCGCCGACGACTACATCGTGAAGCCCTTCTCCCCGAAGGAATTCGCGGCTCGGGTGAAGGCCATCCTGCGACGGGTCGACCGAGGCGAAGCAGTCGACGACAAACTGGTGATCGGTCCGGTCCATATCGACCGGGCCCGGCATCTCGTGACCGAGAACGGAAAGGCCGTTCACCTGACCGCGAAGGAGTTCTCTCTCCTGGTGGCCCTCGCCGACGCCAAGGGCCGGGTGCTCTCGCGCGACCGCTTGCTCGAGGACATCTGGGGTTATTCCTACCTCGAGGGCATGCGGACGATCGACGTGCACATTCGTCGGCTTCGGGAGAAGCTGCCGGGCATCGCCGCGCGGATCGCCTCGGTGAAGCCCATCGGCTATCGCCTCGCCGATCCGGGCGAACGTGAATGAGCAGCTTCAGGAGGCGACTCGCCCTCGCCGGGGTGATCACCGCGGCCCTGGCCCTCATAGTGGTGATGGTCGTGCAGGGTCGGGTGGTCGGGGCCGACACCCGCGCCGAAACCCGTGAACGCCTGCGCGCCGAAGCGCGCATTCTCGCCGAGGCTCTCTCCGTCCCCTGGAGCGCTCAGGGCCCGGGGCCCTGGATCGACGAGCTGGTCGATCGCGCGGGACGCTCCACGGAAACCCGGCTCACCGTCCTCGCCCTCAACGGAACCGTGCTGGGCGACACCACCGCCTCGGGCGAGGGCCTGCTCGCTCTCGAGAATCATGCGGGAAGACCCGAGGTGAAGGATGCGCTGTCCCTCGGCGAGGGAACCAACGAGCGTCTTTCCGCCACCGCCCATGAACGACAGATGTACGTGGCGGTTCGGATCCGCCATGAGGGGCGCCTGCTCGGGGTGGCGCGCGCCTCCTTGTCCCTGGCCAGGATCGAAATGCGAGCTTCGCAGCTTCAACGATCGCTCGGCGTCGCCCTGCTGAGCGTCCTCCTCCTCTCGAGCGGTCTCGCCTGGTGGCTTTCGAGGCCTCTCGCGGAGCCCATGTCCCGCATCCTGCAAGGCGCCCAGGCGCTCGCCCAGGGCGATCTCGATCGCCGGATCCGCGAAGACCGCGACGACGAGTTCGGGCGCCTCGCCAGCGTGCTCAATCGCGCGGCCGAAGGGATCCAGGAACAGTTCGCCGCGGCCACCCGGGAACGCGCGCGCTTCTCCGCGGTGCTCGCGGCCATGGAAGACGGACTTCTCGCCGTCGATCATCGCGGCCTCGTCCTCCTGGTGAACGACGCGCTCGCGCGCTCTCACAACCTTGCCGCCGCGGCGGGAACTCATTACCTCGAAGTGTTCCGCCAGGCCGAGATCGGCGCCCTCATCGACCGTGTCCTCACCACCGGGGAGAGGCAGACCGCGGAAATCGACCTCGCGGGCACCTCCCGGTCCTTCGTGCTCGTGGGCGTTCCCTTTCCCGCCTCTCCAGGAGAGGCTCACGGCGCGGTCATCACCTTCAACGACGTGAGCGAGAGGCGGCGGGTGGACCGGATCCGGCGCGATTTCGTGGCCAATGCGTCCCACGAACTGCGCACACCGCTCACCTCGATTCGGGGGTTCGTCGAGGCCCTCGAGGACGGCGGGCTCGAGGAGGCCGAGACGGCGAGGCGGTTTCTCGCCCGGATCCGCGCGAACGCCGACCGCATGGCCGCGCTGGTCAACGACCTGCTTGAACTGTCGAGGCTCGAGTCGGGAGCCCAGCCTTCGTCGAACGAACCGCTCGACGGTTCAGCGGTGGCGGCGGATGTGGTCGCCTCCTTTGCCAAAATCGCATCGCGCAAGTCCATCACTTTGCAGGCCGTGCCCGCCCCCACGCCGCCGGTGTCGGGCGACAGCGACCGCCTGCGGCGCATTCTCGAGCATCTGGTCGACAACGCGCTCAAGTACACGCCGGACGGCGGCCGGGTCACCCTGCGCGTCGGGTCCTCCGGGGAGGGAGCGCTGATCGCTGTGGAGGACACGGGTCCCGGCATCGCCGCCGAGCACCTTCCCAGACTCTTCGAACGCTTCTACCGGGTCGACACCGCGCGCAGCCGGGAACTCGGCGGCACCGGCCTCGGTCTTTCCATCGTGAAGCATCTGGCCGAGAGCATGGGGGCTTCGGTGCGGGTGACGAGCGTGCCCGGAGAGGGATCGAGGTTCGAGATTCACCTGCCCGTGCGTGCGCAGGCCGCGGGAGAAGGCCCAAAAAGCCCCTGATATGCTTCCCTCAAGCCGCGTCACGGGAAAGACATCGTTTCCCGCGGCGATTGAGCGGCGGGCCACCACACAAACGCCAACCCGACCCCATCCTCCGAGGTCCCTCCCGTGAAATTCGACTCTTTCGTCCGACTCCTGATGCCCAAGGAGGAGCGCTTCCATGAACTGCTCGCCCAGGACACCAAGAACCTGGTGAGGGCCATGCGCGTTTTCGAGAGCATCGCCGTCAGCACGTCTCTCGAGGATCGGCGGGTTCGCGTGATCGAACTCAAGGCCCTCGAGCACGAGGGCGACGCGATCACCAAACAGATCTTCCTCGCCCTGAACTCGACCTTCATCACCCCCTTCGACCGCGACGACATCCGCGAAATCGCCACCAGCCTGGACGACGTCCTCGACTTCGTCGAGGGGGTGGCCCAGTCGTTCGTGGTGTTCGAACTGAGCGAGTCGCCCGCCGGCCTGCGGCAGTTCGCCTTCATCCTGAAGGAGATGGCGGACGAAATCGACCGGATCACTTCGCTCATCTGGGACCTCTCAGACGAGCAGAAGATCCAGGCCGGAACGGTCCGGATCTCCGAACTCGAGAACCAGGCGGACGCGCTCTACACCTCGGTGATCGGCGAGCTCTTCAAGACCGGCGGAAATCCAATCGAGATCATGAAGTGGAAGGAAGTCTACGAGGCGCTCGAGAGCGCCTGCGATGCGTGCAAGGACTACACCCACGCCATCGGCAACGTCGTGATCAAGAACGCCTGATCCAAGAGAAAGCTCGCCAGACACCGCCCGGCCAGCAGCCATGGAAATAGCCTTTTCCTTCGTAGGGTTCATCATCCTGGTGGCCCTGATCTTCGACTTCCTCAACGGTTTTCACGATGCCGCGAATTCGATCGCGACCGTGGTGTCCACCCGGGTGATGTCGCCGCGGGCCGCCGTCCTGTGGGCCGCCTTCTTCAACTTCGCCGCCGTCTTCGTCTTCGGGACGGGGGTGGCGAAGACCCTCGGCAAGGGCATGATCGACGTGAAGCTCGTGACCCCCGACGTGGTCCTCGCCGGCCTCCTGGGCGCGATCTTCTGGAACCTCATCACCTGGTACTACGGGCTCCCGGTGTCTTCGTCCCATGCCCTGATCGGCGGCTACGCCGGGGCCGCGGTGGCAAAGGGCGGCTTCGCCGCCATCATCGCGTCGGGCTGGACGAAGACCCTCATCTTCATCGTTCTATCCCCGGTGATCGGCGCGGTCATCAGCTTCACCCTGATGGTGTCGGTGACCTGGATGTTCCGCAAGTGGCATCCCTACAAGCTCGACACCCTGTTCCGCCGGCTCCAGCTGCTCTCCGCGGGCTTCTTCTCGCTCAACCACGGCGGCAACGACGCTCAAAAGACCATGGGAATCATCGCAAGCCTGCTGGTGGCGTCCGGGCATCAGCAGGAATTCACCATTCCCTTCTGGGTGGAGTTCCTCTGCTATTCCGCGATCGGCCTCGGAACCATGTTCGGCGGCTGGCGGATCGTGAAAACTATGGGGGCGAAGATCACCAAGCTGCAGCCCTTCGGGGGCTTCTGCGCGGAAACCGCGGGTGCCTTCGCCCTGCTCATCGCCACCTACGGCGCGGTTCCGGTGTCGACCACCCACACCATCACCGGCGCAATCATGGGGGTGGGCGCCACCAAGCGGCTGTCCGCGGTGAAGTGGGGGGTGGCCGGCCGGATCGTGTGGGCCTGGATCCTCACCATCCCGGCCTCGGCCGCGGTCGCGGGCGTCTCGTTCTGGATGATCGAGCGCGCCCGCGGATAGCGTTTCTTACTTCAGCTTGGCCACGATCCCGCGGATCACTCCGCGCATGTCCGACTCCCTCAGTTCCAGCTTCATGACCTCGGCTCCGCCGGTGGGATCGGCGAGGGGAATCGCGCGCAGATAGCGGTTGAGCGCGGGCAGGGCTTTGCGGGCGCCTTGCCCCATCTTGCGCAGAGACTCGGTCGCCGCTTCCCTCACGTCGATGATCGAGTCCGTTTCGAGGGCATATCCGAGAGCCTCCGCGGCATCGGCTCCCGCCGCCCCCAGGGCTCTGGCGGCTTCAACCCGCTGCTGGATTCCCCCCCGCTGGAGTTGTCGGGTGAGTTTGCCGAGGTCGATCGCATCTTCGGCATCCCGCCGCTTCTCCATCTCGATCTGGGCTCGGAGCTGCGCGGCCTGTCCATCGGCGATCGCCTTCTCGTACCGCGCCACCGCCTCGGCCAGCCGGGTGTTCGGGCGGCCCGCCGCTTCCGCGGCCTCGATCGCGGCCTTGGTGGTCGCGAAGTTCGGCTTGGCTCCGTCCGCGGCCACGGCCATGAAGTACTGGCACCAGCCCACCGGGCCCCGCGTCTCCGCGACGTAGTTCTTGTCCATGGCCCCGGCCTTGTCGAAAGCCGCGATCGACTCCGGATAGTTCTGGGCGTAGTACTGCGCCCAGCCCATGCCGAAGTAGAGACCGGCATTGGCGGGCTCGAGTTCGATCGCCTTCTTGTAGGCGGCAATCGCTTCACCCGCGCGGGGCGGCTTCACGCGGGAAAGCACGTATCCATAGTTCGCGAAGCCGGCGGCACTCTTGTAACCGGGCAGGTTGATGAGGGCGGAGAGCACCTGAGCGCCTTTGTCGGGATCCCCGCTCATGCCGAGGAGAAGGCCGTAGTTCGACTTGATCTCGTTGTTGGTGGGGTTCAGCTCCACCGCCTTGGCGTAGGCGTCCTTGCCGTCTTCGAACGAACGCGTCATGTGATACGAGTGAGCGAGGATGGCCCAGGCATCGGCATTGTTGGGCATGGCCGCGGTCGCCTTCTCCAGAGCGGGGATGGCTTCCTTGAACTGTCCCTTGCGGGCCAGGAACTCGCCGTAAACCTTGTTGGCCTCGGGGCTCTCGGGGTTCGCCTTCACGAGGTCGCCCGCGGCCTTGAGCGCGCCGTCGATGTCGCCGCGACGGAACATGGTCAGGATGATCGCGGTGCGCGCGGGGGTGAAGCCCGGATCGGCGGCCAGAGCGGCCTGGTAGGCCACCTGGGCCTGGTCGTAATTGCCGCGCGCTTCGAAGAGCTTGGCCACGATCATCTGCACCTGAGGATTCTTGGGGGCGAGGAAGACGCCCTGCTGGGCCTGGGCGATGGCGTCGCTCCACGACGGATCGTTGCCGTCGAATTTCTTCTCCGCGGAAATGGCGTAGCCAAGAGCCGCGAACGCGGGGCCGGAGTTCTTGTCCGTTTCGCTCGCCTTCTGCGCCACCGCCCTCGCTTCGGCGGCTTTGTTGGAGGCGATGAGCGCGTAGACGAGACCCACCTGCGCGGAGACGTTCTTGGGATCGAGTTCCATCGCCTTGCGGTAGGCGGCCACCGCTTCGGCGGGCTGACCGGAGGCGCTCAGAGCATCGCCCTTGCCGAGGTAGGCGATCGAGCTGGTGGCGCTCGCGGCAATGGCGGCATCGGCGGCGGCGTGCGCGGCTTTGGCGTCACCCACGCGCGCGTGCGCGGAGGCGAGGGTTCCGAGGGAGTGCCCGTTCTTGTCCGCGGCCACCGCCTTGTTCGCCATGTCGAGGGCGGCCGCACCGGAGCCGTTCCTGAGCGCCATGTGGGCGGAGGCAGCCAGGGCCTGAGCCTTGAGTGCCGGAGTCGCCGAGGCGCTCACATCGACGGCCTTCGCGATGCTCGCGACCGCGTCCTCCGCGTTCCCGTTGCGCTCTTGAAGACTGGCCAGGGCGAGATAGGCCTCGACGGAAGGCGTGCCCGTCGCGACCTTCATCAGCGACTTGATGGCCTCATCGGGCTTGCCTTTGGCGAACTGCTCCTCAGCCTTGGCGATGGCCTGATCGGTCTTGATGTCGGCACGCGCTTCGCTGGTCGCGAAGGAGGTCGCGACGGCAAGAACGAGAAGTGTGCCCAATTTGTTCGTCTTCATTTTCACCTGAACCTCTTAAGGGAACGTTTCAGAGCGCGAGAGTGTACAAGACAACACAAGTCGGTTGACAGTCGTGGCCCCCTCCCCACGGCAGGAGAACCGTTCGGGAGGGAAATCCGCCTCACTTTCGGGGTTCTTCATCATCTCAAAACCTAAGACGCGCCAGGGACCCAAAATCCGGTGAGAGGAGTCACCAAAAAACAGAAATCCGGGAAACCGTTGCAACCATGGCATGGCTGTTGCTCGTCTAAGAAGGCAGAAGTCGTAACTACCCTCCAAATACCCTCCAAACCAAACTCTGCTCCCGTAAAGTCGGGAACCTCCCCCAAGGAGGAACGCTTCGGGAAGGGGACGCAGCAAACGCTGCGCCCCCCTCCCAAAAGCAACTTTTCGGTTCCCTCAACCGGAATTTCCGTGGCCGGCTCAAGCCGTCCATCAAGACGGCATTCGGCCCGCTCTTCGGCTACGCTCCGCTGCCCACTCCAGAAAAAGCATGACGAGCCTTGAGATTGTCCGCCGACGCCCGGAGCACGACCCCGAGCTTTTCGCTCTTTACGCGGAGGTTTTTGGGGACGGAAACCGCGAGCGCAGCCGCAAGCGCTACAACTGGCAATACTTCGAGAACCCGAACACTCCGGAGGACGGTCCCGTCATCTGGATGGCGCGGGAGGGGGACACGCTGCTCGGACAGATGGCGACCATGCCCTTTCCCATGTGGTGGGGCGACCGCGAAGTGCGAGCCTCGGCGGGGAACGACTACTTCGTGCGAAAGAGCGCCCAGGGCCGTGGAATCGGCATCGCCTTGTCGAATCGCTGGGCCGATGAAGTGGACGTGGCCCTCGCACTTGGGCTCACTCCGTCTTCATATCCTCTCTTTCGAAAAATCTTCAACGATGTGGGCCCTGTCCCCTCGTTCCTGAAGATCCTCGACTCCACGGCGGTGGCGCGGCGAAAACTTGGTCGCGTGGCGGGAACCCTCGCCGGCCCCTTGCTGGGCGCGGGCCTCACCCTGCTGTCCAGAAACCCGGTCCAGGCGATCGATGTGGACGTCCGGCCCGTCGGAGCCTTCGGTGGCGAATACGACGAACTCTGGCTCCGCGCACGCGGCTCGTATGCCTCCTGTGTGCGCCGTGATGCACGGTACCTCCAGTGGAAATATCTGGCCTGCCCCTTCCGCGAGTATCGCGTTCTGGAGGCCCGTCGGGCCGGCACACTGAGCGGATTCGCGGTGATCCGGGAAGAAGGCGATCCGAAGTTCCGAAGAGGGGTTATCGGCGACCTCTTTTGCGACACCACCGACATCGCCACCTCGGACGCACTTATTGCCGCGGCCCTCGCAGATTTTTCGTCGAGAAAGCTCGTTCGGGCAGAGGTTTACTGCTTCAATCGGCGGCTTGGCGAAGCCTTCCGGCGCCACGGTTTTCGGTCCGGAACCACCGCGGTTCAATACTGCGTCGCCTACCGTGGAACCCCCGATGGACAGGGGGGCCCGAAGAGCGTCGTCGAGGAGCTCGCGAATTGGAATCTCTTCCTCGGCGATGGAGACTTGGACCGCGCATGAGCGGAAGACCTTTCTTCATGGTGGGCATCGACACCGAAGCCGATGATCAGTGGTCTCTCGAGGGCCGGAAGCGTCTGTCGGTGGAGAACGCGCGTGCCCTGCCAAGACTCCAGTCCCTCTGCGATACCTACGGGGTTCGACCCTCGTATCTCGTCACTCATGAGATGGCGACGAGGGAGCCTTCGAAGTCGATACTCCGCGACCTTTTCGCCACAGGCCGTTGCGAGATTGGGGCACATTTGCATCCTTGGAGCTCTCCGCCGTACCGGGAAGAGGACCTCGTAGGTCGTTATCCAAGCCAGCTGAAAGATTCGGAACTCGAACCCCAGTTGCGGGAGCTGACCGAGGCCATCGAGACCTCGATCGGGGTCCGGCCGGTGAGCTATCGGGCCGGTCGTCACGGTTTCGACACACGCTCGCTCGCGATTCTCGAGCGGCTCGGTTACCTCGTCGACACGAGCGTCGATCCGCTCTTCAACGAGACGCGAAAGGGCGGGCCTTCGTTCGCGGGGGCAACCGTGTCGCCTTATTGGCCGGATCGCGGCGATCTGCTTCGGCCGGGACCCTCGAACGTCCTGGAAATTCCGGTGTCGTCCGCGACCGCGCCGGCCCTGCCGAAAACCCTCGAACGCCTCTTCACCTCGCTCCCGGCCATCCCCTGGCGCGGTTACTTCAAGCGGCTCGGCCTGCGTGCCGTCTGGCTCCGGCCTTCGTATTCGAACGTGGACGACGCGAAGGCCCTCGCAAGCGCTTTGGTGGCGCGTGGCGTGCCCACGCTCAACATGCTCTTCCATTCGAGCGAACTCGTGCCGGGCGGCTCCCCCTACAACCGGACCGCGGCGGACGTGGACCGTTTCTTCGAGCGGCTGGAGCGTGTCTTCGAACACGTCATGAAGCGGCTGGAGGCGCGCGGGGTGACCTACCGCGAGGGCGCCGCCGCCCTCGCGCTGCCCCGGCCCTCACGCACCTAGGCCCGCCTCCAAAGGAACGAAGCTTGAAGATCCTCATGGTGACCCCGCATCTACCGCCCTATCAGGCGGCGAATGCGCTGTTGCCGCACGTCCTCGGGACGGAGCTTGAAAAGCGCGGACACCTGCTTTCCTTTCTGACCTTCAGGACGGGCGACGCCGCGCGGGCCCGGACCGCGTATGTGCGACGCCGGAATGCGTTCCGGATGACCCGCATTCCCCAGCTCCTCGAGGCCATCGAAACGCGCAAGAAGGCCCTCCCCCTGATCGAGGAGGCCGACCTCGTTCACGTGCACTCGAATACCTGGATGAACCAGATCGCGGCCCGCGCGGCCTCGAGCCGGGGCAAGCCGTACATCCTCACTCACTACGGAACGGAGATCTGGCATCACGACGGGCGGAACCGCGCCTTCAAGGCGCTCAACCGAAAGGCGCGGCACGTGACTTTCTACAGTGCGGCGCTCCTGGCGCGCGCCCGCGAGCTGAACGTGCCGCTCCCGGAAGCCTCGGTCGTCTATCCAGCCGTGGACATCCTGTTCTCTCCTTTGAGCCCGCAAGAGCGTGAAGCGGTGCGCGCCCCTCTGGTGAGTTCGGGGGAGTCGCTTCTCTTCAACGTGAAGCGCCTTCATCCTCTCGCCGACCACGAGACCCTGCTTCGAGCGTTCGCCCTCCTCGACCCCGCCCGGGTTCGGGCAAGACTCGTGATCGCGGGCTCGGGTGAGGAGAAGGATCGGCTGGCGGCGCTCGCTCTCGAGCTGGGTCTCGGGGGACGGGTGCGGTTCCTGGGCCTCGTCCCGAACCAGGAGGTGGCGAAGATTCACGCGGCCGCCGACCTCTTCGTCCTCTCTTCCCGCCTCGAAGCAACCCCAACCGTCGTCCTCGAAGCCCTCGCCTGCGGCACCCGGGTGGTCTCCACCGACAATCCGGGCGGCCTCGAGCTCGGAGAGATGTTCCCCGAGGACCTGCGCCTCGTGCCCCGCGAGAATCCGCCGGCCCTCGCCGAGGGAATCGCCGCCTCTTTGCGAGAAAATCGGCGGATCAGCGAAAAAACCGCACGACTCATCGACGAGCGTTTCTCTCTTCGTGGCCTCGTCGATCGCTATTGCGAGATATACGAAGAAGCCCGGCGATGAGACGGATCGACAACGACGCCATACGTGCCGCGGGAGAAATCCGCTTCCGCAGCGAGTACGACTACGCAGTCTTCGAGTACGTCCGCAGCGCGAAGGTCATCCAGTCGGTGGAACGGTCCGGAGTGAAGCTTCAAGGACGCGTCCTCGATGCGGGCTGCGGCAGCGGGGGCACCGCACTTTCGATCGCCGAGGAAGTCTCGTTCGCGGTCGGGCTCGACCTGTCTCCCCGCTTCTCGGATGCGGGCACGAAGCTCGCCCGGGAAAAACGCATTGGCAACGTCGCTTTCACCCAGGGCGACGGCCTGCGCCTGCCCTACGCCGACCAGTCCTTCGATGTGGTGCTCTCCCATTCGGTGATCGAGCATCTCCCCGAGGCGAGCGCCTACATCGCGGAATGCGCGCGGGTGCTGAAGCGCGGCGGGCGTTTCTATCTGTCGACCGCCCCCACCCTGTCCCTCGCCGGCGCCCACCTGCCGCGTCTCCGCGTGCCCATTCCCATTCACCTCTTCCTCGGCCGCAAGCTCGCCTTCCGGGTCTTCGTCTACCTCGCCGCGGCCGCCCCCTGGACTCTCAAGGAGCGCTCGTCCGCCAACACCTTCGTGAAGCTCGCCGAGGCGGGCCGGGAGAAGGAAGACGATCTGCTCACCGCCGTCACCCTGCGCGGCATGTCGTCATGGATCGCGGCCTCGCCCTTCCGCCTGATCTCCGAGCAGCGATACGTGACCGGGTTCTTCAAGCGGGTGGTGCCGAAGTTCCTGCAGTCCTTCCTGCTCGAGGTTCCCGTGGTGGGCGACGTGATGGTCTCCCAGATCGAATGCGTGCTGGAGAAGCCATGAGTGCGCGTCCGCCTCTGTTCATCTTCTCCGACATCCGCTTCCCCTCGCCCCGCGCCAACGGCATTCAGGTGGTGAAAACCGCGCACGCCCTCGCGGCCCGCGGGCTCGAGGTGCGGCTCGTGGTCCGCCACTCCGACCCGCGCCCCACCGATGAGATCCTGGCCGGGTTCGGCGTCGACCCCTCCCCGCACCTGCACGTGGACCGTCTCATCGTGGGTCATGCTCCGAACTCGTCCTTCATCCCGAGACTCCGCTATCTCAGCCAGAGTCTGCTCATGGGCCGGCGGGCCTCGCGCCACGGCGCGCTTCTGCTCACCCGGGATCTTCAGCTCGGAGACCTCCTGCTTCGGCTCGGTTGCGAGGGACTCACCTACGAAGCCCACGCGGTTGAAGCGGTGATGTACGACGAGCGTCATCAGCTCTACGGCCAGGGCTCCGTCCCGAGCCCCGCGAAGCGCCGGCGCATCGAAAACCGGGAACGCCGGGTCTGGACGAAGGCGCGCGGTTTCATCGCCACCACCCGGGGGATCCTCACCACCTTCGAGCGCCTCTTCGGGGCGCGAGCGCGAACCGCGGTGGTCCCAAACGGCTGCGATACGCCGATAGACCGCGTGTTCACCCCGCCTTCTTTGGACAACCGCGTGGTCTACGCGGGCCAGCTCTACCCCTGGAAGGGCGTCGATGTCCTGGTGCGAGCCTTCGCCCGGCTCGGGCGCGGAGAACTCGTGATCGCGGGCGGCCTCAAGGGCGAGAACGATTTCGATCGGATCCAGGCGCTGGTCAAGAGTCTCGATCTGGGCGAGAGGGTCCGCTTCCTGGGGTCGCTGCCCCAAAGGGACGTCGCGAGCGAGCTCGCGCGCGCGACCCTGGTGGCCGCACCCTTCCTGAAAAGCGCCATGACCTCCGAGCACACTTCGCCCATCAAAGCCTTCGAGGCCATGGCGGCCGGACGGCCCCTGCTCATCTCCGACACCGATGCTTCGCGCGAGATCGTCGAGGACGGCCGCACCGGGATCGTGGTTCCCCCGGGAAACGTCGAGGCCTGGGCCCAGGCCCTCGACCGCGTTCTCTCCGACCGGGCCCTCCAGATGGCCCTCGCGCGCGCGGCGTTCGAGAAGGCGACGCAGTATTCCTGGGCGCGGCGGGCCGAGCGGATCGAAGACTTCCTGGGAGCTTCGGCATGAGCCGGGGCACCCTCATCGCCTTCTCGATCGCGAGCGTGCTGACCCTGGCCCTCGTCTCCACCAAAATACGGGGGGCGGACGAGATCGAGTACTACTCCCACCTGCGCTCCGCGGTTTTCGATCGCGACCTCGATTTCACGAACGAGTACGAGTATTTCTACCGCGCCAATCCCCAGGGCCTTGCCGCCTTCAAGGAGACCTTCCTGGACCGTCGGGAACCGAAGACGAACCGGCCGATCAACTTCGCCCCCATCGGCTCGGCGGTGGCGTGGGCGCCGTTCTATCTCGCCGCGCACGGCCTGGTGAAGGCCGGCATGCTGCGCGGGCCCGAGGACGGATTCTCGCCCGCCTACACCGGTGCGGTGGCCTACGGTTCGTCGTTCCTCGCCGTGATGGGGTTTGCGCTCGCTTTCCATGCGCTCAAGCGCTTTCTCGGCGTCAGCGAAGGGCTCTCGCTCATCTCGGTCCTGGCCGTCTGGTTTGGGACCCCCGCCTTCTATTACATGACCGTGGCTCCAGCTTTCGCTCACGCGCCTTCGATCTTCGCGGTCTCGCTGTTCTTCTTCCTGTGGCTGCGCGCAAGAGAGAAAGACCTCGTCTTCGATTGGGTTCTCATGGGGCTCGCCGCGGGCTTCGGCATGCTGATCCGCGAGCAGGCCGCTTTGTTCCTGATCGCACCCGGTCTCGATCTCGGCTTTCGGCTGGTCAGGGGCGACCTGCGGCGGGCCCTCGAGCGCGGGGTCGCCGTCATCGGGGCGGCCCTCATCGTCTTCTCTCCCCAGCTCCTCACCTATCGGGCGCTCAACGGATCCTTCGGTCCGACCCAGCTCGTTCAGCGGAAGA
>CAZYEA010000128.1:0-6475 GCA_964646485.1 uncultured Acidobacteriota bacterium
CGGCCGTATTCCTCCTGGACCCCGAGGCGACCTCGAAAGACTTCGCCCGGGTCCTTGCCCCTCTGGCTCCGGGGCCGGCGCCTTTGGGCCGCGAGCCCGCCAGACGCCACTTCGAGGTCGCGCGCATGGTCGAGGGTTACGCGCGCCTCCTGCCTCGGGCCCTGCGCGCGGCGCGGCGAAGCGGGCCCGGAGAAGGCCTCTTCCTCATCACCAACAACTTCTCGACCGGAGGAGCGCAGACGAGCGCCCGGCGCCTTCTTCTTGGACTGCGGGCCCGGGGCATGAAGGCGGGAGCGGCTGTCATCGAAGAGCAGCTCGCCTTTCCCACCGAAGGGCGCGCGCGCCTTCGTGCCGCCGGCATCGAGGTCCTGGCCACGCCGCCAAGAGGCGCCGTGGATCCAGCGCGTGCGGTCGCCCAGATCCTGGACGCCGTCGATCGCGATCCTCCCGCCTCGGTGCTCCTGTGGAATGTGATCCCCGAGTACAAGGTGCTGCTCGCCGATGCCCTGCTCGACATCCCGCTCTTCGATGTGAGCCCCGGGGAAATGTGCTTCGAGTCGCTCGAGCGCTACTTCGCGGATCCCCGCCCCGGCCTGCCCTACGGCTCGACCCTCGAGTACGGGCGGAGACTCGCCGGGGTGGTGGTGAAATACGCGGGAGAGCGCAGACGCGCGGAAGAGGCGCTGGGCGCGCCCGTGCATGTCATTCCAAACGGCGTGCCCGTGGAGGAGGACTCGGGGCTCGAGCGTCCCTTCGGCGCGCTGCTCACCATCGGCACCGCGGCGCGGCTGGATCCGAGAAAGCATGTCGATCGCCTCCTCCGCGCTCTGCGCCTCGCTCATCCGCGACTCCCGCCCTATGTCCTGAAGATCGCCGGCGGCGCGGAGCCGGGCTTTGCCGATCACGTCTCCGAACTTCGAGCGCTTGCCGCCGACCTCTCCGTCGAGTTCGTGGGCGAGCCCAAGGACATGAGCGGCTTCCTGAGGACTCTCGATGTGTTCGCGCTGGTGGCGGAGCCCGCCGGTTGTCCGAACGCCTCGCTCGAAGCCATGGCCCAGGGTCTGCCCGTGGTCGCGACCGCGGTGGGCGGCATGTCGGAGCAGGTGGAGGATGGGGTCACCGGACGCCTGGTGGGGCGGGAGGACGAAGCCGGCCTCGCCGACGCCCTGGTTCAACTCGCGCATGAGGCGGACCTGCGGACGAGGATGGGGAAGGCGGGAAGGGCGCGGGCCCAGTCCCGCTTCTCGATGCCGGCCATGGTGGAGCGCTACGTGGAAGTCTGCGCGAGTGTGACCGCTGCCCGTTGACCGAGACTCCGGCTCGAAGGTAGCGTTCTCCCAGGGGCGGGTTCCCCTCCCGCCGCCCGGATTTACCAAGGAAAGGACGATCCCATGAGAATCAAAGACCTGCTCGTCGCCGCTCTCATCGTGTCTCTCGCTGGAGGCTCGCGAGCATGGGCGCAGGAGTCCGGTGTCGTCGTGGACCGTGCGGCCATCGAACAGGCCCTTGCCGCCCGGTCCTCAGCCGACGACGCAAGACGCGCGACGATTCACGCCTTCCTGAGTCGCGCCGAAGTGCGCGAGCTGGCCGCGGAAATGGGGCTCGACCTCCGACGCGCGGACGGCGCGGTGTCCACCTTGGAGACGCGCGATCTTGCTCGGGTCGCGGATCGCGCGGCGATGGGGAGCGAACTCCTGACCGGAGGGGCGCAGACCATCCAGATCAGCCTGGTTTCGCTCCTCCTGATCATCATCATCGTCATTCTGCTGGCCAACTGAAGTCCGCGATTCGAACCGCCCTGGTCTCGGCCCTGGGGCTCTTTGGTTCCGCGCCCGGCGCCGGCGCGCAGGACGCCGCGCTCCCCCTGGTCGTGGCCGATGTTCCGTTCCTTGCCCAGGGCGTCGACCTGTGCGGGGGGGCAGCCGCGGCCATGGTTCTTCGATACTGGGGCGTCCGAGATATCCAGGCGGAGGACTTCGCCGGTCTCGTGAATCGTGAACGCGGCGGGATCGCTGCGGCCGACCTTGCGGGCGCTCTCGAATCCCGCGGAGCCGTCGTGCATCCGATCCGCGCCGAGCCCGAGGATGTGCGGAGGGAGATCGCGGCCGGCCGCCCGGTGATCGCGCTGATCGACGGAGGCGGCGGGCGCCTTCACTATGTGGTGATCGTGGCCTGGGCCAGTGGCCACGTCCTCTTTCACGATCCCTCGGTCGGGCCCTTCCGGGCGCGGAGCGAGGTCGAGTTCCTGCGCCTTTGGAAGGCGACCGGCGGGTTCGCCCTTGTGGTGCTCCCTGGGACGGTTCCGATCGTCCCTACGGCCTCACCCACCGCACCGAGCGAGCCTCGCCGCGTCGGAGCCTGCGACGCCCTGGTCGATCCCGCCATCGAAACGGCTCGGGGAGCGGATCCGGAAGCGGCGGTGCCGAGCCTCGAGAGCGCTCGCGCCCTGTGCCCGAGAGATGGGCGCCCGGTCAAAGCCCTCGCCGGAGTTCGCTTTCGGCAGGAGAGGTGGAGGGAGGCCGCCGACCTTGCCGCGGAGGCGACCGCACTCGATCCCGCCGATTCCGAGGCCTGGCGCCTGCTGGGGGCGAGCCTCTACCTCGAAGACGAGCCGCAGCCCGCCCTCGCCGCCTGGAATCGCATCGATGAGCCGCGGCTGGATCGCGTGGTGATCGAAGGCCTGGTGCGAACTCGTCAGGACCTCGCGAGCGAGGCCATCGGCCTGCATCCGCGGGATGTCCTCACTGTCGAGTCCATGGCGATCGTGCAACGGAGAATCGACGAACTTCCAAGCGCGTCCACGGGTAAGGCGATCTATCGCCCCGTGCCGGGCGGCCGGGCCGACGTGGTGGCGAATCTCAATGAAAACGGCCTGGTCGAGCCGTGGCGGATCCTCGTCGTGCGCCTCTCCGGCGAGCTTGCGGCCAAGCGTGAGGGCCGGATCCGCATCAACAGTCCCACCGGCCGCGCCGAATCGGTGGAAGTGGGCGGACGTTTCGCGGCGCGGCGGCCTTCGGTGTGGGTTCGCCTCGACACCCCGCGCCTGCTCGGCCTTCCCGGCGTGGTTTCTCTCGCGGGGCTGTGGGACCGGCAGTCCTACCGTCTCGACGGGATACCGCGGAAAGAGTCGACCATTGAAACGCGAAGACGGGCATCGATGGACTGGAGTCACTGGCTCACCTCGAGAGTGCGGGTGAGAGCCGGCCTCGGGGTCGACCGTTTCTCGGGTCGGAGCACGTTCGGTTCGGTCCAGGGTGGCGCCGAAGTTCGCCTCTTCAGGGACCGCGCGGCTCTCGCCGCGGATGGCGGAATCTGGAGCGCCTTTGGGAGCGGCCCGGGAGTTCTCGAGGGTGGGGCGGCGTTGTCGGTTCGAAGCAGCGTCCGTCCGAAACGCGTCGCGTTCTTCGCGCGGCTCGACGGCCGTAGCACCTCGAGCGACGCTCCCCACGCCCTCTATCCAGGCGCCGGCAAGGGGCCAGGCCGGCCCTTCCTCCTGAGATCGGCCCGGCTCGTTACCGACGGCGAGGTGACGGGTGAGGTCTTCGGTCGCGGTCTTCTCCACGGAACCGCGGAAGTCGACTTCCGGGTGGCCGAACTTGCCGCCGCGAGGGTGGGGCTCGCGGTCTTCAGCGACTGGGCGAGGCCCTTTGAGACGAGCCGCGGCCCCGGTCCGGGCGAGTCCGTGTTCGCGATCGGCGCGGGGCTCCGGGTTCGCGCGGCGTCGGTTGCGGTGCGCGTCGACGCCGCCATGCGCCCCGGCCGGTCCGGTCTACTCGTTTCCGCGGGTGTGATTCCGCCCTGGCCTCGTTGAGGGCGCGGGCTTCAGGCCGCAAGCATCGGGGTCCTTTTCCTCCGCGCGAGCGCCAGCCACGATCCGGCTGAAAACTCTCCCGAGGGTCTTCAACTCCGCCTCGGAGGCGTGGGCGACGAAGAGCCGGCGCACCCCCTCGAGGTGAATCCGGTGGGCGGCCATCTGTTTCGCGCGGCCCCGCTCGGTGAGTGCGGCGAAAACTCCGCGCCCGTCGCCCGGACAGGAGCGCCGCTCGATGAGACCGAGTTTCTCGAGCCGCAGCACGATGCGGGTGACACCGCCGCCGGTGAGCACCAGCTCCTGGGCGATCTGGGCCATGCGCCGTTCGCCCCCGGACCAGGCGAGGTGAAGCAGGATCTCGAACTCGCTCAAGGCCAGCCCGGTCGACTCGAAAAGCTCGGCGTCGAGGCGCCTCGTGGCCAGGGCATGGGCGCGCAGGAAGCCGCTCCAGGCGGCGCTCTGGGCCGGTGAGAGGGCGAGAAGGGGCGAGGGGCGGGCCATGCCGGGCGCCATGGTAATCGCGCGCTGCTTGACAAGTCAAGGATCGGTCGGTATGCTTGACACGTCAACAATCAGGAAGCGAGACCCCATGACCCAGAACATCATCGTCCGAAGGTCCGAAGCGCGAGGCCACGCCAATCACGGCTGGCTCGACACCCACCACACCTTCTCCTTCGCGGGCTACTACGACCCGCGTCACGTGGGCTTCCGCTCCCTCCTCGTTCTCAACGAGGACCGGGTGAGCGCGGGGAAGGGCTTCGGCACGCATCCCCACGCGGACATGGAGATCCTCTCCTACGTGGTCGAGGGCGCGCTCGAGCACCAGGACAGCATGGGCACCCGTGCGGTCATGAAGGCGGGCGACGTGCAGCGGATCAGCGCCGGCCGAGGCGTGCGGCACAGCGAGTACAACCCCTCGAAGACCGACCCCGTGCACTTCCTCCAGATCTGGATCGAGCCGGACACCGAAGGTGTGGCTCCCGAGTACGCGGAGAGGTCCTTCGGCGGCATCGCGCCCGGCTCTTTGAACCTCATCGCCTCGAGGGGCGGACGCAACGACTCCATCTCCATCCATCAGGATGCCGACGTCTACGTGGCGAAGCTCCCCGAAGGGCGCAGCATCGATCACGCTTTCGCGGCCTCGAGGTCGGGTTGGGTGCAGGTGATCGAGGGCGAACTGCGGGTGAACGGCGAGACCCTTCGGGCCGGCGATGGCGCCTCCATCAGCGACACGCGGCAACTCGAGCTGACCGCGGCGCGGGACGCGCACTTCCTCTTCTTCGACCTCGCCTGACCGGGGGTCTTCCCGGGGCGGGAGGAAGAAGTACGATTCCGCGGACATGGCCCGCGCGAAGACGGACGCCCAGCGCACCCGGAAGACCCTGGACGACATCGTGCGCTTCACCCTCGCCCTGCCCGAGGTGGTCGAGTCGACCTCGTACGGCAAGCCCGCGCTGAAACGCGGCGAGAAGCTGATCTTCGCCTTGCGGGACCCCGAGACGCTTTCCATGGTCTGCAGTTTCGAGGAGAGGGCGGCCCTTCTCTCGGCCCACCCGGAGACCTTCTTCATCACCGACCATTACCTCAACTGGCCGGCGGTGGTGGTGCGGCTTCTGAACGCGGAGCCGAAGGTCCTGCGCGCGGCGGTGACCGCGGCCTGGGAGCGGGCCGGGGCCCAAGCGCGGAAGAAGCGCCCGGTCGCCCGGCCGCGCGCCCGTCCCCGGTAAGCTGATTGCTTCTCCACTGTCCCTGAAAGGATTCCCGTGCCTCAAGCCAAAGCCTTCGCCGCCTTCGACAAGACTTCTCCCCTCGGTCCCTATACCTTCGAGCGCCGCGAGCCGACTCCACGCGACGTCCAGTTCGACGTTCTCTTCTGCGGGGTGTGCCATTCCGACCTCCACACCGCGAAGAGCGAGTGGCCAGGGACCACCTACCCCTGCGTGCCCGGTCACGAGATCGTGGGCCGGGTCACGAAGGTGGGTGCTTCGGTGAAGAAGTTCAAGGTGGGCGACTCCGTGGCCGTGGGGTGCCTGGTCGACTCCTGCCGCACCTGCGGGAGCTGCAAGGAGGGCCTCGAGCAGTACTGTCAGGGCGGTTTCCAGATGACCTACAACAGCCCGGACAAGCACATGCCCGGCCAGCAGACCTACGGCGGGTACTCGACCCACATGGTGGTGGACGAGGACTTCTGCCTGCGCGTCTCCGACAAGCTCGACCCCGCCGCGGTGGCGCCCCTGCTCTGCGCGGGCATCACCACCTACTCGCCGCTGCGCCACTGGGGGGTGACCAAAGGTAAGAAGGTCGGCATCGTGGGTCTCGGCGGCCTCGGCCACATGGGGGTCAAGTTCTCCCATGCCTTCGGCGCCCACACCGTTCTCTTCACCACCTCGGCCGGCAAGGCCGCGGACGCCAAGCGCCTCGGCGCGGACGAGGTCGTGATCTCGAAGGACCAGGACGCGATGATGAAGCACGCGGGCTCGTTCGACGTCATCCTCAACACCGTCTCCGCCTCGCACAACCTCGACGCCTTCACCATGCTCCTCAAGCGCGACGGCACCCTGGTCCTGGTGGGGGTGCCCGAGGTGTCGCACCCTTCGCCAAACGTGGGGATCCTCATCTTCGGCCGGCGGAGCATCGCGGGGTCATTGATCGGCGGCCTCAAAG
>CAZYEA010000128.1:6485-13255 GCA_964646485.1 uncultured Acidobacteriota bacterium
GGCGGTGACGACGTTCTGCGCGGAGCACAACATCGTCTCGGACATCGAGACGATTCCCATGCAGAAGATCAACGACGCCTACGCTCGCATGTTGAAGAGCGACGTGAAGTATCGCTTCGTGATCGACATGGCCTCGCTCAGGGGCTAAATCTCCTGATCTGAGTCGTTTGGGGTCACCCCGGGCCGCGGCTAGAGCCGCGGCCATTTTTGCTTCTGATTCGTATGGCTCATGGTGGTTCCTCCCCACGGGGCCTAATTTGCAGTTGGCGAATCAGACGTAGGGAGGATCCAATGAAAGCCAAAGAAGGCGCCCTCACTCTCGGCCTTCTCGCGGCGTTCCTGGCCGCGGGACCGAGCGCCGCTCAACCTTCGTCCAGCAAGTGCGCCGATTGTCACTTCGCGAACCCGCGAAGCGCTTCGATGTGGCACCTCTCCGAATGGGATCACTCCGCTCATGGCCGCGCCGGAGTGGGTTGTGAAAAGTGCCATGGCGGCGATCCCGATACTTTCGAGTCGTTCCTGGCTCACCAGGGCATGCTGAGCCCGCAGAATCCGGCGAGCCCGGTGAATCGGTTGAACCTCCCGAAGACCTGCGGGACCTGCCATCCCGGACCCTTTGCCGCCTTCCAGAAGAGCCGACACTACGAGCTGCTGCGGGAGGGCAACCCCGAGACGCCCACCTGCATCACCTGTCATGGCAACGTCGGCGCCTACCTGCTCTCACCCAAAGCACTGTCCTCGGAGTGCGCGCGGTGCCACGCCCCGGGAAAGGTGGCGCCTCGCGGTGACTATCCGGCCGAGGGCAAGCTCATGCTGACCAGCGTGCGCGAGGTGCGCGCGACCCTCGACGAGGCGCGGAGCCTGATCAAGCGGGTGAAGGACAAGGCGCGTCGCCAGAGCCTCGACCAGGAACTCGTGGATGCGCAGGCGCCGCTCACCGAAGCGGTCCACTCCGCCCACATGTTCGTGTTCGATCAGATGCAGGAGCGCCTGCAGATCGCGCGGAAGCGCGCAGAGATGCTGATGGAGCAGCTCGCGAACCCGCAGCCCTCTTCCGGAAAGTGAGGCCGGCCATGACCACCCTCCATTTCGCGTTCGACTCTCCGCTTCCCGCGCGGCTGCCCGAGACGGTGACGTGGAAGCACGCCCAGCCCCTTCGCCTCGACGGACACGCCCTCGCGGGTCCGCCCCCGGAGGACCGGCGCCTCAAGTTTGCGCCGGTCTCGATCGCTCTCCACGCGGCCGTCGTGGTGGCCTTCATCCTGATTCCCCTACTCGGCGAACTGCAGTCTCCTGAGCCGGCAATGGGCCTGCGCGCCTTCTTCGCCGAGCCCGGCTTCGTGGCTCCGCCGCCCCCGCCTCCTCCAGCACCCGCGGTGCGGACGGCGCCCCGGGTCAAGACGCCTCCTCCGCCCGCGAACACCAATACCTTCGTGGCCCCGGTAGAGGTGCCGGCCGAGATCGCGCGCCCGACCCTGTCCCTGGGCGCGGGCGGCGGCGTCGCCGGGGGAGTCGAAGGTGGAGTGGAGGGGGGTGTGGCGGGAGGCATCGTGGGGGGGCTGACCCAGGACATCGCTCCTCTCGCCAAGCCCGCCCCACCGCCGATCCGCGTGGGCGGAGAGATTCGCGCTCCCCAGCGTCTCGTCTATGTCCCGCCCGAGTATCCGCTGATGGCTTCCCAGGCGGGCATCGTGGGCCTCGTGATCCTGGAGGCGCGGGTGGGCACTGATGGCCGGGTGAAAGAGGCTACGGTCCTGCGCGGCAACCCTCTCTTCGACGAGCCCGCGAAAGCCGCGGTCATGCAGTGGCGGTACCAGCCGCTTCTCCTCAACGGAGTGGCCCAGGAATTCATCCTCACTCTCACCGTCCAGTTCTCCCTTCGACCGGCCAGTTAAGGTCACGGCCGCTCTCATCCTTAGGACTCTTCGAGAATGTACCGAGTCAAAGACGTCATGACCGATGAGGTCCTCACCTGTCGCCCCGACGACCCCCTCGAAGCGGCGGTCCGGATCATGAAGGATCGCGGCTGCGGCTGCGTGCCGGTGGTCGATGCGGAGAACCGGGTGGTGGGTCTCGTCACCGACCGCGACGCCGTGCTGTGCGCGCTTCGCGAGCGAAAGCCTCTCTCCGAACTGCGCGTCGCCGAGGCCAGCACCCACGGCGTAATATCCTGCGATGCCGAAGACACCCTCGAAAGGGCCGAGGTCCTGATGCGGGTCAACCACGTCCGGCGCCTCCCCGTGGTCGGCCGCGACCGCGCGCTCGTGGGGGTCATGTCCCTCACCGACATCGCCCGCCACCTCGAACTCTCCGAGACGGAAGGGGGCACCGGCCTCAGTCCGCGGCACATCGCGGTGCTTCTCGCGGAGACCTCCGGGGTGAAAAAGCCCGTGCCCACCACGGATCACAAGCGGAGCCGCGACACCGGGCCGCATCCCATCATCGAGCCGATCTTCCACGGTTAGGAGACGAACGTGACGACCCTCAAGGATCCTCCGAAGAACATCCTGGTCCCGATCGATTTCAGCGAGTGCTCCGAAAAGGCGGCCACCGCCGCCTGCGCTCTCGCGGCCAAGACCGGGGCCACCGTCCACCTCCTTCACGCTTACCAGATCCCGGTCGAGTCGGTCGGCCTCGCTCTCACCGTGTCGCAGCAGTACGTCGAGCAGTTCGTGAAGGAATCGAAGGTGCAACTCGAAGAACTCGCGGCCCGGCTGTGCCCCGGCGCGAAGCTCGGCCCCATGCTGGTGGAGAGCGGCGATCCCCGCGAGGTGATCCTCGATGAGACCCAGAAGCTCAACGCCGAATTGATCGTCATGGGCACCCACGGCCGCCGCGGTCTCAAGCGCGCGCTCATCGGCAGCGTGGCGGAGAGCGTGGTGCGGACCGCTCACTGCTCCGTCCTGATCGTCCGCTGAGCTCATTCGCGCGGGTGTCGCGGAGCGGGGAAGTTGGGCGCCCCCGTCCCGCGGTTAACCGCTGACGTCGGGACTGAGGGACAATCAAGGTTTGGACTTCGCCCCGCATGAGCTTTGATCGCCCCTCCCGCCGTGGCTTCCTCGGCGTCGCCACCAGCGCCGCCTTTGGGCTTCTCGCCCCGAGGAGCGCCTTCACCGAGCCCGCCGGCCCCCGTGTCCTCCGCTTCGATCACCTGCACACGGGCGAGAAGCTCGAGATCGAATACTGGCGGGGCGGAACGTACGAGACCGAGGGTCTCGATGCGATCAATCACCTGATGCGCGATTTTCGCACCGGCGACGTGCACCCCATCGACCGGCCGCTCCTCGATCTCCTCCATGACCTCGCGCGCGCCACTTCGACCCGCCGCCCCTTCGAGATCATCTCGGCCTACCGCTCACCCGCGACGAACGCTTCCCTCCATCAGCTGAGCGATGGTGTGGCCAGCAACAGCCTCCATCTTCAGGGTAAGGCCATCGACATCCGCCTCGGCGATGACCTCGTCGAGGACCTTCGCGGCGCCGCCCTGCAGGCGCGCGGCGGGGGAGTGGGTTACTACCCCGACTCGAACTTCGTCCACGTGGACACGGGCCGAGTCAGAACCTGGTAGAGGCGGGGCGGTCGCCTCGCCCTCTGCCGCTACGACGCCGTTCTCGTTCTCGCCCGAAGCGCCTTGTCGAGGCGCGCGTCGTGGTCGTAGATGTCGCCCGCGAAGTGGACCGCGTTCTCGGCGGGAATGACCGCGGCGGTCACGTAGTAGATGACCACGCGGATCGGGCGAGTGAGAGGGACGCGGAACGAGGGTTTTCCGTTCATGGCCTGGACGATCCTCTCTCGCGTCCACTGAGGTTGATCCTGAAGCGCCCAAAGGGCCAGGGTCACGGGATCCTCGACGCGGATGCATCCGTGCGAGAAGTCGCGTCGCGCCCGCCCGAAAAGCTCCGGCGAGGGGGTGCTGTGGAGATAGACGTTCTCATCGTTCGGGAACATGAACTTCACCTGGCCCAGGGCGTTCCTGGGCCCGGGGCGCTGTCGAAGGCGGAGCTGTCCGGCGGCGAGGCGGTCGAGAGCCTCAGGTGTCGCCGCCACCACTCTCGCATCGTCGCCCTGGCCGTCGACGATCTCCATGTCCTGGCTCTTCAAGTAGCCGGGGGTTCTCCTCAGAATGGGAAGAAGTTCGTTCTGCACGATCGACTTCGGCACGTTCCAGTAGGGCTGGAAGATGAGGTACTCCATCTCCTCCATGAAGACGGGCGTTCTCGTGTTCAAGGCCTTGCCCACGATCACGCCCATCTCGAAGGTCGGGGCGCCGCTCTCCGGCACGTTCTCAAAGCCCCACAGCCGGAACATCGGCACGTTCACGGCCACGAAGGGACGCGCGCCGAGATGGGGCAGCCAGCGCATGCGTTCCATCGCGAGTTCGATCTGACGCACCCGCCAGCGAAGCGGCACGCGTAGAGCTTCCCAGGTCGTTCGCCCCAGCACGCCGTCGGCCTCGAGCCCGTGACGCTTCTGGAAGTGCCTGATCCCTTCGATCAATTCGCCCTCGTAGACCGGCGGATCGCCGAGGGTGGGCGCGTCGGCGCGCAGGTCGCCGAGGACGATGAGCCGGGTGCGGACGAGGCGGAGCGCCGCCGCCGTCTCTCCGGCATGAATCGAGCGGGGCGGCGAATCGGGGAGGCGCGGGAAGGCGGCGCCCTCGATGAGCGCGAGCGCGCGATAGCGGGGGAGCATCGAGCGCAGCAGGCGGTACTGCACGAGCGGAGGCGCCACGGAGGCCATGACGTTCTGAAGCCCTCCACCCGCGGCCTCGCGCACCATCGCACCGTAATCGTGCTCGTCCTTCGGCAGGTTCAGGAGGAAGCCGATCTCCCGCGGATTCACTCGACCGCGATGAAAGTGCCGCAGGTATCGCATCATCGAGAGGGAGAGCGACAGATCGAACGAGGCGGCCCGGCGCGCGCGTCCAGAGGTGTCCGCGAGGAGACCGTCCCAAAGTGCCGTGAGGCGGCCCGCCTCGTAGTCGGCGGGAGCGAGGCCCTCCGCGGCCGCGCCCTTCAGAACGGAGAGCGCAACTCCCGCGGCCTTGGTGGGGGACATCGAGGCGTCCGTCCAGAGGGGAGCGATCGATCCTTCCGGATAGATGGCGGCCAGCGCCTGCTTCTCGAGAGGAGTCGGGTCGAACCGACCTTCCGGCCGCGCGAGCTGGGCTTGCAGCGCCTGGAGGTGTTCCGTCGAGGGCGCCCTCAGGGCCGAAGGCGTCGCGTGGTCGGTCGGAGGGGCTGAGCCCTCTTTCGATGCTGGAGGAGCCGGCTCGCCACAACCCGAAAAGCTCGCGGCGAATCCCGCCAGGAGAGCCCGCGTCCACCAGGCTGAGCGAGCCGAGAGCATGCGCGGGTGCGCGGCTACGAGGTCCGACCGCGGGGATGGAAGTTCGAGAAGGCCCGCCCGAGCGCGCGATACGCCTCGCGCTCGGCCTCGGCGTTTGCGGGAGGCAGGGCGACGTTCAGAACCACGAACAGATCGCCGGGCGGCTGTCCGGGAATTCCCCTTCCCTTGAGGCGCATCTGCCGCCCTGAACTCGAGCCCGCGGGGATGGTGAGCTGGATGGGACCCTCGGGCGTCGGCATGTCCACCTTGGCGCCGAGGGCGGCTTCCCAGGGAGCGAGACTCAGGTCGACGTAGACGTCGCGGTCGTCGACGCGGAAGACCGGATGCGGATTGAAGGCGACCTCGAGGTAGAGATCACCGGGAGCGCCCTTGCCCACCCCGGCGCCGCCCTGTCCGGCGAGGCGCAGATGCTGTCCGGCGCGAATGCCCTTCGGGATGTTCACATCGAGGGTGCGCTCGTGGGTGGTCATGCGTCCTTGCGGGTCATACCCGGGCATGCGCAGGGTGATGCTGCGCTGCCCCCCGCGAAAGGCGTCCTCGAGGTCGATCATGACTTTCGCGTGATGGTCTTCGCCCTGGGCATGCCGGTTGGGGCGTCGCCCCGAGCCTCCCCGCGGCTTCCTCCCGAAGAAGGCCTCGAAGAAGTCGTCCGGATCGAAGTCGCCGCTTTGGTCGCCCCCGCGGAATTCAAAGCCCGCGTCCCATCCGGGCTGGGGCCTGAAGTCCTGGCCCGCCTTCCATTGGCTGCCCATCTTGTCGTAGAGCGCGCGTTTCTCCGGATCCTTCAGCACTTCGTGGGCTTCGCCCAGTTCCTTGAAGCGCGTCTCCGCGTTCGGCTCCTTGCTGACATCTGGATGGTACTTGCGCGCGAGCTTGCGGTAGGCCCCCTTGATTTCGTCGGGAGTGGCGGTTCGCGGCACGCCCAGAATTTCGTAATAGTCCTTGAACTTCATCGACGCCTATACCGTACCACCGCCCGCCCCCTCGCCGGACCTCAGAAGGGGACGCGATCAGTTCGAGGGCGGTGCTTCAGGCGGATTCGCGAGGGTGGCCGCCGCTTCGCCCTCGCCCTCGACTCCGGCGAGTTCGTTCAGGCACATGCGGACCACCGCGAGGAAGAAGGCCACGATGAGCGGCCCGGCCAGCAGGCCCACCGGCCCGAACGAGGCGATGCCGCCGAGCAGGGCGAAGAAGATGACGCCCGTGTTCACCTCCAGCCGTCCCCGCATCAGGTAGGGCTTCACGAAGTTGTCGATGGTCGAGACCACGGCGATGCCCCAGATGCCCAGGAAGATGGCCCCCGTCGCGTGCCCGGTCAGAACCAGAACCACCGCGGTTAGAACCACCACGGTCCCCGCCCCCACCAGGGGGATGAACGCGCCGATGAAGGTGGCGGCGGCGAGGAGGAGCGAATGCTTGGC
>CAZYEA010000129.1:0-13210 GCA_964646485.1 uncultured Acidobacteriota bacterium
CACTCCGGGCTGTGGCTCATCCTCGGGTTCCTGTTCCTGCCTTTCACCACCCTCACCTATCGCGGCGTCGAGATCGGGATGATGCTCGACGCGACCCTCCTCGCCCTCGCCCTCGCCGATTACGTTCGCCGGCAATCCCTTGAGCGCGAGCGTGCCCAACGCGAAGCGCGCATCGATGTGCTGACCCAGCTCAACAATCGCCGCGGGTTTCTCGAGCTCGCCGAAGCTCCTTACCGCACCGCCGTCCGCCACCAGCGCGCGCTCGCGGTGATCGTTCTCGACATCGATCACTTCAAGGCGATCAACGACCAGTACGGCCATGCCCTGGGCGACGCAGTTCTGCGCGACCTCGGCCAGACCCTGATGACGGCCTCGAGGCGCAGCGACATTCTTGGTCGGTGGGGAGGGGAGGAATTCGTCCTGCTCCTCCCCGAGACCAGCCTCGACGAGGCCCAGGAACTCGCCGAGCGCCTGCTTCAGAAGGTGCGCGAACGAGTGATCGTGCACGAGGGCACGCGCTTGCAGGTGACGGCAAGCTTTGGTGTGGCCGGGCTCGGCGCCACCGAGGAACTGGCGATGTTGATCGAGGCGGCCGACAAGGCGCTCTATGCGGCCAAAATGGCGGGTAGAAACCGGGTGTTGAGGGCCGGCTGACGCGCCGCCTGGATCGGTTGCAGTCTCCGCCCTGTGGCAGACTAATCGCGGAATAAGGAGCTCAAATGGCGAAGATCTCTCGCAAGCCTGCCGCCCGCCCCCGACCGACCTCGTCTCGAGCGATTCCCAAGACGAGCTCGCCGAAGCTGCGAGGCGTCCTCGTCCTCGTGGCCACTCGCAAGGGTGCCTGGATCTACCGCGGAGACGCGGCGCGGAAGACCTGGCGGGCGAGCGGGCCGCACTTCCTCGGGCACATCGTTCATCACATCGTGCTTGATCCGCGCGACGGACGCACTCTCCTGGCCGCGGCCAAGACCGGGCATCTTGGTCCCACCGTGTTCCGCTCGACTGATTTCGGCCGCACCTGGAAGGAGGCCGCGAAGCCGCCCGCGTTCGCGAAGCCGCCCGAGGGTTCGAGGGTTCCCGCGCGGTCGGTCGATCACACCTTCTGGCTCACTCCCGCTCATGGGAACGAGCCGAAGGTCTGGTACGCGGGCACCTCGCCCCAGGGTCTGTTTCGCTCGGAGGACGGCGGCGTCACCTGGGAGCCTTTCTCGATCGTCAACGATGACCCACAGTATCGCGAGTGGATGGGCGCCCAGCAGGACGGGACGCCCGACGGCCCGAAGATGCACTCCATCATCGTGGACCCGCGCGATCCGAAGCATCTCTACTTCGCGATGTCGAGCGGCGGGGTTCACGAGACCCGGGACGGCGGGAAGAGCTTCAGCCCGCTCGTCGGCGGCATGGAGGTGGTGGAGGGGCTCGACCCCTCGGTGATCACCTATCACGATCCCCATCACGTCGTGATGAGTCCGAGCAACCCCGACCGTCTCTATCAACAGAACCACTGCGGCATCTACCGCCTCGACCGGCCGGCAACCACCTGGACGCGCATCGGCAAGGCGATGCCCTCGAAGGTGGGGGATGTCGGTTTCCCCATCGTGGTTCATCCTTACGATGCGAGCACCGCGTGGGTCTTCCCCATGGACGGGGCGACCGTGTGGCCGAGGACATCGCCCGACGGCAAGCCCGCCGCGTATGTCACGCGGGACGCGGGGAGGTCGTGGACCCGACTTTCGAAAGGGCTGCCCGAGAAGAACGCCTGGTGGACGGTGAAGAGGCAGGCCATGGCCGGCGACATGCGGGTTCCGGTCGGCCTCTACTTCGGCACCACCAGCGGCGAAGTGTGGATGAGTCGCGACGAGGGCGCCAAATGGTCGTGCCTGGCCCGGCACCTTCCGGAGATCTACGCCGTCGAGACCGCGCTCCTCCGATGAAAGTCCTGATCCCAAGTCCGCTTCTCTCCTACACGAGGACGAACCGTATCGAAGCGTTCGGCGCCACCATGGCCGAGCTGATGCTCGACATCGACCGGCGTTTTCCGGGCCTTCGCTTCCGGGTCATCGACGAACAGGATCGGATGCGGCCTCACATGCGCTTCTTCGTCAACGGAAAACAGGTCTACGACCTCGCCCTGGAGCTGAAGCCCGACGATTCCGTTCACATCGTCCAGGCGTTGAGCGGCGGTTAGCGGCGGGCGGGACCCTCATCGCTCCTGCGAGGATGAATGGTCATCTTGTCGCCCAGCGTGCGGGCGATCTGATCGGAGACTCTCCGCCTCAACTCCGGCGTGGGGACGCCTCCTTGTCCTGAGAGGGCGCGATAGCCCCGGGCCCCACTCTCGGCTGAGAGCCGGGCCCCGGAGGTTGCGGTGAAGAAGATGTCGGTCCGGTTGTTGATGTCGTTGCCGCTCTGGGCCAGGAGCGAGAGCACGGACGAGCCGGCGGCCACCAGGCCCACGTAGTCGCCGACGAAAGCCCCGCCCGCATTCGGCGCGCTCGTGAGATTGAACGGCCCGGCGAGACGGCTCTCCGTCCAGTTTCGACCGTCGACCGACCTGGCCAGCCAATACTGGGTGGGCAGAGTCGATGGGTCGGGAGTGTTCGCGCGCAGATCGAAGTAGCCCACGCTGATGACCCCGTCACTCGAGACCTGGGGCTGGGGAGTGAAGGCGGCGAAGGCGGGGGCGGCGTTGATCTGAGCGGGCTCCGACCAGGTCCTTCCTCCGTCTCGCGACTGCGAGAAAGCAACGCCATCCCGCGCGCCGTTCGAGAAGCGCGAGTCCTGGAAGGTCACTACCACGACTCCCGGGCCCGCGGCCGCGTGCATGAGGGTGGCGCCGTCGCGAACCTGGCCGCCGGTGTCCGGGTCCGTGGTTCCCACCGCGAAGGAAGGGCTTACCGTGACCGCCGGCTCCCAGGTGACCCCGCGATCGCGTGAGCGCGTGACCGCTACCGAGGAGCGATTCTCAGAACCGATGGCGTCGATCTGAGTGAAGAAGTAGAGAAGGTCTCCCGCGTCCGTCACCACCACCTCGGCGCCGATGATCTGGGCGGTGGGGCCGGGATCGTGAATGGCGCGTGCCTGTTCCCATCTCTCTCCTCCGTCGGTGGTCCTCGCGAAGTAAGCGGGGCCACCCGCGTCCTGCACCAGGCGGTCCCACGCCGCGTAGACGAAGCGCGCGTCGAAGGGATCGGCGGTGATCGAGTTCTTGTCGTTGAAGAAGGGGGCGGTGTCCTGAATCAGGGCCTGCGGCAAAGACCACGAGACCCCGAAGTCCGTGGACCTCGAGACGAGCATCGCGCTGAGCGAGCCCGCCCCAAAGGCCGAGCCCGTGACGGCGAGCGCCATCTCGTGAGCGATTCCGGTTGGGCCGATGGCGATCCAGGGGTCCGAGGCTCGTTCGAAGGTTCCTCCTGCACAGCGCGAGAAGGGGAGGGACCTCCTGGCCCAGGTGAGTCCGCCATCCGATGAAACGGCATGGACGAGTCCGCGCGCGGCGCCGTTGGACCATCGGTCCTGCTGCCAGACCGCGATGAGATTCGAGGGTCGCGCCGGATTGACGGCGAGGTGCGGTTCGACCTCCGCACCGATGAACAAGGTGCCGGGCTGGTTGCGGCCGCAGTTCACGTCATAGGCGGCCTCCAGGGAAGAGACCCGGACGCCGGGATTGGCTGGGGCCGGGGCGGCGGGCGGCGCACTCGGCCCTCCGCTGCCCGCGTCGCCGCCGCAAGAGGCGGCGACGAGCGCGAACACGAGAAGTGAGAATGGAGACAGCCGCGAACCGAACCCTATGTCACGGACCATGCGTGAACCTCAGCAGGATGTTGCGCGGAGATTAACGCCTTGCCGGCCCGCGGCGGCGCGATTCAAAATGTCGAACGCGCGGTTGAACGACTCTAGTGCTGGGCCGGTTTCGCCTTGCGCGGGTACTCCTTGACGTCTTCCTGAGCCCACTTGATGAAGCTGCGAAGGTCGTCGTTGGCGTTCTTCAGGTCGGGCTTGCGCAAGTACATCATGTGGCCGCTCTCATACCAGGCGAAGCGATAGCGCCCCTTGAACTCGCCGCCCGGCTGCAGGTGCTGGACCGTGTACATGGCGTTGAAATAGTCGCAGGCCGCGTCGTAGTAGCCGCCGGTAACCATGAGCTTGAGGTAGGGGTTGTCCCGCATCGCGGTACGCAGCATCTCGGAGACGTTGACGTTGTCGTCTTGAGCCCACGGGCGAACGTTGCCCCAGATGTTGTACTGGATGTCGGGGTTGTACTTGAGTTCGGAGCGGAGGTACTTGTTGATGGCGGCGCCGAAGGGGCCGTTCCAGTCGGCAAGTTCCGGCGAATATTCGGGACGCTCGCCCGCCGCGTCCTTGTCGATGCCGATGTAGCGGGTGTCGAGGCGGCCGACGGTGTAGCGCTGATCGCGAAGGAGTTCCTTCCAGTGGCGCGCGAAGTCGATGCGGAGATTCGCCTCGAGCACGTACTTCTTGCTGAGCCCGGTGTAGCGCGCGACCTTCGCGGCCAGGGCGTCGCGCTCGGCGTCGGTGAGCTGATCGCCTTTGCCGAGGCCCACGAGGAGTTCGTTCATGGCGAACTTCTCCGCTTCGGCGAGGGCCTCACGGAGGGGCTTCGCCTGCAGATCGGCGGGAAGCTGATGGTGATACCAGGCGGTCGCGGTCTTGGTGGGAATGCCGGTGGCGAAGTTGATCTCGGGGCCGCGATCGAGGTCGAGATCGGTGGCGGAGACGAGGATCACCCCGTTGATGTACATCTGAAAGCGCTGCTGCACGGAGGCCACGAGACCGGAGGCGCGCGTGGTGCCGTAGGACTCGCCGATGATGAATTTGGGCGAGGTCCAGCGGTCCTTCTTGTTGACGTAGGTCAGGATGAAGTCGCCGACCGACTGGATATCCGCGACCTTGCCGTGGAACTTGTGGAGGTCCTCGCCCTCGACCATGCGGCTGAAACCGGTTCCGATGGGGTCGAGGTAGACGATATCGGCCACGTCGAGGATCGACTGGGGATTGTCTTCGATGCCCGCGGGGGGCTTCTGCTGGAAGCCGTCGTCGTCATAGGTCACGCGACGCGGGCCGGTGAAACCCATGTGCATCCAAACCGACGCCGTGCCCGGACCGCCGTTGAAGGAGATGATCAGCGGGCGCTTGCTGACATCGGTGACGCCGTTCTTGGTGTAGCCGACGTAGAACATCTTGGCCACCACCCTGCCCTCGTCGCGGATGGGGATCCAGCCCGCCTCCGTGGTGTAGGAAACCGTCTGACCGTTGAACGTGCCGGTCTTTTGCGCGGTCACGGGCTCGGCAGGAAGGAGGTCTGCTTCCTTGCCGGCCTTCTGACCACCCGCGGAGGCCGGGGGGGCGCCGGGGCGGGCCTGGGCGAGCGCCTCGGTTGCGTGGGTCAGCATCAGCAGGGCGGCTATGGACAGCAGAGTGCGACTCGGCTTCATGGGCGATTGACTCCTAAGAGAAGCGCGGATCTTCGTTCCGCGGAGGGAGGCCCCCGGTCCCGGGCCATTCGAATGCGAGCCGTAGCATACCCGTGGGGCGTGGTCGCGAGGGGCTCACCCTCGAGGGATGAGGTGAACCGCGGGCGCCTTGATCATGGCGCTCACTCTCCAGCCTTCGGACAGGCCGAGTTCGCGCAGGGCGGCGCGGGTGATGAAAGCGGCGAAGGGGAAACCGCAGTCGAGGTCGATGCGGACCATGGCGGTCTCTGGATGGATGCCGGTCACGGTGGCGCTCAGCCGGTTGCGCGCGCTGGTGGGCGCCTCTCCGGGTTCGAGGATGACTTCGTCGGCACGGATGCACGCGAAGACCTCGTTCACCGTCGGTCCAGGGTCAAGAGCGGTCAGGGTGACGCCGTGGGCGTCGAGGGTCACGAGACCCTCGGCGCGTCCGACGATACGAGCGGGAACCACAGCCTCCACTCCCACCACCCGCGCCGCCTCGACCGAGGCGGGGCGCGAGAACACTTCGGCGATGGGGCCCTGTTGAAGCACGCGGCCCTCGGCGATGAGGACTCCTTCGTCGCCGAGGGCGAGCGCCTCCGTCCGGTCGTGGGTCACGAGCACCGCAGGGAGCGAAACCGCGCGAAGAAAGCGGCCAAGATCGCGGCGCAGGGTCTCGCGGGCGGCGGTGTCCAGGGCCGAGAGCGGTTCATCGAGGAGAAGCAGGTCGGGCCGCGCCGCCACGGCCCGAGCGAGAGCCACGCGCTGCCTCTGGCCTCCTGACAACTCGGCAGGCCGTCGTCCGGCGAGGTCGTGGATGCCCATCAGGATCAGCATCTTGGGGACGCGGGTGTGTCGCTCGGGAATGGGAACGCCGAAGCCCACGTTCGAGGTGACGCTCATGTGCGGGAAGAGGGCGGATTCCTGGGTGACGTAACCGATCCGCCTCCCCTGAGGCGCAAGGTCGACACCCGCGTCGCCGTCGAACCACGTCCTCTCTCCGAACTGGATCCGGCCCCGGTCGGGCCGATCGAGGCCGGCGAGCATCCGTAGGAGCGTGGTCTTGCCGGAGCCGGACGGCCCGAACAGCACGGTGGTGCCGCTTGGACGAAGGGTGAGGTCGAACTGAACCCTTGGCCCGCCCGGGAACGACTTCGCGACACTGATCATCGGCGCCGCCCGCCTTGAATGACCAGGCCGCCCAGCAGGTACGAAGTGAGGGCGAGGATCGCGAGGGACAACCCCACGAGAACCGCCGAGGTTTTGAACGCGGCCGCGTAGTCGAGCGCCTGCACGCTGTCATAGATCGCGATGGAGGCGGTTCGAGTGACCCCGGGGAGGTTGCCGCCCACCATCAGCACCACCCCGAACTCGCCCAGCGTGTGCGCGAAGCTCAGGATGAGTCCGGCGAGGACGCCGCGCCCCGAGAGGGGGAGGATGACCTCCACGAAGGTTCGCAGTCGCGATGCGCCCAGGCAGGCCGCGGCCTCTCGCAGGCTCACATCCACGCCTGAGAAGGCGGCCGCGAAGGGCTGGACCGCGAAGGGGAGGCTGTAAAGGATGGAGGCGATGAGCAGGCCGCCGAAGGTGAAGACGACGGGGCCGCCGATGAGATCCTCGATGGCCCGGCCGAGCGGAGAGCGCGGCCCCAGGGCGATGAGGACGCAGAAGCCGAGTACGGTGGGCGGGAGGACGAGGGGCAACGCCACCACGGGCTCGATGATCGCGCGGAGGCGCGACTTCGTGAGCGCGAGCCAATACCCCAGGGGCAGGCCGATGACGAGCAGGCAGGCCGCGGTCGCGGCCGCGAGCAGCAGACTTACGCGCAGGGCCTGAAGATCCAAGGAGACGTCTACCGGCTGGGGAGGCCGAACCCGTATCGCGTCAGGATGGCTTGCCCGGCCGCGCCGGTCAGGTAGCTCGCGAAGGCCCGCCCGGCCTCGATCGACGTCGTGCGCTTCAGGATGACCCCGGATTGGTCCAGGGGGGGATGAGCGGTGTCAGGAACTTCCGCGAAGGTGAGTCCCTCGGGTCGGGCCTTCACCAGGGCCAGGGCCACGAGACCGGCTTGCGCCGCCCCGGTGTCGAGGAATTGCGCGGCCTGCGACACGCTGTCGCCGAAGACGAGCTTGGGGGCCACGGCCTCGTAGACCTTCCATGACTTGAGTGCGGCCTCGGCGGCCCGGCCGTAGGGGGCGTGGGCGGGATTGGCGATGGCGATGCGGCGGATCGCGGGGCCTTTCAGAAGATCGCCGAAGCCTTTCGGGTCGAGGCCCGACTCCTTGCGCACGACGAGAGCGAGCCTCCCGATGGCGTAAGGGAACGGACGTTCCGACAGGCCTTCGGCGGAGAGCCGTCGCGCATACTCGGCATCTGCGGAGAGGAAGACGTCGAAGGGCGCGCCTTCTCGAATCTGGGCGAAGAAGTTTCCCGACGACCCGTAGACCGCCTCCGCGTTGATCGCGGGATGGGCGGCGCGAAACGTCGTGAGGATTTCGTCGAGAGCAAAACGGAGATCGGAGGCGGCGGCGATGCGGAGGCCGGCGGATGCGGTCTCTCGGGGCGGCTGAATCGGCGCGGGCGTCGCGTGCAGGAGGGCGGCGAGGAGGAGACCACGAAGGAGCATGGTGGAGAAGTTTCGCAGAAGTGGCCCTGATCGGCTCGTGCCCTAAGGCTCTGCCAGCCGCATCAACTCCGGGGCTTCGATCCGGGGGCCCGCGTAGCCGGGGATGTCTCCGAAGCGGCGATGAGCGGCCCAGTCGCTCCGGGCCTCGCGAATCTCGTCCGTGGTGCGGGCCACGAAGTTCCACCACATCAGAACCTTCTCGCCGAAGGGCGGTCCGCCCACGAGGAGCACACGCGCGCCCGCACGACTCGTGATCTCGACCTCGCTTCTTCCCGGAGGCAGGTAGTAGAGGGTGCGCGGCTCGAGTTCCTGCCTTTCAAAGGCGCCATCACCGCCGAGCAGAAAGAAGCCGTACTCGAAGTCCGCGCGCAGGGGAAGAGCGAGCGCCTCGCCGCGATGAACCTCGAGGTCGGCGCCGACCTGATCCGAAAACCGCTCGGCCGGTGACGCCGCGCTCTCGAGCGCCCCGGTGATGACCTGGACGAGGCCACCCGGGAGCGAAAGAGACGGCACGCGCGCCACGTGCTGAAAGGCGGCGGCGCGATGGCGGTGGTCGTTCGGCAGCGCGATCCACAGCTGGACCCCGGAGAGCCGGCCGGAGTTTCGCCCCGGGGTCTGTTCCGCGTGGGCGATGCCCGAGCCCGCGGTCATGATGTTGACCCCGCCCGGCGACAGGGCGGCTTCGTGGCCCAGAGTGTCGTAGTGGACCATCTCGCCCTCGAGGAGCCAGCTCACGGTCTGGATGCCGATGTGAGGATGCGCGCCCACATCCATGGGTTTCCCGCCCGAAAAGGCCATCGGCCCAAAGCGATCGAGGAAACACCACGGGCCCACCATGCGCCGGCCCCGGACGGGCAGGGCCCGATGAATGGCGAGCCCCGCGAGGGTGGTTTCGTGGCTCGGGTGCGCCTCGAGCTCGGAGTTCTTCACGTCTTCGATGTTGTCATAGTCGACGGATCGTCGAAGCCCCGCCTGGGCGTGATTCAAACGCATCTGGGCCCGGTGAACTTCGCTCCACGTATCCTAGGGGCGTTCTGACGTTCATGAGACTGTGATGCCCGGCCCCCCCGAGCCGTCCGCGACGTTTCAAGGCCTCAGCCAAGGCGCGGCCCAGGCGAGGCTTGAGGCCGAGGGATTCAATGAACTCCCTCGGGCCGATCGGCGCACTCCCTGGAGGATCGTGCTCGAGGTGCTGCGCGAGCCCATGCTCGCCCTGCTCATCGGCGCGGGTGTGGTCTACCTCGTCCTCGGAGACCTCCAGGAGGCCCTGATCCTCATCGCCTTCGCCACCCTCTCCGTGGTGATCACCGTGGTGCAGGAGTCCAGGACGGAAAAGGTCCTCGAGGCCCTGCGCGACCTGACCAGTCCGCGCGCCCTCGTCATTCGCGACGGAGAGAGGCGTCGGATCGCCGGCCGTGAGGTGGTGCGCGGCGACCTCATCGTTCTGGTCGAGGGCGACCGCGTGCCCGCCGACGCGCGTCTGATGCAGGGTCACGATCTGCAGGCCGACGAATCGCTGCTCACCGGCGAGTCGGTGCCGGTCAGGAAGGTGGCGGACCAGAACGGGGCGCTTGCTCCCGCCCCGCGGCCGGGTGGCGACGACCTGCCCTTCGTCTATTCGGGGTCGCTCATCGTGCGCGGCGCGGGGATCGCCGAGGTGACCGCGATCGGCGCCCGGAGCGAAATCGGCAGGATCGGCCAGAGCCTCAGCACCATGGACCTCGAACCTCCGAGGCTCCAGGCCCAGACCCGCCGCCTGGTGCGGGTCTTCGGCCTGTTCGGCGGCGCCATCAGCCTGCTCGCCGTCCTTCTCTACGGCATGCTTCGCGGGGGATGGCTCGACGCGATCCTCGCGGGTATTGCTCTGGGCATGTCGATGTTGCCCGAAGAGTTCCCGGTGGTGCTGACTGTGTTCATGGCCATGGGAGCCTGGCGGATCTCGCAGGCCCGCGTGCTCACGAGGCGCGCGGCCGCCATCGAGACCCTGGGTTCCTCGACCGTGCTCTGCACCGACAAGACGGGGACGCTCACCCAGAACCGAATGAAGGTTTCGGAGCTGAGGCTTCCAAACGGAGATCTCTTCCACGAAGCGGAGTCGCGAGGCCCGATCCCCGCCGCGTTCCAGGCCCTCGCCGAGTACGGGATCCTGGCGAGTGCACGAGAGCCCACCGACCCGATGGAGAGGGCCTTTCACGCACTAGGCGAAGAGCGGCTCCCCGGAAACGAGCGTGTCCCTGGGCCGGAATGGAGGCTCGTGCGCGAGTACGGCCTTCGCCCTGAGCTGCTCGCCATGACCCACGCCTGGGAGTGCCCGGGTCGGGCGGATCTGCTCCTCGCCGCCAAGGGCGCGCCCGAAGCGGTCGCCGAGCTGTGCCATCTCAAAGCAGCGGAGCGGCAGGCGCTCGCGAAGGAAGTCGACGCCATCGCCGCCGAGGGTATGCGTGTGCTCGGCGTGGCCCGCGGTTCGTTCTCACGGGGCTCGGCCTGGCCGGAGTCTCAACACGCCTTCGACTTCGAACTCCTGGGCCTCGTGGGACTCGCCGACCCCCTCAGGCCCGGTGTCGAGGCCGCGGTGGCCGCGTGTCGCTCCGCGGGCATCAAGGTGATCATGATTACGGGCGACTACCCTGCGACCGCCCGGGCCATCGCGCGACAGGCGGGCCTCGCCGCGGAAGACATCGTCTCCGGCGAGGAACTCCTCACCCTCGAAGACCACGCCCTCGCCGCACGCCTGCGCACGGCCACGGTGTTCGCGAGGACGATGCCGGAGCAGAAGCTGCGCATCGTGACCGCGCTCAAGGAAAACCGGGAGGTCGTAGCCATGACCGGCGACGGCGTGAACGACGCGCCGTCGCTCAAAGCCGCGCACATCGGCATCGCCATGGGCGGGCGGGGGACCGACGTGGCTCGCGAGGCCTCGTCGATCGTTCTCCTCGACGACGACTTCGGCTCGATCGTGAAGGCGGTGCGCCTGGGCCGCAGGATCTACGACAACCTGCGCAAGGCCATGGGCTTCATCTTCGCGGTGCATGTTCCGATCGCCGGCCTCGCCCTCCTGCCCCTGCCCTTCGGGCTCCCCATTCTGTTCGGCCCGGTGCACATCGCCCTGCTCGAGATGGTGATCGATCCCGTGTGCTCCCTGGTCTTCGAGGCGGAGTCCGAAGAGGAGGACATCATGCGCCGCCCGCCTCGCGATCCCGAGGCGCCTCTGTTCGCTCGCCCGCTCGTTCTGTGGGGCCTCGCGCAGGGATGCGCCGCCCTGCTTCTGGTGGGAGGCATCTACCTGAGCGCCATCAATCGGGGCATGCCCGCGAACGAGGTGCGCGCCCTGAGCTTCTTCTCCCTGGTTCTGTGTTTCGTCGGGCTGATCTTCGTCAATCGATCCTTCTCGACCTCCCTCGTGACCGCGTTCCTGCGTCCCAACCGAACGCTGGTGATGGTTCTCACCGCCGTGACGTTGATGCTCGCCGGCACTCTCCTCTGGCCCTGGGCCACGAAGCTCTTGCGCTTCGGGCCGCTGCATGCCCCCGATCTGGCCGTGAGCCTCGCCGCCGGCGCCGCTCTTGTGGTCGGACTCGAGGCCGTCGAGTGGGTGCTGCTAAGGCTCGGCGGACAGCTGCGGCCGCGCTAATCTTGGGCATGCTCCTCGCCCTCGCCCTGATCGCGGTCTCCGCGGATGCACAGACGGCGGTGCGCGCGGCCCGCGAGGAGTTCAACGCCGCCATCGTCCGCAAGGACGCGGACGCCATCTTCCGCCTGCTCGCGCCTGGGTATCACGTGGTCACCGGCCGCAGCGCTCAGTTGCACGGAGCGGCTGCCGAGCGAGAAAACTGGAGATCGCGATTCGCCGCGGATTCCACCATGACCTACCGAAGGACGCCGCGTGAGGTGCGAGTGAACGACGCGTGGGGTCTCGCCGAAGAAGCGGGCGACTGGAACGGGACGTACACCACCGCGGGAAGCGAGGCGAAGGCCAGGGGCGTGTATTCGGCGAAATGGCAGCGGGCGAGCGATGGACGCTGGCTGCTCCAGGCCGAGGTCTTCACCACGATGGCCTGCGAGGGGGCACGAAGCGCGTGCCTCCCTCCCGAACCCATCGCGCCCCTTCCCGCCCTCGGCTCGGCTTTGAAGGCGCCGGTCCAGAAGCTCAAGGTCACCATTCTCTCGACCATGCTCGCCGGAGGAAACCAGGGGGTGGGCGAGTGGGGCTTCGCCGCTCTCGTCGAGGTCGACGGTCGCCGCCTGCTCGTCGACACCGGCGCGCGCGCCGATACCGTGCTCAAGAACGCGGCCGAACTCGGAGTCGATCTGGCCGGCGTCACCGACGTCGTGCTCACCCACAATCACGCCGACCACACGGGAGGGCTGCTGACCCTGCGCCGCGAATTACGACTCAGAGACCCTGCGGCCCTGTCGCGGGCGCACGTCGGGGCGGGCATTTTCGAGCCCCGGCTGCAGGCGGACGGCCGCGACGCGAATGGACTCCTTCCATTGAAGGCCCCTTACGAGGCCCTGGGAGGCGTCTTCGTCGTTCACGACCGGCCCGAGGCGCTCCTCCCCGGGGTCTGGATGAGCGGACCGGTCCCGCGCGTCCACGACGAGCGGAACTGGAGCGGCTCGCTCAAGGTCAGGACGCCGCGGGGCCTGGTGGAGGACACCGTGGCCGAGGACTCGGCCATCGTGATCGAGACCGCGCAGGGACTGGTCGTGATCACGGGATGCGGCCACGCCGGTGTGGTGAACATTCTGACCCAGGCGCGGAAGATGACCGGGGGAGCGCCCGTGCACGCGGTCATCGGAGGGCTGCATCTCTTCGGCGCGAACGACGAGCAACTCGCCTGGACGGCGTCGCGGCTGAAGGAGGCGGGGACGGCCGAGCTCCTCGGCGCGCACTGCACGGGAGTGGAGGCGGTCTTTCGAATTCGCGACCTCGCGGACCTGTCGCGTCGCACCGCGGTGGTGGGCTCGGTCGGCGCGTCCTTCACGCTGGGGACCGGGATCGACCCTCTCCCTCTCGCCCGCTGAGCCGGCGCCTCGTCACCCGGCCGGGGAGGCTCGTGAGAAAGGCCCGGCGCTCAGGCGGTTTCCTTGGAAGCGCACTCGCGAGCGCGGGCGAGCATCACGGCAC
>CAZYEA010000130.1:0-13193 GCA_964646485.1 uncultured Acidobacteriota bacterium
GAATGCTTGGCGCCCGCGAGCCAATATCCGATCAGCGCCACCATGGTCTGCACCAGGGCCGTGCCCACCGAGCCCGCGAGCACCGCCACCGAGACGGCCCGGAAGTCCGCGAAGAGAGCATTCATGTGGTTGACGGGAAGCGGACTGATCTTCGTGAGCCAGCGAACGAGGGCGGGGCCGTCGACGAGCATGAAGAAGAAGGCCACCAGCATCATCGAGAGCTGGAACACCAGGCTGCCCGTGGCCAGGAAGAGACGGCCGACGCCGCCGAGAATGCGGCCGGTGAGGCTGCGCACCAGTTCCTCGAATTGCTGCTGGCCGCGGGGGAGCCGGTTCGTCACTTCCCGGATGATCAGGGGCAGGGGGTCGGGAAGGCTCTCGATGAAACCACCGGCGCCCCGTTCCACGAAGGAGGCCCGTATGGGAGTCAAGGCCTCATCCGCCTGCTGGGCCACCGCGAAGATGAGGCCGGCGATGGGCAGCACCACCGCGAAGACCACCGCGGTGAGAAAGAGGCCGCCGGCCAGAGCCCGCCGCTGGCCGAGCTTCCGGGCCAGCTTCTCGTACCAGGGCGAGAACACCGCGGCGAGCACGGCGGCGAGGAGCAGAGCTTCCCCGAAGGGGAGGGCCACGTAGATCAGGAGGACGACGGCGAGAACGGCGAGGCCGATGAGCACGCGTCGCCCAAGCTTCGTCACGAACGCATCCTCCCCTGCGGTGTCACGAGGATCAGACTATCAAGGACGGGGCGGTCCGCGCATTCCGGATCGCCACCGGGATGGCGGTCGCGAGCACGAGGGCCGAGACCAGGATGAGCGGATGCGCGTAGATGTAGCGGGTGTCGATGACGATCGTCTGCAGGATCAGACAAACCGCCAGGCCGATGGGGGGCAGGACGATCTTCAGTCCGTCCACATCCCCTCGCCGCATGGCCAGAGTCAAAGCGAGAAGGGCGGCCAGGATCCAGGCGAACGCCCCGGCGGCGCCGAACACCGAATAGTCCTGAAGTGCCGCGGGGATCCGTTTCAGGTAGAGCCACCCGAGGGCGAAGGGTCGTTGCTTCGCCAGCATGAAGTAGACGGCTTTCGCGCGCCGCTCGCCCTCGTGGGTGGAGATCCTGACCACCGGCTGCCGAAAGGTGTCGGCGAGAAACTGAGCCACCCACGGATCCCAGGGCTTGATGCCCCATGGATTGGGCGTCCACCCGATGCCGGAGATCAGGGCCTCGTAGACGGCGTGCTCGGGCAGGGCATCCTTCTCGATCAGCCTCTCGTCGGTGAGGCGCTCATGGACGGCCATCCGCCACGGGACCTCGCAGCAGGTGAACCCCACGGCGAGGAAGGCGGCGTTGGCGAGGATTTTCCGGTCGCGGAAACGCCAGGCGCACAGGGCGAGGGTTGGGAGGAGGACCAGAATCGTGTAGGTGGCATAGACCGATCGGGTCTTGTGGACCCCGAAGAGGAGGAGGCCCCACAACACGCACACCCAGGGAACCCTGGCGGTGAGGACCAGCAGGGGCAGGGCGATCGCCAGGGCCGCGAGAGATCCATGGATGGTCACGGTGTCCACGCTGCGATAGCTCGGAGCCACGAGGTCGACCATCAGGAACACCGGGACGAGCCCCAGGCGCAGGCGTGCGGGAAAGGCGAGAACGAGGAGGGTCGAGGCCAAGACGAGGTAGACGAGGTTGATGGCGCCGAGGGTCTGGTGCGTGGCCTCGCGGCCGGTGGCTCGGGCGTATAGCGAAACGAGGGTCGCGGTGCCGAGGTCGTTGAAGATGTCGGGGGCGACCGAGTAGCGGGACCCCGCCGGGATCGTGGCGAAGGGGCCCCCGGAAAGGGTCGCGGTCGACGCCTTGAGCAGCGCGTCCACCCGCCGGCGATCCACCGTGCCCGGGTAGTCGCCCTTCTGGACGTGGGAGGCGTATTGCGCCCATTGAGGCGCCACCGCCCCAAGCGCCAGCACCGTGAACAGCACGGAAAGAAGGTTGACCTTCGCACCCTTCATCGAACCAGCTTCCCGATCATGAAGTACAGCCGGGTTTCTCCTCCCTGACCGACGCTGGCTCCCATGAAGATGGGCCCGAGCAGCGTATCGGCGCTGAGGCCGGCGGTGAAGCTCGACTTCACCCGGGCGCGGGAGGCAACCTCGAACACGCTTCCCGCTTCCACCAGGGTCTCCACGTACATCCGCCCCCCCAGCAAGCGGGGGAGGCTCGCGACCGGGACTCGATAGTCGAGCCCGAAGAGCGCGTATTTCGGCCCGCGGAACGCGTAGGCCGGATACCCTCCGAGCCGGAACGGACCGCCCAGAGCGAACTGGTAGAGGATGGGAGGCGGTCCGCCAAACGCCCCGCCCCCATCCAGGTTGAGGCTCAGGATGTGATCGCCTTTGAGCGTGCGGGCCGCGCGGAGGCTCCCCTCGACGGTCCCGAATCGACGAGGCGCGTCGGGCGCTTCGAGAAACCACTGCGCCCCGCCGATGAGCCGCATCCCGTGGCTCATCTGATACGCCGCGTTGCGCCCGTCGTAGTCGAAGCGCAGGCGAAGAGACTGCTCGCCCCCCGTGGTTTTGGGGAGCAGCGGATCGCCGATCCTGGTCACGCTCCGCACGTAGGCGATGTCGTAGCCCGCGCGCAGGCGCGTGCTGCCTCCCGAGTTCCAGCCGAGGTCGAAACCCGCGGCCGCCCGCTGACGACCGTAGATGGCCACGAGTTCGCTCCCCTCGTAGAGGTTCTCGCTGGTGCGGGTGTAGCTGGCGCGGGGAGCCACAAAGGAACCCCCGTGCACCGGGCGCTCGCCTCCGAGGGGCTGATAGAGCTCGGTGCCGAGGCTCAGGGTCGATCCCACCGACGCGTCGACCCGCCATTCCGAACCGAGGCCGGTCTGGTCCATGAAGGTGAGGCGTGACCCGAGG
This sequence comes from uncultured Acidobacteriota bacterium, assembly GCA_964646485.1. Taxonomy (GTDB): domain Bacteria; phylum Acidobacteriota; class Vicinamibacteria; order Fen-336; family JAGNNV01; genus JAGNNV01. The sequence goes on from CAZYEA010000130.1 coordinate 2,917, forward strand.
TTCAGGTTCACGTCCTTGTTCTCGTTGTTCACATCCAGAGCGAAACGCACGAAAGGCGGCGCGTAGGACTTGTCGCGCACGTCCACTCCCAGGCCGATGGTGCCGTCGTTCACCCTGAAGCCATAGGTGGCGCTCGCGTAGCGGCCGAGGCCGATCACGCGATTGATGTCGAGCTCGATGTCGTCCGCGTCCGGGTTGGTGCCGATGTGCCGGCTCAACTGGCGGGCGATCTGGGCCCCGGCGCCGTCCGAGACGCCCTTCACCTCGACGAAGGTCACGGGTTCGTGGCCGGGCGTCTTTCGAGCCTCGATCCCGGCGCGATACTTCGCCCACCCTTCATCGTCGAGGGCATAGCGAAGGAGGTCAGCCTTCATCGCCTCCGCGGCCTGATAGCCGCGGACGGCGAACTCGTCGCTCTTCTTGAAGTCCGCGGCGGTCAGGCCCGTGAGATCGGGCAGGATGACCACGTCGGCCTGGCGCAGCTTCGGCCGCTCCAGGGTCTGCATCATCAGGGTGATGGCGCGGTTGGCCACACCGCCGATGGTTTCCTGAACCCGGTCCTCGGCCTTCGGCCCCACCCTCACCGCGATCACCACGTCGGCGCCCATGTTCCTCACCACGTCCACCGGGACGTTGTTGAGAATTCCGCCGTCCGCGAACAGGCGGCCGTCGATGCGGACCGGGTCGTAGGTGCCGGGGAGCGACATGGACGCGCGCACCGCGGGCGCGATGGGCCCGCGATCGAAGACCACGATCGCTCCCTTTTCAAGGTCGGTGGCCACGCAGCGGAAGGGAATCGGCAGGTCGTCGAAGCTCGCCACTCCGGAGTAGGCGAGCACGGTGCGGCTGATCATGAGGCTCAGGTGATGGCCCGGATTGATGCCGCTTTGCAGCCGGAAGCCCCGCCTCAGGCCGGCCTCGATCTTGATCGCGTAGTCCCGGTCGTCGTCCTTGCGGCGATACGACTTGAGCGCGTAGGGAATGTCGGGGCGCAGGATTTCGTCCCAGTCGGCGGCCCGGAGCAGAGCCTGCAGGTCGTGGGCGGAGATGCCGATCGCGTAGGCCGCGCCCATGAAGGCGCCGGTGCTGTTACCCGCGATGCGGTCGACCGGGATGTGGTGCTCCTCCAGCCATTGGAGGACGCCCGCGTGGGCCATGCCCCGGGCCGAGCCGCCGCCCAGGGCGATGCCGATGCGCGGACGTGGCGGAGGTGAGCTGTCCTGGCTTCGCGCGGGACCGGGGGCGAAGGCGAGGAGGAGCGCGATTGCGAGGGGCGCGCCCGCTCGCCTGACCCTCACCCTCACTCGTCCTCCTCGTCGTCTTCGCTGTCCACGAAGAATCCGGTCTCCCAATAGGGAGGCAGAGGTGCTGGGGGTAGGGGCTCGCCGGTGAAGGGCGGTCCGGAAACCGCCTCGGTGAGGTTGACCTCGGACAGGTCGGGTGCACCGCCTTTGGCCTGACTTCCGTATTTCTTCTTCCATCGGGCGAGGGCCCTTCGCCCGCCCAGGGCCTCGATCGACTCGACCCAGGCGTCGCGCAGTGCTGGTCGAGGGCGGCGGAGTTCCTCGAGAGCGAAGCGACGCGCGGCCTCGAATTCCAGATCGGACGCATCCGACCTTGGCAGACCCGAGAAGTAGCCGAGGCAGTGCGCGAAGCAGAGGAGGGCGAGGGCGGCGGCGGCCGGCGCTCCGAGCGGCGTGTTGGGTGTGAGGGCGAGGGCCACGCCGAGCAGTCCGAAGACGGTCATGGTGAAGAGAACCAGCAGCGCGGAAGGGCGCCTGGTGGGGGCGCCCGAGGGCCATAGCCTCACAAGGAAGTAGCCGGGAAGGAGGCCGCCGAAGAGAGGTGCGGGATCGGCCAGCACCTCGTCGACCAGGCTCTTGAACATCAGGGCCACCCCGACCGCGATCGTGCCCAGGTACAGGGCGGCCAGGACGGGCCGGCGCTTCAGGGTGGGCTTCGGCAGGGTGCCGTCCATGGCCGTGCTCACGATCAGGTTCGGGTTGAACCCGCTCTCGCGATGGCGGTGCTGGATCTCCGTGGTCGAGACCGTGTCGGCGGTCCCGAAGAACCCCTGCACCACTTCGCGCTCGAAGGGCGAGAGTTTCGCGCGATCCGTCATCAGGCGCATCCGGATCTTGGCGTCCGCCTCGTCGGTCGCCTCTGACTCGACGGTGATGGCGATCTTCTTCTGGGCGGCCATCCGCTGGAAGAGCGTCTTGAACGAAAGGGGTCGAGCCCACTGGCCCAGGGTGGCGGCGATGCTCTCGGGAGGCAGGCCGGCGATCCGCGATTCGAACAGCGCCCGGTCGCCCAAAGGGGCTCGGTTTCTCACCCGGTCGAAGAGGAGAAAGAGGAGGCCGGCCACGAGTCCGCCAGCAAGCGGCGCGAACACGGAGGCCACCCGAACCGCGGCATTCTGAAGGTTCGCCTCCCTGGGCGCGCCCTCGGGGAGATAACGCAGCAGGCGCTGGACGCGGTAATCGACCTCGGGAATGGCGAGCCCAAGCTCGCGGTCCTTGTCGAGGAGCACGAAGGCGCTGTCGTACTCGAGGTGATAGTTGAGTTCGATCAGGGAGTCGGTGGTGCCGCGCGAGGGGAAGACGAAATCGTGGTCGAAGCGGTACGTCTTCCGAAGATCCGGCCAGGCCTCGCGCCATCCCCCGATCACTTCCTTCGCGCGCTCCAGCGGGTTCCTCGGCACCGTACCGCGGTCGAGAGGCGCCCGTCCCGCGGCCAGGTCCCAGGCCGGGGTGATCGCTCCCGAAAGGGCGTACTCGATGACGTAGGTCCGGGTCTGCACCCCCGCCTCGAACGGCGGATCCTTCTCCCCTCGAAGCGAGAACCGCAGACCCCACGACCAGACCTCGTAGGCGTCCGCCTCCGCGACCGGAGCGACCTTCAGAGGTTTCTTCGCTCCCAGGGAATCGACGCGGAAGATGCCGTGAATGACGACGTCCTGTTCCACACCCTCGTTGAAGTCCCGACTGACCACCGCCACGTCGCCTTGAATGCTCACCACGGCGGTCTCGGTGATCTCGACCCGGCCGTCGTTGTCGAGGTGCGCCCTGATGTCGATGCGGTTCCAGGTGAGCAGGCCGCCTTGCGCCCTCGCCACGGACGCGCCCGAGACAAGCAGCATCATCGCGAGGAGTCTGGCCCGTGTCATCCGCCTATTCTCGCAGCCGTTCTCGGCCCCCGGCACCGGTGAACGGTAGGATTTGGAGATGTTCAATCCGGAACAACTGCTGGGACAACTCCTCAAGAGAGGCCTGAGTTCGGGCCTCGGGCGCGGCCGCAGGCGCCGGGGCGGTTCCCTTCTCGGGGGCATGAGCACGGGTACGAAGGCCCAGATCGGCATGGGTCTCCTCGGAATCGCGGTCGCGGCCTACGAGCACTACACCCAGAAAGGCCCGGCTCCCCAGACCTCCGAAGCGCCTCCCCTGCCTCCGGCCTCCCCCTACACCCAGCCCATTCCCGCCTTGGAGAGAGCCCACTCATCCAACGCCCCCGCGAACGCGTCGCGGCCGGACGCCGTCCTGCTGGTGCAGGCCATGGTCGCGGCCGCGGCCGCTGACGGAGTGATCGACGAGGCGGAGCGGGTGCTCATGCTGAAGCGCGCCACCGATGCGGGCTTCGACCTCGAGACAAAACAGTTCCTCGAGGCGGAGCTCGCCCACCCGAAGTCTCTGGCGGTCGTAGTCGCCTCCGCGCGACCCGAAATAGCGACCGATCTCTTCGCGGCCTCCTGCGCCGCGATCACGGCGGACACGGACGCGGAGCGGGTCTACCTCGACACTCTGGCGAAGCGGCTCGGCATCACGGACGAGACGCGCGCGGAGATCAAGCGGCAACTCGACCTTGCCTGAGCGCGCCCGCGGGGCGTGCGCTCCTCGGGCCGTCCGTATACTCCGCTGATGCCTCGAGGCGCGAGCTGATCTCGCATGGTCCAAACCCCGACGTCAAAAGAGCGCGCTGAGATCGAAGCCGCCATCCACCGCGGACAGATCCGCGGGCACAACGCCGTCCTGATTCCGGCCCTCTTCGGGGGGACGATCCTGGGCACGGTTCTCGCCGCCGCCCTGTGGGGGCGCGTGCCTCACCGGTCCATTGCGATCTGGGCGGCCGTCCTCGCGAGCGCCCTGATCCTTCGCGGCGTGGTGGGCTTCGCCTGCCGGCGGGCGGCCGATCGCTTATCCGACGGAGAGCGGGAGGTTTGGCTCCATCGGATCCGCGCGACCTATTTCGCGCACGGCGCGGCCTGGGGACTGGCCGCCTGGCTCGTCTTTCCGGCCGAGGACGTGCCGCGACAGATCATCCTCGCCTTCGCCCTCACCACCGTGGCGGTCGGGTCGCTCAGCATCGCCGCCTTCGATCTGATCGGCGCGTCCTCGTTCGCGGTTCCCGCCCTCACCCCCCTGGTGGCGCGGCTCCTCCTCACCGGCGGGGAGGTGAATGCGTTCATCAGCCTCCTCATCGTCCTCTTCCTCGGCTATGTGCGCATGAGCGCGCTGCGGGCCCACGGCAATTCGCGCGAGAACGCCCTGCTGCGCGCCGCCGAGGAAGGACGCACGCGCACCCTGCAGCGACAGAAGGAGTTCCTCGAGGCTCTGCACCAGACGACCCTCGACCTCCTGGCCCGCCGGGATCTCGATGACCTCCTCCAGGCCCTGGCCCGGCGCGGGGCCACGCTCCTCGATGCTTCCTGCGGAGAACTCGCGCTCAAGGAGGGAGAGGCTCTCGTGGTTCGCGCGACCGCGGGCGACCATCCCCGCACGGAGGGGGCCCGCAGGAGCCGGCGAGAGGCGCCCCTCTCCTTCGAGGTGTGCGACAGCCTGAAGCCCCTGGTGGTGGACGACTACTCCGCGCGCACGGAAGCGCCCGAGGTGCCCTCCAACCACCCGCTCCGCGCGGTGGCCGAGTTCCCGATCCTCCTGGGCGATCGCTGCCTCGGCGTGCTCTCCCTCGGAAGGTTCGAGCCGGGACGGGTGTTCAGCGCCGAGGAGGTGGAGCGCGGAGAGATGCTGGCGCAGCACGCCGCCCTCGTGGTGCACAACGCCGGGATCTACGCGGATGCGGTGCGCGAGGCGGAAATTCGCACGGTGGCCCTTCGGGAAAGTGAGGAGCGCTTCCGCCGGATCTTCGAGCACTCCCCCATCACCATCGTGGTGGCCTCCGTGCCCGAGGGCCGCTTCCTCGCCGCCAACGAGTCGGCCTCCCGAATGTTCGGCTTCGCGCCCGACGAGGTGCTCGGAAGGACCACCGAGGAACTGAATCTGTGGTACGACCTCGAGGACCGAAAACGCTACGTCGAGCAGCTGCAGCGCGATGGGCGGGTGGACGCTTTCGAGACCACCATGAGGAAGAAGAACGGGGAGGTCATCAACGTCCTCTTCTCCACCGCCCTCATGAACGCGGACGGCGCCGCCACCACCTCGCTCGTGACCGTCCTCGACATCACCGGCCGCCGCCACGCGGAGCAGGCCATCCGCCAGTTTCGCGCCGCCCTCGACCAGTCGACCGACGCGGTGTACCTCATCGACCCCGGGACGGGACGCTTCATCGACCTCAACGAGACCGCGCACGCCCGGCTCGGCTACACGCGCGAGGAGCACCTGGCCCTCACCATGGCCGACATCGAAGCGCAGGGCTCGCAGAGCGTCCACTGGCGCGACCACCTGGACGCCCTGCGCCGGGACGGCCACCTCGCCTTCGAGGGCGTCCACCGACGGAAGGACGGGACCACCTTCCCGGTGGAACTGAACGTCCGCCACATAAAGGGCCCGCCCCAGGACTACCTGATCGCCATCGTCCGCGACATCACCGAGCGGAAGCGCACCGAAGAGGCGATGCGCGAGAGCGAGGAACGCTTCCATGCGGTGTTCGACCACAGCCCCGTGATCGTCGCCCTCATGAGCGTGCCCGAGAGCCGGGTGGTGGAGTTGAACGCGGCGAGCGTGTCCGCCTTCGGTTTCTCGCGCGAGGAAGCCATCGGGAAGACCACCGCCGAGCTCGGCATCTGGGTCCATCCCGAGGAGCGCGATGTCTACATCGAACGCTTGCGCGCGGAAGGTGCGGTCTCCGGCCAGGAGGTGATGATGCGGCGCCGCGACGGCTCGGTGTTTCCCGCCCTCTACTACGGCCGGCTCATCCAGATCGGCGGACGCGCGTTCAGTCTCAACACCGTCCAGGACATCACGCGGCGCAAGCGCGCCGAGCGCAGCCTGTCGGAATTGAACGCGGCGCTCGAAGACAAGGTGAAGGAGAGAACCGCCGAGCTCGAGGCCGCCCGCCAGCAGGCCGAGCAGGCCAATCAGGCGAAGTCGCAGTTCCTCGCCAACATGAGCCACGAGATCCGCACGCCCTTAAACGGCGTGCTGGGGATGATCGACGTGCTGCGCCAGTCCAGTCTGCGCGCCCAGCAGGCCCAGATGGCCGACCTCGCCCACGAATCCGCGACCTCGCTTCTCGCCATCATCGAGGACATCCTGGACTTCTCGAAGATCGAGGCGGGCATGGTGGAGGTCGAGCGCGCGCCCATCTCCCTCGCGGGAGCGCTCGAGAAGGTGTGCGAGCTGCTCGATGCCGCGGCCCTCAAGAAAGGGGTGGAGCTGACCCTGTTCACCGACCCTCGTCTTCCCGGCCTGGTCATGGGCGACGGCATGCGGCTGCGCCAGATCCTCCACAACATCGTGGGCAACGCGGTGAAGTTCACGAGCGCCTCCGTGCCGCCCCGCCGGGTGAGCGCCCGGGTCGTGGTGGCCGAGCTTGGGACCTCCCAGACGGTCGCCGAGTTCCAGGTGAGCGACACCGGCATCGGCATGGATGAGCCGGCTCTCTCCCGTCTGTTCAACTCCTTCACCCAGGCCGACCCCTCAATCACCCGCCGTTTCGGCGGCACCGGCCTCGGTCTCAGCATCTCGCGAAACCTGGCGAGACTCATGGGGGGTGAGATCCAGGTGAAGAGCGCCCCCGGCGAGGGATCCACCTTCACGGTGCGGCTTCCGTTCCAGCTCGCTTCCACCGAGGCCGCGCGCACTGAGGCAGGGCTCGATCTCTCAGGTGTCGCCTGCCTGGTGGTGGGTCCCTCCTCCGGACTGGCGGTTGACCTCGTCACCTACCTGGTGGAGGCGGGCGCCCACGTGGATCGGGCCCACGATCTCGAGGCCGCGCGCTCCCTCTGTAAAGCGCGGTCGAAGGGCCCCCTCGTGGTCATCATCGATTGCGCGGACCGGCCGGTCACGGTGGTGGAAGCGCGCGCGGCCCTCGCACCCTCAGCCTCTCTCGAGCCCACCTACCTCATCCTGGGCCGGGGCCGGCGCCGGCGCCCGCGAAAACGCGAGGCCGACCTGGTGGAGGTCGATGCCAACGTGCTCGCGCGGCGCACGTTCGTCCGCGCGGTGGCGCTCTCGGCGGGGCGGGCCCAGGAGGAGCAATTCACGCCCGCGCAGGGCATGGTCACGGGAAGCTTCGCCCCCGCGCGCGAAGAGGCGCTGCGACGCGCGCAGACCATTCTGGTGGCGGAAGACAACAAGATCAATCAGGTGGTCATCCAGCAACAACTGCGCTCGCTCGGATACACCGCCGACGTCGTTCCCGATGGCGCCGAGGCGCTCAAGCGCTTCGAGAGCGGGGGTTATTCGATGGTGATCACCGACCTGCAGATGCCCGAGATGGACGGCTACGAGTTGAGCGCCGCCATTCGCGACCTGGAGGATCGGATGGGGCGGGAGTCCGTGCCCATCGTGGCCCTCACCGCGAACGCGCTCAAGGAGGAAGCGGCGCGCTGTCAGGCCGCGGGGATGAACGACTTCATCACCAAGCCCGCGGGCACTCCCGACCTGAAGGCGGTCCTCGAGAAGTGGCTGCCGCTCGAGGAAGAGGCGGAGAGCGAGTCTCAGCTCTGAAAAACTTCGGACGGGTGCTCGAGATCAGAAGGTTGAATCACGAACCCAGCACCTCCATATCCCTTCGCGCGCGGCGTCCGGGCCGGATTTCACGCGCTTGAATGGCGGCGGCCCGGCCGCATTCTTTGGCCTCAGAAATAGTTTGGAAGCCAGCCGCGGACAGGGTTAGGTTCACGCCGCCCCCAAGGAGGAATGAACCCATGAAGCCTGTGAGAACCCGCGCCGCCCTGATCGCCCTCGGTGTCGCCGCCCTCCTGGTCTCGCCGTCGAAAGCTATGGCCCAGGCCGAGGAGTTTCAGGCCCAGCGCGCGCTCTTCGACTACGACCATGCGGTTCCGCTCGGTGTGGTCGAGAAAGGGGTCGAGAAGCGGGAGAGCGTCACCATCCGCGACGTCACCTTCAACGCGCTGAGCGGAAAAGATGTCGCCGCCTACATCGTGAGCCCCGAAGGGACAGGCCCCTTCGCCGCGGTCCTCTGGGTGCACTGGCTGGGCGAGCCCGAGACCACGAACCGCAAGCAGTTCCTTCAGGAGGCCGTGACCCTGGCCCGGCAAGGCGTCGTCTCCGTCCTCGTCGACGCCATGTGGTCGACCGCAGTGAATCCCGACTGGTTCGGCAAGCGCATTCCCGAAGAGGATTACGTGAACTCGGTAAGGCAGGTGATCGCCCTGCGACGCGGCATGGATCTGCTTCTCTCTCAGCCGAAGGTGGACAAGGCGCGGGTGGCCATCGTGGGCCACGACTACGGCGGCATGTACTCGATGATGATGTCGGGAGTCGACCAGCGCGCCCGGGCGCAGGTGTTCGTGGCGGTGGTGCCGAGCCTCAACGACTGGGCGTTCCTGGGGCCCCAGCCGAAGTCGAAGGCTTTGTACCTGAAGCAAAACGCGCAGCTCGAACTCACCGACTATCTGCGGCAGTCGGCCCGGAGCACCGCGACCTTCCTCCAGTTCGGCGGAAAGGACGTCTACGTGTCGCGCGTGGATACGAGCATCGTGGCCCGAGCCGCCGGCATCGCCCCCAAGGACATCGCCACCCTACGGAAGATCTACGACTGCGGGCATGAGATGACGTTGCCCGAAATCGCGGCCGACCGCGACGCCTTCCTGGCGAAGGAGCTGGCGCTCGGCGCCCCCCAGGCGGCGCCGGTGAAGGACTGAGAGCCGCCGCGGTCGTCTAGAAACGTCCGACGTCGACGTCCTTGATGAACCGGATGAGTCCCTCGAAGTAGGTCTTCTGGTCGTCGTACATCGACAGGTGCGAGCCGTTCGGACAGTAGAGGAAGCGTCCGTGCTTCACCGTCTTCGAGATCATCTCCATGTGCTTCGGGTCCATGGTGTCGTACTGGCCTCCGATGGCGAGGGTGGGCACGGTGATGTTCCCGAGGTCTTTCACCCGGTCCCAGGTCTCGAGCTTCCCTGAAGCGCTCATCTCGCTCGGGCCCTGCATCGGAATGTAGACGTCCTTGTTGAGCCGGGCGAACGCGCGGTTCACGGGGTCGGGCCACTGGTCGGGCGGCATGCGCAGGATGTGCTGGGCGTAGTAGTTCGGCACCAGGAGTTCCATGTAGCGCGGGTTGTCGTAGTCCTTCTTCGCCTCGATCTTCCGGATCTCCGCGACCACCTTCGGATCCATGGCGGGTATGAGCACCTTCTCTGCATACTGCACGTAGGCGGGGATGCTCGCCATCATGTTCGAGATCACGAGGGCCTTCAGGTTCTGCTGGTACTTGAGCGCGTACTCCATGCCGAGCAGGCCGCCCCAGGAGACCCCGAGGAGGTAGAAGTTGTTCTTGTCGAGATGAAGGGCCACGCGGACCTGTTCGACCTCTTCGACGAAGCGGGGAAGGTCCCACAGGCTCTGGTCCTTCGGCTGATCGCTGAACGCCGAGCCGAGCTGGTCGTAGTAGTAGTACTCGATGCCCGCGCCGGGGAAGTAGCTGTCGAAGGCCTCGAAGAACTCGTGGGTGGCGCCGGGGCCGCCGTGGAGGAGCAGGACCTTGATCTTCGGGTTGTTGCCCACCCGCTTGGTCCAGACCTTGAACGTGCCCTTGGGCGTCGTGATCGGGATCATCTTCACGCCGCCTGAGAGCACGTCGTCGCGGCCGGTGTTGTCGAAGTAGGAGGAAGCCGCGGGCGGGGGTGCTTGAGGCGGAGGAGCCGCGCAGGCGGCGAGGACCAAGGCGGCGGCGAGGCAGGGGAGGCGGGTCATCTCGGGTTTCTACGCGGCGGCGATCGACGAGTCAAATTCCTGAACGGAACTTCGGCGAGGCGCCGGTCGTAACCTCGGACAAGGGAAGGATCACCATGTTCGAACCGCTTCTGGCCGATATCCGCTACGCCTTCCGCTGGCTCCGCAAGAGTCCGGCCT
>CAZYEA010000131.1:0-10699 GCA_964646485.1 uncultured Acidobacteriota bacterium
CGATGGTGCCGGTAGGAGCGAGTACGGTGACCTGGGAGTTGCGATAGCCGTGCTGGGCGCCCAGGGTGTAGGCCTCGTCCCACACGTCGAGGGCTTCGCGCATGAGCGGGCGCGGCACGATCGAGGCATCGATCATGTGCACGTGCTGGCGGTGCTTCTCGATGATGCGAAGCATGGGCTCGGCGTTCTTCGCGTAGCCCGCGAAGGCGCCCATGGAGGCGGCGACCCGCGCGCTCTGCGCGTAGGCCTCGCCATGCATGAGGGCGGTGACCGCGGCGGCGTAGGCCCGGCCGGCGTCGGAGTCGTAGGCGAGGCCGCGATCCATGAGGAGGACGCCGAGGTTCGCGTACCCGAGGCCCAGCGGCCGGTAGTCGTGGGAGTTCCGCTCGATCGCGGGAGTCGGGTAGCTCGCGTTGTCGACCAGGATCTCCTGGGCGGTGATCATGGTGCGGCTGGCCGCGCGGAAGGAGCTCGGATCGAATTCCCCGTCGTCGCGCACGAACTTCATGAGGTTCAGCGACGAGAGGTTGCACGCGGTGTCGTCGAGGAACATGTACTCGGAGCAGGGGTTCGACGCGTTGATGCGCGCGGTGTTCGGGCAGGTGTGCCAGTCGTTGATGGTGGTGTCGAACTGCATCCCCGGATCGCCGCACTGCCACGCAGCCTCCGCCATCAGGGACATGAGGTCGCGGGCGCGCTTGGTCTCGGCCACCGCATGGTCACGCACGAAGTGGGTCGACCACTCCTTGTCTTCGACCACCGCGCGCATGAACTCGTCGTTGGCGCGCACCGAGTGGTTGGCATTCTGAAAGAACACCGAGTCATAGGCGCCGCCCTTGACGTTGAAGCCGCCGTTGTACCCGGCGTCGATCAAGGCCCAGGCCTTGCGCTCCTCTTCCGACTTGCTGGTGATGAACTCCTCGATGTCGGGATGGTCGGCGTTCAGGATGACCATCTTCGCGGCGCGGCGGGTCTTGCCCCCGCTCTTGATCACGCCGGCGAAGGCGTCGTAGCCGCGCATGAAGGAGACGGGTCCGGAAGCGGTGCCGCCGCCCGCCAGGGTCTCCTTGGAGGAGCGGATGGAGGAGAGGTTCGAGCCCGTCCCCGAGCCGTACTTGAAGAGCATGCCCTCGGTGCGGGCGAGGCCGAGGATCGAGTCCATGGTGTCGGACACGGAATTGATGAAGCAGGCGGAGGCCTGCGGATGAGGCTCGATGCCGACGTTGAACCAGACCGGCGAATTGAAGGCCGCGTATTGGCGGACGAGGAGATAGGTGAGGTCGTCCTTGAAGGCGGCGAGGTCCTCGGCGGTGTCGAAGTAGGCCTGCTTCAAAGCCCAGCCCGCGATGGTGTCGACCACGCGGCCCACGAGCTGCTTGACGGAGTGCTCGCGTTCGGGCGAACCCATCAGTCCGCGGAAGTATTTCGAGGCCACGATGTTCGTGGCCTGCTGGCTCCAGCTCTTCGGAGCCTCGATGTTCTTCTGCTCGAAGACCGGACGCCCGCGCTCATCGTTGATGACGGCGGTGCGGAGATCCCACTCGATCTCATCGAAGGGATGGACGCCCTCCGTGGAGAAGAAGCGCTTGAACGACAGCCCCTTCGATCGTTTCTCCGGCCGTAAGTCGCTTCTTGACTCCGTTCGGGCGCTCTCGACTCGAACGGTGGACTCTGCCGGGACGACCGGGGGCTGCGTAGCCATATTCGACTTCCTCCTGCCTCTTTCGAGGCGAACTATCTCTCGGGGCTGTTCGAGCCCGGGGCCCTTGCGATTTCAAGAACGAATCTTCATCTGCCAGCGAGGGGGTCGCCCGGGGGAGACGCGCTGAAGGCCAGTTTGGCGCGCAAGAAGTCTCCGTCGCGCCCCGCTGTTCCAGTCCGGCTACCTCGGTGGCGGCCTGGCTGAACTCCTCACCAGAACGCCCTCAAAATCCCTTCGCTGTGGTTTCGACATTACTGCGACTTCTTGGGGTCTGTCAAGAAATAAACCCAAGATCTTGTGGTGTTACCACAAACCAAGACCTATTAATCAGTTACAGCCACGGGTTTAGGAAACAAAGCGAAGGATCGAAGCGGGTCTTGAGCCAGATTTGGTTCGTTGAATTATCAATATTATTTAGTTTTGACAACTGGTTACACGAGAACATCTCTATCCATTCGATAAGCGCGTTCACAAATCACCGTGGAAAAGAAATTTTTCTCCAATCGATGCGGCTCGTGAGCGAGCCGTTTCCACGGGAAATATGAGGATTCTGCCTCGGCTCAGCCGGGCGCGCCGGGGTATCGTGGCGAGCGCAAAATGCCCCCTCCACTTCGTGTGGGACTCTTTCCCTATCTCAACGTGCAGCCTCTCGTCTTCGGCCTGCGCGAGGAGCCGGAGGTGGAACTCGTGATCGATCTTCCGTCGCGTATCGCAGACCGCTTTCGAAGCGGCGAACTGGACCTCGCCATGGTGCCGTCTTTCGAAGCCGCGACCCTGAACGCGCCGGTGCTCGATTCCATATGCATCGCGAGCGACGGGCCGGTGGAGACGGTGATCTTGCACCATCGCGTCGCCCTGGGCGCGGTGCGCACCCTCGGGGTCGACGAGGCCAGTCGCACCAGTGTCGCCCTCGCGAAGATCCTGATCGACGATTCGGGCGGCCAGGTTTCTCTCACCCAACCGTTTTCGCCATCCACCGGTGAACCGCCCGACACCGACGCCCTCCTCGTGATCGGCGATCCGGCCTTCACTTTCTCGCGAGCCGGATACGTCCCGCTCGATCTAGGAGGCGCCTGGCGGGAGCGCGAAGGGGTTCCGTTCGTCTTCGCGGTCATGGTGGTGGGCGAGGGAGTCAGGAAGAGAGATCTCGGGCCCAAAGCACGCGCGGCCGCGCGAAAGGGCCTGGAATCGGCGCCGCTCATTGCGCGTTCGTATAATTCGGGTGTCGATGCGGCGCGCGCCGAACATTATCTGCGGCGCGTCATCCGATACGATCTGGGTGATCGCGAAAAGGAAGGCCTCGCCCTCTTCCATCGACGCGCGCAGGCGAAGGGCCTGGTCGCCCCGACAAAGGAGCTCGAGTTCCATGCAATTTGACGCCATCCGGAAGAAGGCCCTCGCGGGGGAACGGCTGTCCCGCGAAGAAGGCCATTTTCTCCTCAAGGACGTGGACCTTCTCTCCCTCGGTGAGCTCGCGGACGCGACCCGGAGACGGCTGCATCCTGAAGGACTCGTCACCTACATCATCGATCGCAACATCAACTACACGAACGTGTGCACCGCGCAGTGCGCCTTCTGCGCCTTCTACCGCGACCTTCCCGCCAAAGACGGCTACGTCCTTTCGAAGGACGAGTTCCGCCAGAAGATCGAAGAGACGCTGGCGCTCGGCGGAGAGCAGATCCTCCTGCAGGGCGGCCTCCACCCTGATCTCGGCATCGAGTACTACGAGGATCTGTTCGGCTGGATGAAGTCCAACTACCCGAGGCTCTGGGTGCATGGGCTCTCGCCGGCCGAGGTGAAGCACATTTGCCGCGTGTCGAAACTCTCGACCGGGGAGGCGGTGCGGCGGCTGGTGGCCGCGGGCCTCGACTCCATCCCCGGGGGGGGCGCCGAGGTCCTCTCGAACCGCGTGAGAAACATCATCGGCATCGCGAAGGGCTCGACCGAGGAATGGCTCGAAGTCATGGAGGTCGCTCACGGGCAGGGCCTCAAGACCACCGCGACCATGATGTTCGGTCACGTGGAGACGCTCGAGGAGCGGATCGACCATCTCCTTCACCTGCGCGCGCTCCAGGACAGGACGAAGGGCTTCACCGCCTTCATCGCCTGGACTTTCCAGCCCGAGAACACGGCACTCGCGGGCGATGAGGTCACATCCTTCCAGTACCTGCGGACTCTGGCGGTGGCGCGGGTGATGCTCGACAACTTCCCGAACATCCAGGCGAGCTGGGTGACCCAGGGCGGCAAGATCGGCCAGATGTCACTCCGTTTCGGAGCCAACGACTTCGGCAGCCTCATGATCGAGGAGAACGTGGTCTCATCGGCGGGCGCTGGGTTTCACCTCACCGAAGCGGAGATCGCGCGCAACATCCAGGGCGCGGGGTTCGTGCCCAAGCGGCGCACCATGCATTACGAGATCCTCGGCGACCCGTATTGCTGGTCGCACGACGTTCCGGACATGCCCGCCCCCCGCCACCAGTTGGCGGCGGTCTAGGCGGGCGAACCGTCCGACGAACTACTTGAGCTGCTCGAGGGCTTTCTTGGCCTTGTCCGCGTTGGCGCCCTGGGGTTCGAGTTCGAGGACCTTCAGCATGTCGGCCTTGGCCTCGGCCATCTTCTGCTGCTGGACGTAGGCGATGCCGCGCCAGTAGTAAGCCTCCACGATCTTCGGGTCCTTGGCGAGAGCCTTGGTGAAGAAGGTCACCGCGTTCACCGCATCGCTTTTGCGCAGGAAGCCGACCGCGATGTCGAAGTACCCGTCTCCGTTGGTGAGCTGGGCGTCATCGATGCTCGCCATGTACTCGAGGGCCTTGTCGGTCATGCCCGCATCCATGGCGGCGTTGGCGGCGACCACCTTCATCTGCTGATTGGCCGGATCCGCGTCGATCGCCTTCTGCAGGGTCTCGAGCGCCTTCTCGGTGTTCTTCTCGGCCGCGTAGATGCGGGCGAGCCGCGGATACAGCTGCGGGGCGAGATCGGGGCGCAGGCTCGCGACCTTCTCGTAATTCTCCCGGGCCGCGGGCCACTGCTGGGCGGCAAAGGCCGCGTCGCCGTTCTTGAGCGCCTCGACGAGCTCGGGGGGAGGGCCCTTGAGCTTCTCCAGCCTGACGTCCACGGGCGCCATCCGCGACTGTTCGCTGCTCATCACCACGGTGGTCGACCGCACCTGGAAGCCTTCGGCCTTGATGTCCACGTTCCAGCTACACGCGGCCAGCCCCTGGAAGGCCCAGGTGCCTTTCTTGTCCGTGACGATAGTGGTGCCGCCGCCGCGAGAGGGGCAGTCGAGCTTCACCGAGGCCCCAACCACCGGCTTTCCGTCGGGATCGGTCACCTTGCCGAAGAGCCGGCCCATTCCCTTCCAGTCCTGGGCCAGGACGGGGGTGGCAAGCGCCGCCGCGATGAACACAAAGAAGAGTCGTTTCATGGGCCGCATTTTGCCACGCGGCGCACGTTTGGGGGCATCGCGCGCCTCGCCCCCCGACCGCGGCTGTGAGGCAAGTCGCAGGTGGCAACGGAGGGGCTTCCCGTATGCTTGACCAGTCCGACCTCTCGAGGACGAGGAAACAATGAACGGCTCCACACGACACGGTTTCTTTCGGGTCGCCGCCGCCTGTCCCCGGGCCCACATCGCCGACCCTTCGGCGAACCTCGCGGAAATGCTCGAACTGGTGGCCGAGGCTCGCGAGAAGGGCGTGCAGCTGCTGGTCACCCCGGAGCTCGGCCTCACCAGCTACACCGCGGCCGACCTCCTCTTCCAGCAGGGCGCTCTCCTGCGGGCCGCGGAGGAGGCTCTTCAGAAGCTGTGCGCAAAGACCGCGCGTCTCGACATGACCATCGCCGTAGGCCTTCCCCTGGCCCGTGACTCGCGTCTTTGGAACGCCGCCGCGATCGTCCAAAAGGGGCGCGTCCGGGGGGTGGTGCTGAAGTCCTTCATCCCGAACTACAAAGAGTTCTACGAGGGCCGGTGGTTTTCGCCCGCGCGGGACGCGGTCCGGGCTGAGATCGACATCCTGGGGGGAAGGGTTCCCGCGGGGGCCGACCTCGTGTTCCGGGTCGAAGGAGACGCGAACCTGGCCCTCGGTTTCGAGATCTGCGAGGACCTCTGGGTGCCTCAGCCGCCAAGCGTGCGCCTCGCCCAGGCCGGGGCCACCGTTCTCGCCAATCTCTCCGCCTCAAACGAGGGCATCGGCAAAGCGGATTACCGGCGTGAACTGGTGAAGCAGCACTCCGGAAGAACGCTCTCGGGCTACGTGTTCGCGAATGTCGGCGTGCACGAATCGACCACCGATCTCGTGTTCGGCGGACACCTTCTCATCGCCGAGAATGGCGTCCTCGTCGCGGAGAATCGGCGTTTCCGTCGCGAGGCCGAGCTCATGGCCATGGACGTGGATGTCGAGCGGCTGTCCGTGGAGCGGCTGCGCCAGAAGACCTTCGCCGAGAGCTCATCGGAATCGCGGGCGGTGCGGACGGTCCCGCTCGACCCCATGGCCCTGCCGAAATCGACACGACTCCTGCGCCGGATCGAGCCCCGTCCATTCGTCCCCCAGGACCAGGGCGCCCTCGCGCGCCGATGCGCCGAGATCTTCGAGATTCAGACCGCAGGCCTCGCCCGGCGATGGGAGCACACGGGCTCGAAGAAGCTCCTCCTGGGCCTCTCGGGCGGCCTCGATTCGACTCTCGCCCTGATCGTGGCCTGCCGGACGTGCGGCCTCCTCGGCCGATCGCGTCGGTCCATCCTGGCCGTGACCATGCCCGGCTTCGGCACCTCGAAGAAGACCCGGAGCCTCGCCCTGAGGCTCGCCGAATCGGCGGGCGTGAGCACCCGGGAGATCGACATCCGCGCCGCCTGCGAGCGACACCTCAAGGACATCGGACTGTCCACCCGGGACCGCAGCGTCGCCTACGAGAACGCCCAGGCTCGCGAGCGCACCCAGGTCCTGATGGATCTCGCGAACAAGGAGGATGGCCTGGTGGTGGGGACGGGCGACCTGTCCGAACTCGCCCTCGGCTTCGCGACGTTTGGGGGGGATCACCTCGCGATGTACAACGTGAACGGCTCGGTGCCGAAGACCCTGGTGCGTCTTCTGGTGAGCGCGGCCGCCGACGATCCCCTTCATTCCGAGGAAAGCGAGGCCTTGCGCGAGGTCCTCGATCTGCCCATCTCTCCCGAACTGCTGCCGCCTTCGAGCGGCGGCGAGATCAGCCAGAAGACGGAGGACATCCTCGGTCCCTACGAGGTGCACGACTTCTTTTTGTACGCGTTCCTCCGCCTCGGGGCCTCGCCCGAAAAGATGTTGTTCCTGGCAAGCGCGGCCTTTTCGGGGACCCATACCCCGGCCGCCCTTCGCCGCTGGCTGCGCGTCTTTCTCGAGCGATTCTTCGCCGCCCAGTTCAAGAGGTCCACCCTGCCCGACGGGCCGAAGGTGGGTTCGGTCAGCCTCTCGCCGCGGGGGGATTTTCGAATGCCCTCCGATTCCCGCCCGATCGCGTGGATGGAGCAGATAGACTAGCCCCCTTCCCATGGCCGTGGTTTTGATCTGTTCGACCCGCTCCCTCGACCGGGAGCTTCAGGGCACCGTGCTCTTCCGCTCCGGTGTAGACCGGGAGTTGGTGCGTTCGGCGGCCGAGGTGCAGTCCCGCCTCAACTCCGGCCGCATCTCCCTCTTGTGCATCCACCGGCAGGTGACCGGAATCGAGAACCTGATCCGGACCCTCCGGAAGTCGCCCACCCTCAAGCGCATTTCCATCGTGGTCTTCTCCGAGGACGACTTCGACCCGTCCGAAGTCGAGGTGCTCGAAGCGGGGGCGAACGCCATCCTGCGGCTGCCTCCGGGCGACGATTTCGACGATCGCGTGGGCAAGCTGATGGAGGTTCCCTCGCGCCGCGACGTCCGCATTCCCGTCCGCCTGCAGGTGGCGGCGACCAGCGGCTTCGGGGCCACGGTTCCCGTGCTCGCCTTGAACCTCTCCTCCACCGGAATCCTGGTCGAGTCGAACCACCCCCTCAACATGGGCGACGAGGTGAACATCGCCTTCCGCTTCGAAGAAAGCGGCGAGATCTTCTCCGCCACCGCCCACATCACGCGGACGGCGGGGCCGAACCGATACGGGGCCACGTTCGAGACGGTGAGTCGGGGCGAGCAGGCGCTCAGGACATTCCTCGCGGGCACCTCGGTCGCGTGAGCCTGAACGTCCCGACCCTGCAGATCGCGGACATCGACCTTCCTCCGGAAGTCGAACGCCTGCGCGACCTCGCCTACGATCTGTGGTGGAGCTTCAACCCGAAGGCCTCCCACCTCTTCGCCTGGATCGACCCCGAGCACTGGCGGCGGTATCACAACCCGGTCGAGCTCCTCATCAACGTGGACCCTCACAAATGGGTGGGCCTGCTCAAGGACCATGAGTTCCTCGAGGCCTACACCCAGGCCATCGAAGCTCTCGACGCAAGCCGTAGCGCGCGAAGGTTCATGGACGACCAGCCCGACCTGATTCCCGGCCCGGTGGCCTATTTCTCCATGGAGTTCGGACTGCACGAATCGCTCGGGATGTATTCGGGCGGCCTGGGCGTGCTCGCGGGCGACCACTGCAAGGCTGCCTCCGACCTGGGCCTTCCCCTCTTCGGGGTCGGACTGCTCTACCGGTCGGGTTACTTCCGCCAGACCGTGGACGTCGACGGCTTCCAGCAGCACATCTATCCCGACTACGACTTCGCGCGCCTGCCGGTCCGTCCCGTGCAGGCTCAAGGCGGCGGTCCCTTGACCGTGCCTATCGACCTGCCCGGCCGCGTGGTCCACGCCCTCGTCTGGGTGGCGAGGGTGGGCGGGGTTCACGTCTTCTTCCTGGACACCGACATCCCCTTGAACGAACCCTCGGACCGGGCGATCACGGGCCTCCTCTACGTCCGCGGCCGCGAAATGCGTCTCGCCCAGGAGATCGTCCTCGGGGTGGGCGGGGTGCGCGCCATACGCGCCCTGGGCATCCAGCCCGCGGTCTGGCACATGAATGAGGGCCATGTGGCCATGCTCACCCTCGAGCGGGTGCGCGAGCGCGTGATGCGCGGCGAGGACTTTCACGACGCCTGCCTTTCCGTCCGCAAGAACACCGTCTTCACCACCCACACTCCGGTGCCCGCGGGCAACGAGGTGTTCTCGGTCGAACTCGTCACCCAGCATCTCGAACCCTGGTCGCGCGACACCGGAGTGCCCGCCGACAAGGTGCTGGCCATGGGCGCCCAGGACGGGATGTTCAACCTCACCACTCTCTCCATTCGTCTCGCCCGCAGCACCAACGGGGTGAGCGAGCTGCACGGCCGGGTTTCCTCGGATATGTGGAAGCACCTCTTCAACGAGGAGAGCGCCTCTCCGATCTTCGCGGTCACGAACGGAGTCCACACCGAGACCTGGATCGGCCCGGAGATACGCGCCTTCCTGAAGAAGGAGCTGCAGGCCGACTGGGGGTCGCTCCTCCTCGATCCGCCTGCCTGGGCCAGACTGCGGACGGCGAGCGACGAGGACCTGGTGGCGGCGCGGCGCGCGCAGAAGGAACGGCTCATCCGCTACGTGCGCGAGCGGGTGCGCAAGCAGTCCGCGCGCGAGGGCTCCGGGCCTTCCGACCTGCGGCGCCTCGAGACCCTCCTCGATCCCGCCGCCCTCACCATTGGCTTCGCCCGCCGCTTCGCGACCTACAAGCGGGCGGTCCTGCTCCTCCAGGACATGGACCGCGCCAAGGCCCTGCTCCTCGACCCGCAGCGGCCGGTGCAGCTCATCTTCGCAGGCAAGGCGCACCCCGCCGACCGCGCCGGACAGGAGTACATCCGGCAGCTCGCCGTGCTCTCCCGCAGCGAGCTCGCGGGAAAAGTCGTCTTCCTCGAGGACTACGACATCGACATGGCCCGCATGCTGGTGCAGGGCGTCGACGTCTGGCTCAACACCCCCAGGAAGCCCCTCGAGGCTTCGGGCACCTCGGGACAGAAGGCCGCGATCAACGGCGCGCTCAATCTTTCGATCGCCGACGGCTGGTGGGCGGAAGGGTTCGACGGTGAGAACGGCTTCCTGATCGACGGAGGCGAGGCCACGGTCGCTCCGTCGGTGAATGGAGACTCCCCCGAGGACCCTGCCCTCGCCGCCACCCTGTCGCAGATAAAGGTCGAGGAACAGCAGGACCTGTTGGACGCCCAGGCTCTTTACCGGGAGCTCGAATCCCGGGTGATTCCCTACTTCTTCGGAACCCGGGTCCCCGGCGCCTCGCCCGAGTGGACGCGCATGATGAAGGCCTCGATCGCCACCATCGCGCCGCGGTTCTCGGCCCGGAGAATGGCGCGCGATTACGCCCTGCGCGTGTACGCGCCGGCGGCGAAGAACTGACCCGTTCGGTCGAGAACCGCGGCCGCGAATGCTGAAGGGCGCGGGCCCTCGTGAAGAGCCCTAGACCGTGGCCGCTTCGTGCTTCCGCTTCGTTTCGACGAACACGCGGAACAGCCGGCCGCGTTCGATGAGCCGCTCGCGAACCACCGCTTCGCAGTTACCCGCATCCGCCGAAGCCAGCACCAGGTCTCCGTGGACCACGAAGGCCTGCACCCCATCGCCGGTGGTGTACTCGTCGCCGACGAGGATGAGGAAGAACCCGCGGCGCAGGTCGGAGTTCAGCAGGAAGAGACGCTGATAGCAGGTGAAAGCCCCGCTCTCCGCCACCGTCCGGGCCATGGCGACGATCACGTGCCCCGCGGTATCGAGCATGCGCACGCCGTCCACATCGGCCACGATGTCGACTTCGTAGCCCAACCGGGCCAGGGACTTGGCGAGTTCGCCTGCGGTGCGGGCATCGTCGAGGGCTACGAGGGCGCGCTCTCCGGGAAGTGCGGTCGGCTTCAGGGGCGCGGCCGTGGGAGCCGGGGCGGGAGCAGGGGCAGGGGCCGGCTTGGGCGCCTCGGCGGGCTTGGCGCTCTTGGCGGCACCCCGGCCTGGGAAGCGGACCGGGGTCTGGCACTTGGGGCACTTG
>CAZYEA010000131.1:10709-13188 GCA_964646485.1 uncultured Acidobacteriota bacterium
TGGGGTTGCTTTCGTCGACGGTGACGACGTTTTGACAGGAGGAGCAGGTCGCTTGCATCTACGTTACCTTTCCAGGAGATCGTCCATGTCCGTCTTGGGCGGAGCGGGGGCGGGCTTCTTGGCGGCCGGAGGAGCGGCCTTGGTCGCGATCGTCGACCTGGTGCCCTTCTGCGCCTTCGCTTCGGCCTCGGCCTTGTCGCCGCCCACGCCCTGGGTGTCGAGTTTCAGCTGGAGGTTCGTGCGGTTGGTGGCGTAGGACAGAGCCAGCTCGCGATCGACAATGCCTTCGTTGATCAGGCGATACAGCTCGTTGTCGAAGGTCTGCATGCCGTCGAGCTGGCCGTCTTCCATGGCGTCATGAAGGCTCTTGCCGTCGCGCTCGCCCTCGAGGACATATTCGCGCGTACGCGAGGTGGAGCGAAGAATCTCGCAGACGCCGATGCGGCCGCCGCCGATCTTCGGCACCAGGCGCTGGGATACCACCCAACGGAAGGCCGCGGAGAAGCGGGTTCGAACCTGGCGCTCGTCGGACCGCGGGAAGACGCCGACGATGCGCTCGATGGTCTTCGCCGCGTCGATGGTGTGCAGGGTCGAGAGCACGAGGTGGCCGGTTTCCGAGGCTTCGAGCGCAATCGAGATGGTTTCCACGTCGCGCATTTCGCCGACCAGGATGACCTTGGGGGCCTGGCGCAGGGCGGCGCGCAGAGCGAGCGCGAAGGTCTGGGTGTCCATGCCCACCTCGCGCTGGTTGATGGTCGACTTGTGGTGCGGATGCAGGTACTCGATCGGGTCCTCGATGGTGATGATGTGCATCGACTTCTCGAGGTTCATCTTGTTGATGATGGCGGCGAGGGTGGTCGATTTGCCCGAGCCCGTAGGCCCGGTCACGAGCACGATGCCGTTCCGCTCGTGAGAGATGTCCCCGAGCACCGGAGGAATGCCGAGCTGTTCGATGGTCGGGATCTTGCTCGGGATGACGCGCATGACCACGCAGTACGTGCCGCGCTGGGCGAAGACGTTGACGCGGAAACGGGTGCGGCCGGAGAGCGAATAGGACAGGTCGGTGGAGCCCGTCTTCACCAGCTTCTCGGCCACGTCTCGCTTGCCGGCGATGAGCCTCATGGCGATCTGCTCGGTCTGGTAAGGAGAGAGCTTGTCGATTCCCATGTAGTCGACGCCCTTGAGCTGGCCGTCGAGTTCGACCTGCGGCGGCCGACCCACGGAGAGGTTCAAGTCGGAGATCCCGGGAGCGAAGTCGAGCATTTTGTTGAGCAACGGATCGAGTTCGAAGTACGGCATGAGGGGTCCTCCTTCTGAAGGGCAACGGCCGGAAGAGAATCTTAGCCCGGGTGAGAGAGGCCGAGGCCTAGCCGCCGCCCACGAAGGTCACGATCTCGAAGACGTCGCCCTCCCGCACGGAAACGCGGTCGCGCGTCCCCCGGGCCACGATCTCGCGGTTCCGCTCCACCGCGACTCGGTGCGCGGGCAGCTGGAGATGGGCGAGCAGCTGCTCGACGGTGAGTCCCTGGGGACACTCGGAGACCGCCCCGTTCACGGTGATGCGCAGGGGGTTGGACAAGAGGTTCATCGCGTTTTGACCCCGCAGGGCCGACCAGCTCTCAGCGCGCAGGGGCCGAGGCCGCGCGCGAGGCGAGGTAGGCGAGCACGAGCTGATCCAAAGAGAGGTCCTCGATCACCGTCTTGTCGTCCTGGGGAGCGTAGCGACCCTGTTTCACCTCGTTCATGGTCGCGGCGTGGATGTCTTCCATCAGCTTCGCGAGACCCTTGTCGTCCTGGGCCTCGGGAACATCCTTGTAGTGGAAGCGCTTGGCCCCGAGGATCTCCCCGCCCTTGTAGATGAGGGTCAGGACCATGGGCGTGGTCGGCCCCTTGTCCTCGGTCTGGACGTGGTAGGTGACGCCCTTGTACTTGACGTCGGTGTTGAAGCCGGTGACCATGGTTGGTTGCTTCGCGGATTGTAGAGGAAAGGGGGCGTCGGTTGTCCACAGGGTTTGCAGGACGCCGCAGGTAACATCGACCCATGCCCAGCCAGGAGGAAGCGAACTCGGACGCCGGGCACGTCCCCATCTTCGGGACGTGGCGGAGGATCTACCTCTGCGTGATCGCGGTCAACCTGATCGCTATGACGCTCGTGTACGTTTTCTCGCGATTCCCCTACTAGGCCCTGGTCCCAAGTCCCACGCATGTCGACTTTTGACTGGACCGTCCTGATCATTTACCTGGTCGGGATCGTGGCCTTCGGGTACTGGGTCGGCCGCAACAACCGGAAGCTCGACGATTTCTTCCTGGCCGGACGGGAGATGCCGTGGTGGGCGGTGGGCCTGTCCGTCATGGCCACCCAGATCTCCGCCATCACGTTCGTGGGCACCACGGGGCAGGGCTACGGCGACGGCATGCGCTTCCTGGTCGTCTACTTCGCGCTGCCCTTCGCCATGGTCATCCTGTGCGTGACCCTCGT
>CAZYEA010000132.1:0-13157 GCA_964646485.1 uncultured Acidobacteriota bacterium
GGGAGAACAGGCGCTGACCCGCTTCCTGCAGGACCAGATCGCCCAAACGATGGCCCAGGAAGTTCGCCGACTTGAACCGATCTAGGCCGATCAGGATCACGCTCAGGTCGGAACCGCTGACCTTCGCCTCATGAATGGCCGCGTCGGTGGCGCTTCTGAAGAAGGTCCGGTTGGGCAGGTCGGTGAGCGGATCGTGGGAGGCGAGATGAAGGGCCTCCGCCT
Source organism: uncultured Acidobacteriota bacterium (assembly GCA_964646485.1). Lineage (GTDB taxonomy): Bacteria > Acidobacteriota > Vicinamibacteria > Fen-336 > JAGNNV01 > JAGNNV01. Next base: position 223 of record CAZYEA010000132.1, read on the forward strand.
CGGCCCGCCGCCGCTCCGTCATATCCACGAGGGTCAACACGATGGCGGTCTTGTCCCGGAGCTTGATGGTGCTGACCCCGAGCTCGACCAGGCGGATCTGACCGTCCTTGCGGCGGACTCGCGCCTCATAGCGGGTGGGGGAGGTGCCGTGGGCGAGCAGGCGCTGAGCCGCGCGCTCGCGCATCTGCGGGCCGTCTTCCTCGGGGACGAGGTCGAGGACGGGAAGGCCGATCAGCTCCGGCGCCGCGTAGCCGAGCTGGCGGGCGGCCGCGTCATTGGCGTAGACCACATCGCCGTCCTGATGCATGACAATGCCGTAGGCGGCGTTGTCGGCGAAGATGCGGAAGCGCTCTTCGCTCTCGTGAAGCATCTCGAAAGCCCGGACCCGCGCGGTGATGTCCCGGAAAGTCCAGACCCGCCCGATGGTCCGCTCCATGACCGAGACCGGCCGGGTTTCGTGCTCGATGATGCGGCCGTCGAGCAGGCGACAGACACCCTGGGCGCGCGCGTCGTCGTCCGCCATCATGGTGTCGACGTGATTCACGAAGTCGGCAGGGTCGGAGAGATGTTTCACCAGGACGGCCAGCACCTGGCGCTCGTCCCGGGTCATCAGCACGGGGCGGGGCATGTCCCAGATCTCGACGAAACGGTCGTTATAGGTGAGGATCTTGGCCCCGGAGCCGATGACGATAATGCCGTCGGCGGCCGCGTCGAGGACCGCGGAGAGAAGCGTCTCCGGGCCGACGTCCGGCTCTTTCGAGGGCGGGCTCGCGAGCAGGAGACGGCTCAGCGCCCCGGTGTTGTGGGCCGCGGAGGAGTCGGCAGTGGAAGCCATGGAGGGACTGGTCTTGCGGGTTTCGGGTCTAAGACGTTTCGCTCGGAGGGGGCGTGCCCCGGCGCCTCTCCCGAACGCCTGCTGCGTTTCTTGCGGATTTTGCCGATTCTAGCGGCCTTAAGCCCCCCCCGCCTATTTCAGCACGAGGGTGTAGCGGACGGGCCCGGGAAGGAACGGCGTCTTCTCGCCCTTGACCCAGGCCTCGTGTCCCGCCCCGAAGTAGGGGGAGAGGGGGTGTGAGCTTTGTCCGGTGGGCATGTGGAAGTACCCCTCCTCCTCCCGGCCGGGCGAGACCACGAACCGCTCCGAGGCGCCGTTGGTGGGCGAATGCACCCGCGGCATGTGATCGTCGCCGGGAAGGGGATCCTTCTTCATGTCGAGGAAACGCGCGAGCGACGGCACCGCGCGAGACAGGGGATGCTGGATGCGGGCGGTGTTGAACTCGCCCCAGGTCCGTTCGGAGAGCTTCCGGCCGTCGCGGGTGAGGGCCGTGACCACCGCCTCCATGGCCTCGCGGAGGAGAGCCTTCCAGTCCGCGTACCTCGGATCGAGAAGGTGGGCGGGCCCGGTCGATACGAGGGCCCAGAGCGGCCCCTCGCTCTGCCACACCCGGCTGTACCGGAATTTCGGGCTCAGCTTCTGGGCGGGGGCGATGAGGGGGGCGAAAGTCCGGTCGGAGACCGCGAGCCGGAACGCTTTCACGATCCGGTAGCCCACCGAGTCGACCGCGGCCCGGCCGCCCCAGTTCTCGACGAAGCCTCTCGCTTCCCTGAGGCGCGGGTCCTTCGCGAGCGTGGCCTCGTCGAGCACGGAGAGGGCGAGCTTCTGCCAGCGCTCGAGAAACACCGCCCGATTGTCGAGCTGGATGTCCATGAGGTCGCTCGCCGAGAACTTCTCCTTCGCGAAGAGGTCGTCACGGATCTGTTTCGCCCGGGCTCCGAGCGGATAGTTCCCCTCGCCCAGGATCGCGAGCATCGGTCCCGAGACCACCCGGGCGTTCGCGGTCCACAGCCGTCCCGCTTCCGGGTCCACCACCTTCGGCACCTCGGCGCTCGGCACGTAGCCGTCCCAGCGGCGCGCGGCATCGGTGCGGGTCACCGGCAGCCTCCCCTCGAAGCCGACGCGTCTCGGGATGCGTCCGGCCACCGTCCAGGCGATGCGGCCGGTGCGATCGGCGATCATGGCGTTTTGAGGGGGGGCTCCTGCCTGGTGGGCCACTTCGATCGCGTCTTCGATGGTGTCGGCATTCTCGAGGTCGAGGAGCTTCAGGTTGACCGCTTCGGGGTCGTGCGCGGTCCACTGATAGGCGCGGAACTGACCGTTGTGGTCACGGTCGATCACCGGGCCCCAGATGGTGTTCAGGATCTCGAGCGGACGATCGGGCGCCCCCTTGACGTGGATGATCTCGGTGACCCGCTCGAACTCTTTTGGCCCGTCCGGGGTCAGGTACGTGTTGGGCCTCGCCCCTGCTTCGATGAGGACGAGGTCGTTCCAGTCGGCCTGAGTGTTGGTGAAGCCCCAGGCGATCCGGCCATTGCTGCCGGCCACGATCCCCGCGGTGCCGGGGAGGGCCACACCGGTCACCGTCCTCTCGGCGCCCTTCGAGTCCTTGAACACGAGGCGCATCCGGTACCAGATGTTCGGTACCGCGATTTCGAGGTGCATGTCGTCCGCCACCATGGCGCTTGAGGTGGCGGAGTGCGCGGCGTCCACCGCCCAGTTGTTGCTGCCCACGAAGGGCAGGTTGTCCTCGGGGAGGAACCGATCGGGCGATGGAAAGTGAGCCGCCACCTTGGCCGGGGGCGCGGTCCGGGTGTCGAAGACCTCGGGCCCCGGGATCGCGGAAATCTGGAGGGGCTCGCCCACGATGGGCGCGTCCCATTCAGCGGTGCCGCGCGGGGCGAGGAAGTCGAACATCGCCGGAGGCAGGGCGTCACGCATGACCGCGAGCGTGCTCTCGCGCTCGCCGTGCGCTTCGTGCAGGGTGAGGAACATCGAAAGCACGCACAGCACGGAGTCCTCGGCTTTCCAGGGCCTGGGATCGGCGCCGAGGAGGAGATACTCGTAAGGCCGCACCCGCAACGCCTCGAGCCCCGCGTTGACGCCCGCGACATATGCGTCCATGAGCGCCTTCTCGCCGGGATCGAAACGGGTCACCACCTTCGCGGCGACAGTGCGGAACCGGTGCACCCGCACGTCCGCATCGAGCTCGGCCGTGGCCGAGCCGATCAGTTCCGAGAGCTCGCCCGCGGCGCGCCGGCGCATCAGGTCCATCTGGAAGAAGCGTTCCTGGCCGTGCAGGAAGCCCGTGGCCCGAGCCACGTCCACGCGATCGGCGCCCCGAACCGTGGCTACACCGTCTTTGTCCCGCTCGACTCTCACCCCGCCCCGAAGGCCGGGAAGTGCCACCTCCCCTTCGAGAACAGGCAGGGACCCGCGCAGGAGGACGTTGAAGGCGAGGCCCAGGAGAATGACGAGACCGATGAAGAGGCCCGCGATATTCCGCAGCCATCGCCGTCTTTGGGGGATGGGCATGGGTCGGTTCAGTACTCCAGGAGTCTTTTCAGGGCGGGAACGAGATCGGGCCTTGGCGACAGCATTTCCTCGAGCGCTTCCGCGAAGGGAATCGGAGTGTCGCACCCGCCGAGGCGGGTCACCGGCGCGTCGAGGTCGTTGAATGCCTCCTGGGCGATCGTGGCCGCGACTTCAGCCCCGAAGCCGCCGGTGAGCGGCGCCTCGTGCAGGACCAGCACGCGGGCGGTGCGCCGCACCGACTCGAGCACGGTCTCCTTGTCCCAGGGCAGGAGGCTGCGCAGGTCGATGACTTCGACCTCGACCCCGTCCTTCGAAAGCTCGCGCGCCGCGTCCATGGCCCAGTGAACCGCGACACCGTAGGCCACGATGGTGAGGTCGTGGCCCGGAAGCGCCACCCGCGCCTTGCCGATCGGCGTCGTGTAGTAGCCCTCGGGCACCCGGCCCTTGAGCGAGCGGTAGAGCAACTTGTGCTCCAGGAAGAGCACGGGATTCGGTTCGGCGAGAGAGGCGAGGAGGAGGCCCTTGGCATCCTCCGGGGTCGCGGGGGCGAGGACGCGCAGGCCGGCCACATGGGTGAACCAGGCCTCGACGTTCTGCGAATGGAAAGGCCCGGCTCCGGTGCCTCCGCCCGAAGGGGCGCGAATGACCGTGGGCACGTTCGCGCGCCAGCGATAGTGAGTCTTCGCGAGATTGTTGACGATCTGGTTGAAGCCGCAGGAGATGAAGTCGCCGAACTGCATCTCGACCACGGGCCGAAGGCCATCGAGAGCGAGCCCGAGGGCGGCGCCCAGGACCCCCGATTCGATGATCGGCGTGTTGCGGACCCGCGCCTTGGAGAACTCTTCGACGAACCCCTTCGTCACCTTGAAGGCGCCGCCATATTCGGCAATGTCCTGGCCCATGAGTACGATGCGGGGATCGCGTCGCATTCCGATCTGCAGGGCCTCGCTGAGCGCGTCGATGTAGCGGATTTCGCGGGCGGAGGCTCCCGGCGCGGGCGGAATCGCTTCGGGACTTTGGGCATACACCGAGGCGATCTCCCGGGCGCGAGTGGAGGTGGGCTCGGGGGTTTTCAGGGCCTCGTCGGCCAGGACGTCCACCTCCGCCTTGATGGTGTCGCGCAGAGTGTCGATCTCGAACGAGCTGATGACACCCTTCTCCTTGAGGAGGGTCTCGAACCGGGCGAGGGGATCCTTCCTGGCCCACTCTTCGAACAGGTGGGGAGGAACGTACGCGGTCCCGGAGGCTTCCTCATGGCCGCGCATCCGGAAAGTCTCGAACTCGAGGAGAGTGGGGCCGAGTCCGGCCCGCGCGCGGTTCGCGGCGATCGACACCGCGTCGTAGACGGCGAGGATGTCGTTGCCGTCGACGGTCTCGCCGGGCATGCCGTAGCCTTTCGCCCGATCGGAGAGTTTCTTGCAGGCGTACTGCTCGCTTGTCGGGGTGGACAGGCCGTACTGATTGTTCTCGATCACGAAGATCACGGGCAGGGCCCACACCGCGGCGAGATTCAAGGCCTCGTGGAAGTCGCCCTCGCTGGTCGAACCGTCTCCCGTGAAGGTGGCGGCGACCCGCTCGGTCTTCTTGAGCTGGCTCGCGAGCCCGAGGCCGCAGGCCACCGGGAGCATGGCCCCGAGGTGGGAGATCATCCCGACCAGCGACTTCTCGGGCAGGCCGAAGTGGAAGGTGCGGTCGCGGCCTTCGGTGAAGCCGCCGCTTCGGCCGAAGAGCTGCCGGAAGAGGCGAAGCATGTCCACCGAACGGGTGGTGAAAACGCCCAGGTTCCGGTGCATGGGCAGGATCCAGTCGTTCGAGCGCAGGGCGGCGGTGACACCCACCGCGATCGCCTCCTGGCCGATGCCCGAGAACCACTTCGAGAGGCGGCCCTGACGAAGGAGCACGAGGGCTTTCTCCTCCACGATGCGCGGAACCAGGAGGGCCCGGTGCAGGGCGCGAAGCTCGGCGGGCTGCAGGCGCGACCCCGGCGCGATCTCGTCGGCCGCGATCACCAGGGGCCCGGAACGCCCCGTATCGACGCCTTCGACCGTTGCCATAAGCGCTCAAGTTTAGCAGCGGCCCGAAGGCGGAAGACCCTCTCTGCCGCTTCTGGTCCTGGCCCATCTAAGATCGGGCACCCACCGATGAGCCTGATGCGCGCCGCCGTCTACCGAGGGAGCCCGCGGCTCGAGGTCGAAGAGATCCCGCGGCCCGAGCCGGGGGAGGGCGAGATCCTGGTCCGCGTGGAGGTCTGCGGAGTCTGCGGCACCGACGTCAAGAAGATCGACAAGGCATTGGTCAAGCCTCCCCGCGTTTTCGGCCATGAGATCGCGGGGGTGGTGGCGGGGGTTGGGTCCGGCCACACCCGGTTCAAAGAGGGCGACCGGGTCGTGGTGCATCATCACATCCCCTGTCTCGCCTGCTTCTATTGCGAGCGAAGGCTCTACGCGCAATGCGCGGTGTACAAACAAAACGGCACCACCGCGGGCTTCGATCCGTCAGGTGGCGGCTTCGCCGAGTATCTGAAGGCGGCGCCGCACATCGCGGAGCGCGGGACGATCCCCATTCCGGCCCGGGTGAAGTCGGAAGTGGCGTGCCTGGTCGAGCCCGTCAACACCTGCCTCAAGGCCATCGACCAGGCGAAGGTGAAGGCGGGGGAGAGCGTGTTCGTGGTGGGGCAGGGGCCGATCGGTTCCATGCTGATGCAGCTTGCGAGGGTGCGGGGGGCGCGAGTGCTCGTCTCCGACCTGTCCCCGCTGCGCCTCGATCTCGCCCGCTCCCTGGGCGCTCTGACTTTCGACGCCACCAGGGGCGGCGTGGAGGAGTGGGTTCGCTCGGAGACGGAAGGCCGCGGCGCGGACGTGTCGCTGCTTGCCGCCACCGGCCAGCGCGCCTTCGACGCGGCGGTCGAGGCCACCCGACCGGGGGGCCGCATCGTTCCTTTCTCCGCCACCTCTCGAGGAGAGACCTGCGAGGTGGATCTTGGGCTCCTGGCCGCGGCCGAGAAACAGATCGTGAGCGTCTATAGCGCGTCGGTCGACGTCCAGGCCGAGGCCGCGGACCTGGTCTTCGGTGAGGGCGTGAAGCTCGAGCCCCTGCTCACGGACTTCTTCCCCATTACCCGCGTGAACGAAGCGATCGATCTCTTTCGCCGTCCCGCCGCGACCACCCTCAAGATCGCCATCGACATGAGGCTTGGATGAAGGCCGCGGTCCTCTACGGCCCGGGAGACGTCCGCTTCGAGGAGGTTCCGGCCCCCGCGCCGGAGCCGGGCGAGATCGTGGTTCGGACTCTCGCCGCCCTGACTTGCGGCACCGACCGCAAGGTGGTGAAGCGGGGCTATCACGCGAAGATGCTGATCCCTCCCTGCGTGTTCGGCCACGAGGCGGCGGGCGAGGTCGCCGCCGTCGGAACGGGCGTCACCGCCTTCAAGGTCGGCGACCTTGTGGTGGCCGCGAACTCGGCGCCGTGCGGAACCTGCCGCCCGTGCCTGCGCGGCCGCGAGAACCTGTGCGAGCACCTCTTGTTCTGGAACGGCACGTTCGCGGACGAATATCGCGTGCCCGCGAAGGTGGTGGAGAAGAACGTGCTTCTCCTCGGGGAGACGGCGCCCGAGGATGCGGCGATGACCGAGCCCCTGGCCTGCTGCCTGAAGGGCGTCCGCGACGCCGGGGTTCGCGAGGGCGATCGCGTCCTCGTCATCGGCGCTGGATCGATCGGGCTCATGCTCGTCCGCCTGTGTGGTCTCAAGGGAGCGCGAGTGACCGCGGCCGCGCGGAGGATCGAGTCTCGATTGCTCGCGCGGGCGCATGGCGCCCACGAGATCACTTCCATCGCGCACACCGCCTCGGGACTCGTCATCGAGGGGGTCGAGGATCACAAGTTCGACGTCGTTTTCGAGGCCGCGGGGGTGGCCGAAACCGCGGCCCTCGCCCTTCACTCGGTCGCGCGCGGCGGTGTGGTCAATCTGTTCGCCGGGTGTCCGACCGGAACCAGGGTAGAGGTCGACCTGACCCGCGTTCATTACGACGAAACCCGGATCATCGGGAGTTTCCATCACACGCCCGCGGCCTTCCGGGAGGCCTTCGCGCTCATCGCTTCAAAGGCCTTTCAGCCCTCGGAGTTCATCGAGGACCGAAAGAGGCTCGCCGACTTGCCGCAGACTCTCATCCATCCCGCACCGGGAGCGCTCAAGACGCTCGTGGTCTTCTAGGGGCCCCTTCGACGCGCCGCGCCCGCCCCCCTGGCCGCGGCGTCAGTTCAGCGGGCCGGGGGTGGCGAGACCGAACGGGGCGATGATCGCCTGGAAGCGCGAGCCGTCAGCGGCCAGCATGTTGTAGTGGCCTTCCATGGTCCCGAAAGGCGTCTCGAGCGGACAGAAGCTCGTGTACTCGAACGACTGGCCCGGTTGCAGCACCGGCTGCTCGCCCACCACACCCGGGCCCTCCACCGTCTCGACGTCGCCGTCCGCGTCCTTGATGATCCATTTCCTCGACAGGAGCTGGACCGGCATCGACTCGGTGTTCGTGATGGTGACGGTGTAGGCGAAGATGAACTTGTTGGTCTGCGGGTTGCTCCGCTCCTCGAGAAAGCGCGAGCTCACCTGCACTTTGACCCCGTTCGTGATGGATTCGCTCATCGCCTCGCGGTCGCCTCACCCTTCGAGGGGATGGATCAGGAGCCCCGAGGGGATCTTCGGATGGAAGAAGGTGCTCTTGGGCGGCATCGACTCCCTGGCATCGGCGACGGCGGCGATGTGCCGCAGGGGAGTCGCCCTCATCAGGATGGCGGCCGCGCCCTCGTGGCGCGACAGCTCCGCCCGCGCGTCCTCGAGAGAATGCACGAACTCCACTTTCGGATCGGCAAGACCGAGATGGCGAAAGCCCACGTGGTGAAGGAAGTAGGTGTCGAGGTCGGTCAGGCACTTCGGCGCATCCTTCGGAAGTTCGTCCTCCACCCCCGGCGCGGACTCGCAAACGATGGCTTTTCCGTCCGGCCAGCAGATCGCGAAGGCGAAGGGCAGGGTGGAGTTCGCCACTTCGCGCGCCGCGGCCTCCGGGCCGTTCACCGCGTTCAGCAGGTATTTGCCGTCGAGCCTGGACATGGTTTCGAGCGCGCTCGGCGCCCCGAAGAGGATGCGGTGGTAGGGCAGCACGAGCAACCCGTCGCTGTTGGGACAGAAGTATCCGTAGGTGGTGGCGCCTTCGGGGCCTGTTTCGCGAAGGTAGCGCTGGGCGGTCGCGTAACGGTGATGCCCGTCCGCGATGTAGGAAGGCGGCCCTCCCGCGGAGGCGGTAAGGGCCTTCACATCTTCGGCGCTCGTGACCGCCCACAGGGTGTGACCCACGCCGTCGTCGTCGGTGTATTCGGCCAGGACCTGGTGGCGTTCCTTCGCGCGCGCGGCGGCAGCGGCGAAGGCGCCCTGGTCCTCGAAGAACAGGAAGATCGGGGAGAAGTTCGCCGTCGTCGCTTTGAGGACGGAGAAGCGGTCCTCCTTCGCCGGGCCGCGGGTCTTCTCATGCGGGCGGATGAGGGACGATCCTTCGGGTTCGACTTTGAACCTCGCGAGGATCCCGGGCCGCAGGTAGGCGCGGCCCTCCCAGGAGAAACGCTGCTCGAGGAGGTAGATCGCGGGCTCAGGGTCCTGGGCGAGCGTGCCCTCGGCACGCCATTTCGCGAAGGTCTCGCCGATGCGCTCGTAGCCGTGCTCGCCGTCTGAACGATCCTTGAGGATCGCTCGAACCACGTTTTTGGGGTGCCGGCGCAGCAGCGTCTGCCGATACTCCTCGGAGATCACGTCATAAGGAGGCGCCAGGAGGTTTTCAAGCCGGCCCAGAGCGGAGGGGTACCGCAGGGCCCGGAACGGTCGGATCTCGGTCATGGGGAGCGTGGAGTGTAGATCGGCCGGCTTCGGCCCGGCTAGTTCTCGATGTAACTCACCTTGGTGCTGCCGAGCTGGATCATGTCGTTGTGCTTCAGGATGGCCCGGTCGATGCGGGCGGAGTTGAGGAGCGTGCCGTTGCGGCTCTTGAGATCGAGGATCACGTACTTGTCGCCCTCGACCTCCACCCGGCAGTGGAAGCTCGAGATGCGGGGATCCTTGAGGACGAGGTCGTTTCTTGGATGCCGGCCGATCGCGAAGGTGGAGGCGGTGAGGGGCACGTCCTCGGTGCGGTCTTCGCTCGTGATCCGCAGCAGGCGGGACTTCTGGACGATGGGCGGCAGGGCGTGCAGCTTGGCCGTGGACTCTCCCGTGCTCACCGCGGGCTCAGGCACCTTGGGAGTTGCTTCGGCCGGAGCCGCGGCCGCGCGCTGGGCCTCGATCTGTTGGGCCAGGAACTTATTGGTTGGGCCCCCCGCATCCGCCGGAGACGAGGGGGCTGGGGGCGGGGGCGCGGGCGAGGCGGGAGGTGCTGAGCGCTCCGGCTTTCCCGTGCGCTGGGCAGGCAGGAGGTCGGTGAGGTGTAGGGCGCACAGGACGTGCATCGCGCTCAGGGCCGAAAGCTCGTCGAGGCCCGAACGCTTCACCAGATCCTCGATCGTCCGCTCCCCGTTCACCAGGGCGAGGACGGTGCGCTCGGCTTCGTTGAGAGCCGAAGAGCTTCGCGAGACCGCGCGCGCCTTCAAGATCCCCTTGCGCGAGACGAACTCCTTCTGCAGGACCTCCTTCTGACACTGGCCGCGGAGGGCTTCGACCAGCAGGGCGGGGAAGTCCGGGGTGATGGGGAAGGTCCAGGGCGGGGGGATCACCCCGTCGTAGACGGTGAAGCTTCCCGTGGTCCATGTGGCCACGTCGCGGAGGGCCTCGAGAGACAGGGCTTTCAAGTCCTTCTCCATCGACGACTCGGTGGCCATGAGCTCGGCGATGAGGGCCTGGGGCAGCCGGTTGGCGCCCGCCTTCTGGCGTCCGAGGGCGAGTTCGACGTCGCGCAGCTTCAGGCCCCCACCCGCGGCGAGTCGCGCTTCGATCTGGAGCTGCACTTTGGTGGAGACGCAGGAGACGGGCTGGCCGTCCACGAAGAACACGCGCGTCTCCTGGTCGGGGCGCTCGAAGGCGACCACCGACGTGCGCTGGGTCTGGCCGAGGAAGAGAAAGATATCGGCGGTGCCGACGTTCTCGATCAGGCCCTCAATAGCGAACCGCATGACTGTTGGCCGTGACTCTACCGCGAGTGGAGGCCCCTGTCAGCGCTTACCCTCGCGGCCTTGTGAGCCTCGTCTCTCAGCAGCAGCGGCTGATCGTCGAATAGCGCCGCTTCAGGGAGTCGAGGTAGAAGTCTTCGGCGGAGAGGGGTCTTATGCCCCGGCGCCTCGCCACTTCGAGGTACCGCTCGTAGGCCTGATCGCCCATGACCGCGCGGAGATAGTCCCAGGCCCTGCGGGCTCGGCCGGCCGCGGCCACGACCAGGGCGCTCAAACCCGTCCCTCCGCCGGCCATTGCGTGGCCACGTAGGGCGCTTCGTTCAGGGCGACGGTCTTCGACCCCGACAGCAGGCGGATCCAGACCGAGAGCGCCTCGATGATGAGGAACAGGATGAGGCCGACGAGCAGCGAGGTCACCCCGACGTTGAGGTAGTTGTTGAAGATGATGTGCTGGGTTCTCGTTACCGCGTCTGCGGCCACCGCGCCGCTCGCGATCTGGGCCTCCAGGGCATGGGCATTCGCGAGGAACCCGAGCTTGGGGCTTTCATCGAAGATCTTCTGATAGCTCGCGGTCATGGTGACGGTGATGAGCCAGAGCATGGGAAGGAGGGTCACCCAGGCGTAGCGCTTCTTGCCCATCTTGAGGAGGATCGTGGTCGCCACGACCAGCGCGCACGAAGCGAGGAGCTGGTTGGCGATTCCGAACAGCGGCCACAAAGAGTTGATCCCGCCCAGAGGGTCGATCACGCCCTGCCAGAGGAAGTAGCCCCAGCTCCCGCAGGTCAGGAAGCTCGCGAAGAGGATGCTTCCGTAAGAGCCCGTGGCCCCGAGGGGGGCGTAGACGTGCCCCAGCAGTTCCTGAACCATGAATCGGCCCACCCGCGTGCCCGCGTCGAGGACGGTCAATATGAACAAAGCCTCGAACATGATGGCGAAGTGGTACCAGATGCCGAGGAGTTCGTCGCCGCCGAGAGTGCTCGCGAAGATCTGGGCCATGCCGACCGCGAGGGAGGGCGCGCCGCCGGTGCGGTTGAGGAGCGTCGTCTCTCCAACCGACTTCGCGAGCGCGTCCATGGTGGAGGCCTCGAGGGGATAGCCCCACGACGAAATCTTCGCCGCGGCCTCGACCGAGGTGGAACCGATGACGCCCGCGGGGGAGTTGATTGCGAAGTAGACGCCCGGCTGCAGGGCGCAGGCCGCGACCATGGCCATGATTCCCACGAACGACTCCATCAGCATCGAGCCGTAGCCGATCAGACGCGCATGCGACTCGCGCTGGATCATCTTCGGCGACGTGCCGGAGGCGATGAGGGCGTGAAACCCGGAGATGGCGCCGCAGGCGATGGTGATGAAACAGAAGGGGAAGATCTTCCCCGCGAACACCGGACCATTCCCGTCGACGAAGCTGGTCAGGGGCGGCATGTGGATCTCCGGCCGGACCATCAGGATGCCGACGGCCATGGCGAAGATCGCGCCCACTTTCACGAAGGCAGAGAGGTAGTCGCGCGGGGCGAGAAGGAGCCAGACCGGCAGCGCCGAGGCGGCGAAGCCATAGAGGATCACGCAGGCGGCGAGCGTCGCGGGCGCCAGGGTGAAGACGGGGGCCCAGGTCGCGGAGTGGGCGACCCACTGTCCTGAGATCACGGAGAACCCGGTGAGCACGAGGCCGATGGCAGTCGCCTCCATCACCTTGCCGGGACGCAGGAAGCGCAGGTACACGCCCATGAAGAGAGCCACGGGAATGGTCATGGCCAGGGTGTACGTCCCCCAGGGTGACTCCGCGAGGGCTTTCACCACCACCAGGGCCACCACGGAGAGGAGGATGATCATGATGATGAGGACGGCGACGAGGGCGATGAACCCGCCCCGAGTCCCCACCTCCTCCTTGGCCATCTGGCCCAGGGTCTTTCCGCCCCGCCGCATCGAACAGAAGAGGATGACGAAGTCCTGCACGCAGCCGGCGAGGCAGCCGCCGATGATGATCCACAGCGTGCCGGGCAAGTAACCGAACTGAGCAGCCAGGGTCGGGCCCACGAGGGGTCCGGGGCCGGCGATGGCCGCGAAATGGTGGCCGAGGAGGACCCACTTGTTGGTGGGGACGTAGTCGCGGCCGTCCTCTCTCACCTCCGCGGGCGTGGCGCGGGTGTCGTCGAGGGCCATGATCTTCGCGGCGATGAAGGCGGAGTAGAAGCGATACGCGAGCATGTAGGTGCAGGCCGCCGCCACCACGAACCAGGTCCCGGTGATGGGTTCGCCTCGCGAAAAGGCGATGCCCGAGAGCGCGCCCGCTCCGAGCAGCGCGACCGCGATCCAGCCAAGGGCTCGAAATGTCGAGTTCATGCGTTCTTGTTCTTCTCTCTTCCTCGAAAATGTGGTGAGGCCGGCCCGGAGACGGAGGGGGAACACGCCCGGCGATCCGGCGAGG
>CAZYEA010000133.1:0-12885 GCA_964646485.1 uncultured Acidobacteriota bacterium
CTGGTTCTTCTTCTGGATCCTCCTCAACACCCACTGGGCCCAGACCATAGATATACCGTGGGTCCAGGCCCTCACCGTGTTCTATCCCTTCCCCTACGGCCTGCTCACCATGACCGTGTCGCTCGAGGCGATCGTGCTGTCCGTGTTCGTGCTGCTGTCGCAGAGTCGGCAGGTCGCGAAGGACAAGATCCGGGGCGACATCGAGTACGACGTCAACCTCAAGGCGGAACTCGAAATCGCCCAGCTCCACGAGAAGGTGGACAAGCTGTACGGCGAGGTCCTCGCCCGCATGCAACGGATCGAGAAGCTGGTCTCGAAGTAGCGCCGTTTCGGGCTACGGCTTTCGGGCCGGCAACAGGCGCTTGCGATATTCACTCACCGGGACGGGTCCAAGCTCCATCATCCCGTCCATGAACCGGCGGAGAACGAAGGCCGAGCCGCGGGCCCGGCGCACGTCTTCGTAGAGTCTTTGCACCTGGTCGTAGCCGAGGAAGTAGGAGGTGATCTGGGGCGCGGTGGTGAGCGTGCGCATCCACATGTTCCGCGCGAGCTGCTCCCCCTGGAAAGCCTCGCCAGTCACGAACTCCCGCACCTGCGGCTCGGTCATCCCTTTGGTGTGAACGCGGATGTCGACGATGACCCGGGCGATGTTCTCGAGCTGCTTCTTGAGATGGGCGAGCCGAGCCCGCGAATTCCCGAAGCCGCGATCGAGGAGCAGGCGCTCGCAGAAGGTGCCCCACCCTTCCACGTACACCGGGTCCGCGAAGAGAGCGCGCACCTTGCGGGGATGGTGGGCGGCGAACTTCAACTGGGTGTAATGCCCGGGGATCAGTTCATGGGCCACGATCATGCGGTTGAAGCCCCGATTGAAGTCCCGATAGAAGGCTTCCTCCTCTTCAGGGGAGGCGCCGGCGCGAGGGACGGGAAGGAAGAGGATCGTGCTCGCCTCGGGCGACCACGGTCCCGCCGGGTACACGCCTCCGACACTCTGGCCGGTGAAGTAGGAGGGTGAGACGTCGATCTTCAGGGTCAGGGGGTCCTTGAGCGTCATCACCCGGTTGCCGCGCACGAACCGTTCGACATCCACGGTGTTCCTCTTCCAGCCCGCGATGTAGGTGTCGAGGTCGGGATCGCGATCGTCGCCGATCGCCGCGAAGACCCGTCGGATCACATCCGCGTCGCGCGCAGGCGGAGCGCCCCGGTCCCCGCTCACCTCGGCGAACACGGAGCGCGCATACTGAGCGACCTCCCGCTTCTTCGCCACCAGGGCGCGCTCGGCCCGCAGCAGGACGGAGGCCGGCGACTCGGAGAGCCCCGTGCCCGCCCGGAAGACCTCGGCATAGCGGGCGCCGAGTTGGGCGCGACCGGTGGCGGCTCTGGCTACCGTCTCGAGAGCCAGGCCGAGATCGCGAAGTGCGAGCGACGCGAACTCCGCTTCGCGGCGCACGACCTCTCGCTCGTCCCGGGGAAAGGCCTCGGCAAAGCCCTCGGCGTAGAAGCCTGCGAGTGAGGAGGCCTGGGCGGCGGCAAGACGCGCGTGTTCGGGAGCCACCGTCCTCGGATCCGCCATCTCGAAAGCCTCCCGGGCCGCGCGGGCGAGCGAGGGGATGACGCTCACCCGCTGCCGGGCCGCCTGGAGGGCCCGGTCCCTCGGGAGGTCGTCGCGGACGAGCAGGAAGACGGTGGCGTTCGAGAGCGGGGCCGTCCAGAAGAGCGGATCGCGGTCGCGCCGTCTTTGCACCTCGAGGTCGAGTACCTCGCGGTCGATCTGAGCCCGGACCACACCTTCGTCCAGGCGGTCGTCGAAAGAGGCGCCCTTCGCCGCGGCCAGGAGCGCGGCCCTGGTCTCCCGGTTGAACGCGAGCCAGGCCTCGATCCTCGCCGGGGAGAAGTCCTCGATCACCGAATCGAAGTCGTGTCGTCCGGCTTCGGTGGCCCGGGTCGGATACATCTCGAAGTATCGCTCGACATACCGGGCCACAAGCATCGAGGTCGGGGAAGGAGCCGCGCCCGGCGGTTGACCCTGGGACGCGGCGAACGGTGCGGCGAAAAAGAAAACGGCAGCGGCGAGGAGGGCCGTGCCGAGGGTCCTGGGACTCATTCCGCGGGGGTGGTCGGAAGCCCCTTGGTCTTCCACTCCGTCATTCCACCCTTCACGTCGACCACGTGCCGGAGTCCCAGCTCGCGGAGGATCTCGGCGGCCATGACCGAACGGTACCCGGCGCCGCAGAGAAGGTAGGTCCTGAGCTCTGGATCGAGGTACGCGGCGTGGTCCTCGAGAACGTGGAGGGGCGCGTGGATGGCGCCCTCGATATGCCCGCCCTCCCATTCGCTGTCGCGGCGGACGTCCACGACCTGGAACGGTCGGGGGCCGCCGGGAGGAGCGCTCGCTAGAACCTTCTGGAGCTCGGCCACGCTCACCTGTTCGGTGACATCGAGCGGGAAGCCATCGCGACGCCAGCCCAAAACGCCCGAGGCCAGCCAGCCCACGACCCTCTCCAGACCAACCCGGGCCAGGCGGGTGCGCGCCTCGGCGGCGCCGGCCTCGTCACCCGCCACGATGAGGATGTCGCGGCCGGGGTCGATCAGGGTTCCCGCCCAGGAGGCGAACTGTCCGCCCAGCCCGACGTTGAGCGACTGAGGTACCGCGCCCCGCACGTAGTCGTCGGACGATCGGACGTCGAGGACCACGGCGCCCTCGTCTCTCAGCCTCTTGAACTCGGCGGGCTCGAGGGGCCTGGGCTTCATCCCGGGCTCGAGGCTCGGCGCGCCCCGACGGTTGATCTCCACGTCCATCGGGAAATACCTGGGGATCTCGGGTGCTTGCCGGGTGAGAAAGCGGATGAAAGCCTCGCGATCCATGGGACGGAGGGCCACGTTGGTCTGGCGCTGCCGGCCCATGGTGGAAACCGTGTCCTTCGAAAGATTCTTGCCGCACAGCGACCCCGCGCCGTGAGCCGGATACACAAGAACGTCATCGGGCAGCGGAAGCAGCCGGGTGCGCAGGGAGTCGTAGAGAAGTCCGGCCATGTGCTCGGCGGTGAGACCCTTGCTGCCGAGCAGATCGGGGCGGCCCACATCGCCGATGAAGAGAGTGTCGCCGGTGAGGACGAGCTGGGGCTTTGGGGACGCCTTCGTGTCGGTGACCACGATCGAGATGCTCTCCGGGGTGTGGCCCGGGGTCTCGAGGACCTTGAGGGCCAGTCCGCCAACCCGGTAAACCTCTCCATCCCTGACCGGTTGATGAGGGAACGTGGCCTGGGCGCGGTGGCCGATCAGGATCGTGGCTCCCGTTCGTTCCGCCAGTTCGCGGTGACCGCTCACGAAGTCGGCGTGCAGGTGAGTCTCGATCACGTATCGAATGGCGAGGCCGAGCCCCTTCGCTTCCTCGATGTAGATGTCGACGTCGCGCCGCGGATCGACGATGGCCGCTTCCCCGTCTGAACCGAGGAGGTACGAGGCCTGGGCGAGACAGCCCATGTAGTACTGCTTGAACTCGAAGGTCGGCTGCGGCAGTGGCTCTTGGGATTCGGCTCCGCTCGAGGGGAGGGTGCAGGTCATGGCTTTCTCAATATAACCCGTGTCGCATATAGTCACGTATCGAAATTACCGTGACTTCCAACTTAGAGCATCTCACGCCCGAAGGGCTCACTCTCGTGGCCGGACGGTTCCGCCTGCTGTCGGAGCCCCTGCGTCTGCAGATCCTGAACCGCCTGCAGGCCGGCGAAACCTCGGTGTCCCAGCTCGCGGAGGACATCGGCACCTCGCAGCCGAACGTCAGCAAGCACCTGCGGCTGCTGATCGAGGGCGGGATCGTCTCGCGGCGCCAGGAGAAGACCTCGGTCCTCGTCCGCATCGCGGACCCTTCGGTCTTCGAGTTGTGTCACGTGGTGTGCGGCGGCATCGAACAGCACCTCAACGCGAAGGCCCGCTCCTTCACCCGACGGGGGTAAGGCCGCGCGACCGCCGGGCCTCCGGGCGTCCTCCCCGCGCCGACTCCCGGCCTTGACCTTGTAATAGCGCGCTATTACACTAGGACAGCGATGAAGCACCGCGATCCCGACGCCTCCGGACACAAAGGGGCGCCCGCGCGCGATCGCTCCGCCCTTCTTCGGCCCCTGCTCGACGCTCTGCTGGCTATGCGCACGCCCGGCGAGATGAAGGCCTTCCTGGATGACTTGTGCACCCCGGCCGAACTCGAGGCCATCTCGGACCGATGGCGGGTGGTGCCGCTCCTCATCCAGGCCACCCCGTATCGTGAGATCCACGACCGCACCGGCGTGAGCGTCACCACCATCGGCCGGATCGCCCGATCCCTGAGCTTCGGGGCGGGCGGTTACCGCCTCGCCGCCGACCGTGTCCTGGGCCGATCGCGGGAGAAGGGTCGCGCGCGCTCATGAGCTCGAGCCCCGCGATCGAATCGATGGTCCGGCCGGTATCCTGGAGCGCCCTCGACGCGCCGGCGCGACGAGGCCTCCTGCGCCGGCCGCATGCGGAGGGCCGAAGTGAACTCGAGGCCGCGGTTCGGGCCCTGATCGAGCGCGTGCGGGTCGAGGGCGACGCGGCGGTTCTCGATCTCACCGAGCGATTCGACGGGGTTCGGCTCAGCTCGCTCGAGGTCGGCGAAGCGGAGTTCGCCGAGGCGGCCGGGCTCGTCCCCGCGGAGGTTCGGGCGGCGATGGAGGAGGCGCGCGCGCGCCTCATCGCCTGGCACGAAGCGGGAAGGGCGAAGGAGTTCCGAATCGACACCGCACCCGGGGTTTCGTGCGGCCGGGTGCTCCGTGGAATCCGCCGCGTCGGCCTCTATGTGCCGGCGGGTTCCGCTCCCCTTCCCTCCACCGCCCTCATGCTGGGCGTTCCCGCCCGGCTCGCCCTTTGCGAGGAAGTGGTCCTGTGCACGCCTCCGCGTGGCGACGGCAGGGCCGACCCGGCCGTACTCGTGGCCGCCTCGTTGTGCGGCGTCCAACGGGTCTTCAAGGTCGGGGGCGCGCAGGCGATCGCGGCCATGGCGTTTGGGACCGCCTCGATCCCCGCGTGCTTTAAGCTGTTCGGGCCGGGAAACGCCTACGTCACGAGCGCCAAGCAGCAGGTCGCGATGATGCCGGGCGGTCCCGCGATCGACATGCCCGCCGGACCGTCGGAAGTCCTGGTCATCGCCGATGCGGGCGCCTCTCCCGCCTTCGTGGCCGCCGACCTCCTGGCCCAGGCCGAGCACGGACCCGACTCCCAGGTCATTCTCCTCGCCACCGAAGCGAGCCTCGCCGCAAAGGTGGTCTCGAGCCTCGGCGAGCAATTGGACCTGCTCCCCCGCGCGGACATCGCACGAGGGGCCCTGGCCCACGCGCGCGTGGTGATCGTGGAGGATCTCGAGACCGCACTTCGGATCAGCAACGACTACGCGCCGGAGCATCTCATCCTCGCGGTGCGGGAGCCGGAGCGCCTCCTCGAGGGCGTGCGCGCGGCCGGGTCGGTCTTCCTCGGCGACTACGCGCCCGAGACCCTTGGCGACTACTGCTCCGGCACCAATCACGTCCTGCCCACGAGCGGCGCGGCCCGCGGCTACAGCGGCGTCAGCGTCTCGAGCTTCGAGACCTCGATCAGCGTGCAGTCGGTGAGCCGGGAGGGCCTCGGCGCCATCGGCCCTTGTGCCGTGACTCTCGCGCGCGCCGAGGGCCTCGAGGCCCATGCCCAGGCCGTGGTCCGAAGGCAGGAGGCATCGGCGTGAGATCCGTCCTCGATCTCGTCCGTCCCGACCTGCGCGCCTTCGCGGGCTACGCCTCCGCGCGCCGCGAAAAGGCGAGCGGCCACATCTGGCTCAACGCGAATGAGAGTCCGTGGATGTCGTCCGCCGATACGGGACTCGGCCTCAATCGCTATCCCGAGCCGCAGCCGAAAGCCCTCCGCGCCCGCATGGCGGAGCTGTACGGGATTCCCGCCGAGCGCCTGCTCGTGACGCGGGGAAGCGATGAAGGCATCGACCTGCTGGTGCGCGCGTTTTGCCGGGCGGGAATCGATGGCGTGCTCATCGCCCCTCCCTGCTTCGGGATGTACGCGGTCTGCGCGCGCGTCCAGAACGCTCCCCTGGTGGAAGTCCCGCTCGTCGACGATGACCGCGACGGCTTCTCCCTCGATCTCACCGCGGTCGAGGACATGGTCGCTCATGGCGACGTGCGGGTCATCTTCCTGTGTTCGCCCGCCAATCCCACCGGCCAGGCCCTGTCGATCAAGGACATCCGGCGGCTCGCGCGCTCGGTCGGGGGCAAGGCCGTCCTCGTCATCGACGAGGCCTATGTGGAGTTTTCCTCCCAGGGCAGCGCCCGCCCTCTGCTCGACGAGTTTCCTCACCTCGTGCTCCTCCGCACCTTGTCAAAGGCCTACGCCATGGCGGGCGCGCGCATTGGCGCGGTGCTCGCCGACCCGGAGGTGGTGGGGGTCCTGCGCAGCGTGGCGGCGCCCTATTCGGTGGCCGCTCCCTCCGCGAGCCTCGCCAAGGACGCGCTCTCCGACGAGGCGCGAGCCGAGGCGGGGAAACGCATCGCCCTGACCATCCGTGAGCGGGACTCCCTGGTCAAGAAATTGGGCGGCGTCCCCGGCCTGACCCGGATCTATCCCTCGCAGGGCAACTTCCTCCTCGTGCGGTTCGCGGATGCGGACGCAGCACTCGCCCGTCTCCTGGCCGCAGGCGTGGTGGTGCGCGATATGCGCGCGATGCCCCAGCTCGGCGACGCGCTGCGGATCTCGGTGGGCGCTCCCGAGGAGAACCAGGCCATGATCGATGCGCTTCGGGGGGGCGGCGCGTCATGACCCGGATCCTGTTCATCGACCGCGACGGCGTTCTCCTCGAAGAGCCCGAGGACGAACAGATCGATTCGTACGAGAAGTTCAGGCTCGTACCCGGCGTCATCACCGCCCTCCTCCGCCTGCGCGACAAAGGCTTCGAGTTCGTGATGGTCACCAACCAGAACGGCCTCGGCACCGCGGCCTTTCCGCGTCACTCCTTCGAGGGACCTCACCAACTTCTGCTCCAGATCCTCGGCTCCCAGGGCATCCGTTTCCGGGAAGTCCTCATCGACGAGAGCATGCCGGAAGAGAACAAGCAGACGCGCAAGCCGGGAATCGGCCTGGTCATGCACTACCTGAAGGACCGCACCATCGACCTCGACGGGAGCGCCATGGTGGGCGACCGGGAAACCGACATGCAGTTCGCGAGGAACCTCGGAGTGCGCGGCTTCCGCCTCGGGCCGAAGGACTACACGTGGGCGGGAATCGCCCACGCCCTGGTCGACGCGCCTCGAACCGCGCTCGTCGAACGGACCACGAAGGAAACCAGAGTCCGGGTCTCTCTCGATCTCGATCGGAGCGCCGACCCGTTGGTGACAACCGGCCTCGGCTTCTTCGATCACATGCTCGAACAGCTCGGCAAGCACGGCGGTTTCGCGCTCGCAGTGACGTGCGCGGGCGATCTCCACGTCGACGAGCACCACACCATCGAGGACACCGCCCTCGCCATCGGCGCGGCGCTCAAGCAGGCCCTCGGGGACAAGCGCGGCCTCTCCCGCTACGGGTTCACTCTTCCCATGGACGAGACCAGGGCGCAGGCCGTTCTCGATTTCTCGGGACGTCCCTACTTCGTCTTCGAAGGAACCTTCCCTCGCGAGCAGGTGGGCGGCCTCCCGAGCGAGCTCGTGCCCCATTTCTTCCGGTCGCTGTGCGAGACCGCGGGGCTCAACCTGCACCTCGAAGTCCGGGGCGAGAACACTCATCACATGATCGAGGCCTGCTTCAAGTCGGTGGCGCGGGCCCTGCGCCAGGCCATCCGCCTCGAGGGGGCCGAACTGCCAAGCACCAAGGGCGTCCTGTGACGCCGCGGTTGGTTCTGCTCGACTCCGGAGGCGCCAATCTGGGGTCGGTGCAGGCGGCCTTCGCCCGGCTCGGCGTAGAGGCTCCCACCACCTCGGACCCCGGTCTCATCAGGAACGCCACCCACGTCGTGCTGCCCGGGGTGGGTGCGGCCTCGACCTGCATGGCGAAGCTGCGCGCGAACGGTCTCGATCAGATCATTCCCCGGATCACTCAGCCGCTCCTGGGGATCTGCGTGGGCATGCAACTTCTCTATGAGAGATCCGAAGAGAGCGACACGACCTGTCTCGGCCTCCTTCCAGGTGTGGTTGGCCTGCTCACGCCGGAAACGGGAGTCCGCGTTCCCCATATGGGCTGGAACCGGCTTTCGCTCGGCGAGGACCGCACCGATCCGCTGACGGACGGCCTCGACGGCGCCTCCGTCTACTTCGTGCACAGCTATGCGGCGCCGCCCTCTTCGGACACACGAGCCACGACCACTCACGGGAAGCCCTTCACCGCGATCGCGGTGCGCGGCCTGGTGATGGGGGCGCAGTTCCATCCCGAACGGTCGAGTGCCGCGGGCGCGCGCCTTCTCCAGAACTTCCTCTCCATCTCGTGACTTTCACCGTCATCCCCGCGATCGACGTGCGCGACGGCGCGGTAGTCCGTCTGAACCAGGGCGACTACGATCGGCAGACCCTCTACCGCGGATCGCCGATCGACACGATCGCGCGCTATGCGGCCGAGGGAGCGTCGTGGCTGCACCTCGTGGACCTCGACGCGGCGCGGCGCGGGCGATACACGCTCACACCCCTGGTGCGGGAGATCCGGGAGCGGACGACCCTCATGGTCCAGACCGGGGGCGGGGTCCGGGCGGAGACCGAGGTCGAAGAGTTGCTCGCCGCGGGGGCCGCGCGCGTGGTGGTCGGTACCCTGGCCGTGCGCGAACCGGAGCGGGTAGCGAGGTGGCTGAAGACCTTCGGCGCGGACCGGATCACGATCGCTCTGGACACTCGTCAGGACGAGCGGGGCCAGTGGCTTCTTCCCGTGAAGGGGTGGACCGAGGTCACCACCGGGACACTCGAGGATCTGGTTGCCCGCCTGGCCGCGGACGGCCTGAGGCATGCCCTGTGCACCGACATTTCCCGGGACGGGACGTTGTCCGGCTTCAACCTCGATCTATATCGGTCCCTCGCCGCCCGATTCCCGCAGGTCGACATCCAGGCCTCGGGCGGGGTGCGAGACCTCGACGACGTCCGGGGAGCCCGGGAGGCCGGGGCCCGCGCCGCCATCCTCGGGCGCGCGCTCCTGGAGCACCGCTTCTCCTTGAAGGACGCGCTCGCATGCTGAGCCGGAGGATCATTCCGTGCCTGGACGTGCGCGACGGAGAGGTGGTGAAAGGCGTCCGCTTCAAGGATCACGTGGTCATGGGAAGCATCGAGGACCTGGCTCTGCGCTATCGCGACGAGGGCGCCGACGAGCTCGTCTTCTACGACATCACCGCAAGCCCGCAGGCTCGACTCGTGGACCGCGCCTGGGTCGAGCGCGTGGCGCGGCTCATCGACATTCCCTTCTGTGTGGCGGGCGGCATCCGTTCGGTGGACGAAGCGCGCGCGGTGCTGTGGTCGGGGGCGGACAAGATCTCGGTCAACTCCCCCGCGCTCGAACGCCCGACTCTCGTGGGTGAACTCGCGGCTGCGTTCGGCGTGCAGTGCGTGGTCGTCGGCATCGATTCCCTCCTCGACCCGGACGGCGAGTGGCGGGTGCGGCAGTACTCGGGCGACCCCGATAACACCCGGGCCCTGCAAAGGAGAACCCTCGACTGGATCGTCGAAGTCCAGAAACTCGGAGCCGGCGAGATCGTTCTCAACTGCATGGGTTCGGATGGAGCCCGCACGGGGTACGATCTCGACCAATTGAAGGCCGCGCGCGCGGTCGCCCACGTCCCCCTCGTGGCCTCGGGCGGAGCGGGGCGGGCGGAAGACTTCGTGGCGGTCTTCAAGGAGGCGGATGTCGACGCGGCGCTCGCCGCGAGCGTCTTCCACACCGGCATCCTCCCCATTCCCACTTTGAAGAAACGCCTGCGCGAAGAGCGCATCGAGGTACGAGATGTCGCCTGAAGAGATCGAAGCCCTGGATTGGGAGAAGCAGGGGGGGCTCCTGCCCGCGGTGGTGCAGGACGAGCACAATGGCCGGGTGCTGATGCTCGGCTACATGAATCGGGACGCCATTCAGGCGACCCTCGACACCGGCCAGGTCACCTTCTGGAGCCGCAGCAAGGAGCGGCTTTGGACCAAGGGAGAGACGAGCGGCAACGCCCTGGTATTCGTGCGCTTCGACCGCGACTGCGACCGCGACACCCTCCTGGTCACGGCGCGGCCCAATGGCCCGACGTGTCACCTCGGGCGGCCAAGCTGCTTCGCCCAGGCCCCGGGGAATTTCCTCGCGGATCTCGATACCCTGATCCGGGAGCGCGAGCTCGATCGCCCGCCCGGCAGCTATACCGCCAACCTCTTCGAATCAGGAACGAAGGGTATCGCCCAAAAGGTGGGCGAGGAGGGGGTCGAGACCGCCCTCGCCGCGGTCGCCGAGGATGAGGAGGCCCTTCTGGGCGAGGCGGCCGACCTCATCTATCACCTGATCGTGCTGCTGCGATCGCGGGGGCTTTCATTCCAGGACGCGGTCAAGGTTCTCCAGGAACGCCACGCCGCGCAGGAAACGGCAGCGGGCGTATCACCGGACGGGTCCCTTCGCATGGCCTGAGGGAAATCTTAAGCGCGGGGTCGAAGGGCCGTCGCCAACTGATGACGAGAGCGTCCGGGAACGGGGGCGATCCACGCAGATCCGACGCGCTGAGCCCGGGCTCGCTTTTTGCTAGCACCGCGTCGACCAAGACGTACTCCAGAAACTCGACATTTTGCTCTCGCCTCGGAGGCTCCCATGCGCAAGTTTCTTCTGGCTCTTCCCCTTCTCGCCCTTCCTTCTCTGGCCGGGGCACAGGATCGCGGAGTGGCTCTCAACATGGGCCGCGGCCTCGACAACGGAGTGAGCGTCGGCTGGACGTTCAAGGAGAACTGGACTCTGCGGCCCACCCTCGCCGCCACCTACTCCCAGCAGACCGGCTTCCGGCCGTCGGTCGGCTCCACCGTGCTGCGTTCGTTCGGGTTCGGCCATCGCGTTTACGCATACGCGGGCGCCGGCATCTACTACGGATCGGTGAACACCGGAACCAACCCGACGTTTGGCGGACCCGGGCAGAATCCGGGAGGAGCCGGGGTGAGCCCGGTCAACAGCCTCGCCTACGGACCCGCGTCGAACGTCGCCTTTGTCTCGGCGCCTCTTGGACTACGCGCGCGCCTTTACGGGAATGTCGAGGCCTTCGCCGAGGCGGCGTACCAAAGGACCCTCTCGGGCCAGTTCGGCCTCAGCCATACCGGCCAGTTCTCGGGAAGCGAGAACGAGCGTTTCGGAGCGACCTTCGGGGTGAGCATGCGTCTGCAGTAGCTCGAACGAGCGCCGTAGGTCGCGCTAGGATCCTCCCCGAAGCAGCCCGCAGGGGCCTACAAAAGGGGAGATGCGCGATGAAACTGGCGTCCTTCATCAAGGATGGAAGAGCGACCTACGGCGGGGTCGACGGCGATCGGCTCGTGGATCTAGGGCCGAAGTTCGGGGCTCGCTTCCCTGACCTCAAGAGCCTGATCGCGGGCGGCGGCCTCTCCGGCCTCGCCACCTTCATCGGCACTGGACGCGACTGGATGCCCCTTCAGGTGGCCGAATTCCTCCCGGTCATCCCCAACCCGGGAAAGATCTTCTGCGTGGGGGTCAACTACGCCGACCATCAGAAGGAGATGGGACGGGCGGAAACTCAGTACCCGACCATCTTTCTCCGCTTCACCGACACCCTGGCGGCTCACGAGAAGCCCGCCTGGGTTCCGCGCGCTTCAACCGCCGTCGACTATGAATGTGAACTCACGGTGGTGATCGGCCGCGGCGGCCGCAACATCGACGTGGCGAGCGCCCTCGATCATGTGGCCGGCTACACGTGCTTCAACGACATCTCCATCCGCGATTTTCAGCGCCACACTTCCCAGTTCACCCCCGGCAAGAACTTCCCCCGAACCGGACCGCTCGGTCCCTGGATGGTCACCAAGGACGAGATCCCCGACCCTCACGCGCTCTCGATCAAGACCCGCCTCAACGGCACGGTGATGCAGGACGGGAACACTGCCCAGCTCATCTTCCGGATCCCCGAGCTCATCGCCTACATCTCTTCATTCACCACGCTCGCTCCGGGCGACCTCATCGCCACCGGCACACCTTCGGGAGTGGGGTTCGCGCGCAAACCTCAGATCTTCATGAAGCCCGGCGACGTGGTAGAGGTCGACATCGAGAACATCGGCGTCCTCCGGAACACACTGGAACTGGAACCCGCCTGAGGTCTTCTTCTTTGGATCTCTTTTGGATCCATTTAAGGGTTCTTTAGGGACGGCAAGGCGCCCGAGAGCTCATGCTCCTCCAGGATTCCGCAAGGAGGAAGCATGAGACCGAAGTACACCCCCGCCGCCGCACTTCTGGCCTTCGTGGTGCCCGTATGTGCGCTCGCCCAGGAGCGCGAGCAGGCCCTCGACCTTCCGCTGGGTAGCCGGGTGAGAGTCGAGATCGAGTCCGGCCGGAGGGTGGTGGGAACGCTCACGGCAAGCGAGGCGGGGGAAATGATCGTGGCCAATGACTCCGGCGACCAGGCCTTCACCATCGACCCGAAGACGGTGGCACGCATCTACCGATCCACCTCGCAAGGGAGGAAGACGGGGACCGGGGCGCTCATCGGCGGCGCGATCGGCCTCGCCGCACCGGTTCTCGTGTTCGGAACCATCGCGTCCCGGGGGAATTGCGATGAGTGCACTTTCGGCTTCGGTGCGCTGGTGGGCGGGGCCTACGTTGGCCGCTTCACCATTCCCATAGGCGCCCTCCTCGGGGCCGTCATCGGCCACGAACTGCGCTCGGACCGTTGGGAGCCTGTCGATGGAGGCGGCAAGCCCGTGG
>CAZYEA010000134.1:0-12833 GCA_964646485.1 uncultured Acidobacteriota bacterium
GAGCGCGCTCCGAAGGCGATCGCGCAGGAGATGTTCTCGCTCGCCGACGGCTGCACCATGTCGGCCAAGAAGGACGGCCTCGCCAACATCGGCGGGTTCCTCGCCCTGAACGACGATGCGCTCGCCGAGCGCTGCCGCAATCTCCTGATCCTCACCGAGGGTTTTCCGACCTACGGCGGCCTCGCGGGCTACGACCTCGAGGCGGTCGCCCGCGGTCTCGAGGAAGTGGTCGAAGAGCCGTACCTGCGCTATCGCATCCGCTCCACCGAATATCTGCACGAGAGGATGGTGGCGGCGGGTGTGCCCGTGATCCGGCCCGCGGGCGGCCACGCCGTCTACATCGACGCACGCGCCCTCCTGCCTCACATTCCGCCTCTTCAGTATCCGGGCATCGCCCTCGCCAACGCGCTTTACGTGGAGGCGGGCATCCGCGGGGTCGAGATCGGCACGGTGATGTTCGGTCTCCAGCACGACGGGACGGAGAAGGTGCCGCCCATGGACCTCGTCCGCCTCGCCATTCCGCGCCGCGTCTACACCCAGTCGCACGTCGATTACGTGGCCGAGGCGGTGATCGGGGTTTTCGCCATGAGGGACGCCCTGCGCGGTTTCCGCATCACCAAAGCACCCTCCGCCCTGCGCCACTTCACCGCGGTGTTCGAACCGCTTCCCGCTTCGCGGTAACCTTCAGCCTGTATGCAACTCGTCCTCCTCCGCCACGGGGAAAGCGACTGGAACCTTCAGAACCGTTTCACCGGGTGGACCGACGTCGACCTCTCGGCGAAAGGGGAGAAGGAGGCCCACGAGGCGGGCCGGCTCCTGCGCGAAGAAGGGTTCGTCTTCGACCTCGCCTGCACCTCGGTGCTCAAGCGGGCGATCCGCACCCTCAACATCGTCCTCGATGAGATGGACCTCGCCTGGATTCCCGTGGAGAAGACCTGGCGCCTCAACGAACGCCACTATGGCGCGCTGCAGGGACTCAACAAGGAAGAGACCGCGAAGAAGTATGGCGAGGCCCAGGTGAAGACCTGGCGCCGCAGTTTCTCGACCCCGCCTCCGCCCCTCGACGCGAGTGACGACCGCTCGGCCCACAAGGATCCGCGCTACGCGTCTCTCAAGCCCGAGGAGATCCCGCCCGGAGAGTCGCTCAAAGACACCATCGCGCGCATGATGCCGTGCTGGAACGCTCAGATTGCCCCAAGCGTGAAAGCGGGGAAGCGGGTGATCGTGGCCGCCCACGGCAATTCGCTGCGGGCCCTGGTCATGCACCTGGACGGCATGAGCGAGGCCGAGATTCTCGAATTCAACATTCCCACGGGCGTGCCCCTTGTCTACGACCTCGACCAGGCGCTTCGTCCCACGGGCCGCAGATACCTGGGCGACGCGGCGGCGGTGGCGGCGCGGGCCGCGGCGGTGGCCGCCCAGGGTGCTTCAAAGAAGTAATTTCAGGAGTCAAGAAACGTCATGATGCGTTCCGCGCTGTTGTGGGCTTCCGAGAACAAGACGCTCCGCGAGTCCTTTCCCAAATACGCCTTCGCCAAAGCCGCGGTGCGGAAGTTCATGCCCGGCGAGAAGGTCGACGATGCTCTCCGCGAAGCCACCCGTCTCAACGAGCTCGGCGCGGGCGTGCTTCTGACCCGGCTCGGTGAAAACGTCCTCGACACCGCGGCCGCCCAGGAAGTGGCCGACCACTATTCCCAGGTCTTCAGCACCCTCGCAAGCTCGGGCCGCCGCGCCGAGATCTCGGTGAAGCCCACCCAGCTCGGCCTTGATCTGCCGAACGGACTCGACCTGTGCAACTCCCACATGGATCGGCTCTGCACCGATGCCCTGAAGACGAACAACGTCTTGTGGATCGACATCGAAAGCTCGAAGTACACGGATGTCACCCTCGACATCTACCGCCGCGCGAAGGCGAAATTCCCGAACATCGGTCTCGCCCTGCAGGCCTATCTCTATCGCACCATGGCCGACCTCGAATCGCTCCTGCCCCTGAAGCCCATCATCCGATTGGTGAAGGGCGCCTATCTCGAGCCTGCCTCCGTGGCCTTCCCGAAGAAGAGCGACGTGGACGAGAACTTCTACAACCTGGGCGTTCGGCTTATGAAGGACGACGCGGTGGGAGCGGGCGCGCGCGTGGTGTTCGGCACCCACGACTCCGTTTTGCACCAGCGTCTCATCCAGGCCGCGTCCCACCTCGACCGGTCGAAGTACGAATTCCACATGCTCTACGGCATAAGGAGCGAGGAGCAGAAGCGCCTCATCGAAGCCGGGTACAAGGTCTTCGTGCTCATCAGTTATGGCGAATACTGGTTCCCCTGGTACATGCGGCGCCTGGCCGAGCGGCCCGCGAACGTGTGGTTCGTGGTCAAGACCATGTTCCAGGCCTGAGTGAGCGACGGGCAGGGAACCGGGCCGGGGCGGGCCCCGATGGGCGATGTGCGCGGGGCCCTCAAAGCCTATGCCGCGGCCGAGCCCACCTTGAGCCTTCTCGTCTTCCTCGGCTCGTCCTCGCGCGGCGATGCCGGCGGTAAGGCCGACTTCGAAATCGGGTACCTCGCCGACCGGGGCTTCGACGCGCGTACGTTTCGCACGCTCGCGGCCGCGGTGCTCGACCTCGAGAACGTGGTGGTGGCCGACCTCAAACGCTCCTCCACCACCGCCTTCAGGGCGGCCCGCGAAGGCGCCCTCGTGTTCGAGCGGTCCCCCAACAGCTTCGAAGAGTTCCGTGAACGCACCATCCACCACTGGTGTGAGCTCGCCCCCGTGCTGAACGCCGCCTACGACCGCCTCGACGCCCCCTCTCCCGAGGCGCCTTCAAGATGAAGGTGATCGACCCTGTCCTCCTGGCCGAGAGGTCCCGCGTCCTCGAGAGTCACCTCGTCCGCCTGCAGGCGAGCCTGCCCGCTGATCCGGTCACCTTCCGCCGGGGCACCGACACCATGGACGTGGTGTCGCTCCATCTCCTCTTCTCCGTCCAGATCGTTCTCGACCTCGCCATCTTCGGCTGCATCCACTTCGGCCTGCAGGCCCCCGCGAGCTACGACGAGGCCATCGCCCGCCTCGCCCATGCGGGCCGGATCTCGGATCCCCTCGCCGATCGCCTCGAGAAGGCCGCGACCTTCCGCGACGCCTTCGTGCACGCTTTCGACGATCTCGACCCGATGGCCATCCATCGCGCCGCCCGGGCCCTTCCCGACGACCTCCGCATGTTCATGGCCGAGATCGCGGGGCATCTCGGGGAATGACGGCGGCCTCCTCGCCCGCGCGGCCGGTCCTGATCGTCGGCGGCGGCATCGGGGGACTTACCCTCGCGGCCTTACTGAGACGTCGCGGACGTGAGGCCTCGGTGTTCGAGCGCGCGCCTGCCTTCGCACCGGTCGGAGCGGGCATCGTCCTCCAGCCGAACGCGGTGAAGGCCCTGCGCATCGGGGGCATCGAGGAGGCGGTGGCGCCCCGCGGAGCCCGCATGCAGCGCATGTCCATCCGCGACCATCGTGGCCGGCAGCTTTCCTCGATCGAGGCCAAAACCTTCCACTCGAACTTCGGCGCCACCGTGGCCGGGTTTCATCGCGCTTCTTTGCACGCGGCTTTGCTCGATCTCGTCGACCCTGCTTCCATTCGCCTGGGGGCCGCCATCAGGGCCTGCGGCGAGACCGCGAACGGCGTCTTTGTCGAGCTGGAGTCGGGCGAGCGCATCGAAGGCGAGGCCCTGGTGGGTGCGGACGGCCTGCGCTCGGTGGTGCGTCGCGAGATCGTGAACGACGGCGAGCCGCGTTATTCGGGTTACACCAGCTGGCGCGGGGTAACCGCGCGCGGCTCGCTCTGGCCCGCGGGCGAGATGAACGAGAGCTGGGGAGCGGGCGAGCGGTTCGGCCTCGTGGCCATCGACGGTGAGCGGCTCTACTGGTTCGCCACCGCGAACGCGGCCGCGGGTGCTATGGATGCGGGGAAGGCCGATCTCCTTGCCCGTTTCGCGAATTGGCATGACCCCATCCGCGCGGTCATCGAAGCGACACCCGAGGACGCGATCCTGCGCACCGACATCGCCGACCGCGACCCGATCGGAACATGGAGCCGCGGACGGGTGACCCTTCTGGGCGACGCTGCTCATCCGATGACCCCGAACCTCGGCCAGGGCGGAGGTCAGGCCATCGAAGACGCGGTGGTCCTCGATCTGTGCCTCTCCGCGACCGAAGACCCTGCCACAGCCTTCAAGGACTACGAGCGGCGCCGTCTCCAAAGGACCGCGCGCGTGGTGCGCGAGGCGCGCCGCTTCGGCAGGATCGGGCAGGTCGAAAACGCGGTCGTCCGAGCCTTGCGTGACTTCGCGGTGCGGATGACGCCTCTCTCCGTGACTCTTCGCTCCCTGCGCTGGCTCTACGACTTCGACGTCTGACTGGACATCAAGTCGTGCCGCTGAGCACGACCTCGAGGCGAGGCTAGAGCAGTCCGAGCTGGGTCAGGGCGTACCAGCCGAGGCCCCCGAGGAGAGCCAGCAGCACGATCGCCCTCAAGCACCCGCCCGCACAGGAGGCGGCGTTCGGCCGCATGTTGGCGATGTTCTTGAGCAGGGCGCGCGCTTCGGTGTCGTCGTAGCCGGTGTTGCTCATGATCAGGGTGAGCGCTTCGTCCTTGTGACCGGTGGCCATCTTCTCGATCAGCGACTTCGCGAGCTTCGCGTTGATCCGCCCGCCCGACCGATGCACCACGCTCAGGGCGTCGACCGCGTCCTTCGCCTCCTTGAGCCCGAGTCGCGTGTGCTGGCGATATCGCTTGATCGCCTCGATCACGTTGTTTTCACGAAGGGCGGCCATGGCCGCTTCCTCCGCCCGCTGGACCTGCTTGGGATCGATGGCCTTGGCCGCCGCGGCCAGGGCCCCGATCGAGTGGGCGGGCGAGCCGCCCGACGAGCCGGCGCCGCTCATCCCCGCCCGCTCCTCCAGAAGGGTGATCGCCTGCTGGGCCTCGGTGAGGCCCACCCGGGTGATCTCGCGGAAGAGCTTGATCGCTTCCACCTTTTTCCCGGCGCGGACGAGTCTCAGGATCTCGTCCTTCTGTTGAGTGGTGACTGGCATGCCCGGCCTCTTCCCTTGGTTCAGGCGCGTCGCGCGATCAGTAGTACACGATCACGCGGAAGGCGCCGCTGTTGTCCTGCAGGTAGTCGTCGTTGATGCCGAGGAAGAGGGTCCCCCGTCCGCGCACCTTTATGGGCCCGCGGTCGTTGCCGATGAAGAAAGGGTCCCCGGATTCGCCGATCTTGCCGATGAGCGAGGCCCCCGGCCGGCTCGGTATGGGCCGGGCGGGATTCCGCGGCGAGCCGCTCTCGCCTCCCGGGCCGTCCTTGCGCCCCGGGCCCCACCGCACTTCACCCTTTGCGTCGAACCAGACCTCCTGTCCGTCGCGCAATTCGACGCTCGTTCGGGTCCACGCGGTCCCTCCGGGCACGTCGACCTCGCGTTCGCGCAGGCCCGAGGGCCGCTCGTTGCCGGGCGGACGGCTGTCGCGCTCGTCCCGGTAGCCCTCGCGATCGCGTCCGCGCTGGCTGAACTCCACGCGATCGACCTCATCCACATCGAAGGTCTCGGTGCGGCCGCGGTCGGTGCGGAACTCCATGCGCCCGTCGCGGACGGAGATGAGTTCGCCCGTGAACGACCGCCCGCTGCGCAGCACCAGGGTGTCGGCGGTGGCGGCGAGCGCCCCGAAGGCGATCAGGACTCCCGCGATGGTAAGGCGAAGGCTCGAGGGTTTCATGATTTCATTGGCTCCTTCCGTGAGCGATTCGACCACAACCCGGGCCCTGCCGGGCAAACCCCGGCCAATCGGCCCCGGGTTTTTGGGTCAGAATGACGGAATGAGCGTTTCTCTCCATCACCGCACCTGCCACCTCTGTGAGGCCATGTGCGGCGTGGTGATCGAGACGCGCGATGGCCGCATCGAGAAGATCCGCGGCGACGATGATGATCCGCTGAGCCGCGGCCACATCTGCCCCAAGGCGGTGGCGCTTCAGGACCTGCACCTGGACCCCGATTGGCTGAAGGGTCCGTTGCGGCGGCGCGGCTCGGACTTCGAAGAGATCACTTGGGAAACCGCCTTCGACGAAGCCGCCTCCCGCCTTCATGAGATTCAGAAAGCCCACGGCCGTTCCGCGGTGGCCATGTACCAGGGCAACCCGGTGGTGCACAACTACGGCGCCCTCATCTTCGGCCAGCTCTTCGCGCGGACGCTCGGGTCGCACGCAAACTTCTCCGCGACCTCGGTGGACCAGCTGCCCCAGATGCTCTCGGGCTTCCTCATGTACGGCCACCAGCTGCTGATGCCCGTGCCCGATGTCGACCGCACCCAGCACCTCTTGATCCTCGGCGCCAACCCGCTCGCTTCGAACGGTTCACTGATGACCGCGCCGGGAATCCGCAAGCGCCTCGTCGACCTGCGCGCGCGCGGCGGCAAGGTGGTGCTCGTCGATCCGCGTCGGACCGAGACCGCGGCCTACGCCGATCGTTACCTCGCCATCCGGCCCGAGACCGACGCCTTGTTCCTGCTCGCTCTGATCCACACCCTCTTCGCGGAGAAGCTCACGCGCCCAGGCCGCCTCGCCGGCTTCACCGATGGAGTGGAGGCGCTCGCCGCGATCGCGAAGGACTGGAGCCCCGAGAGTGTCGCCCCTGTAGTGGGCCTCGGCGCCGACGCCATCCGTCAGGAGGCGCGTGAGTTCGCACGCTCGCCCTCGGCGGTGTGCTACGGGCGCGTCGGTATTTCCACCCAGTCGTTCGGCGGCCTCGCTTCGTGGCTGATGAACGCAGTCAACGTGATCACCGGAAACCTCGATCGCGCGGGCGGCTTCATGTTCACGAAGCCCGCGATCGATGTGGTGGCGCTTGCCGCGCGCGCCGGCCTCAAAGGCCGCTTCGCGAAGTATCGGAGCCGGGTGCGGGGCGCGCCCGACTTTGGCGGCGAGTGGCCGGTTGCAACCCTCGCCGAAGAGATCGAGACCGCGGGCAAGGGCCAGATCAAGGGACTCGTGACCCTGGGCGGGAATCCCGTGCTGTCGTCGCCGAACGGCCAAAGGCTCGAAGGCGCGCTGCGCGGCCTCGACTTCATGGTGTCGATCGACCCCTACGTCAATGAAACGAGCCGGCTCGCGAACCTCATTCTTCCGACCGCCTCGCCCCTCACCCGCGACCACTACGACCTCGTCTTCCATCTCCTCGCCGTGCGCAACACCGTGAAGTTCTCACCCGCACTCTTCGAGAAGGCCCCGGGCGAACGTCACGACTGGGAGATCCTGCTCGGCCTCACCGAAGGCCTCGCTCGGAAGCGGGGAAGTGAGGGACTCGCCGCCAGGATGACGCGCGGTGTGATGGGCCGTCTCGGGCCGCGCGGCGTGGTGGCAAAGCTGCTTCGCTTCGGCCCCTACGGCTCCGGGCTCAATCCCTTCGGAGGGGGCGTGTCGATGGCGCGTTTGGGGCGCGAAGCCTCGGGAGTCGACCTCGGAGCGCTCGAGCCCTGCCTTCCCGGGCGGCTTTACA
Source organism: uncultured Acidobacteriota bacterium (assembly GCA_964646485.1). GTDB lineage: Bacteria > Acidobacteriota > Vicinamibacteria > Fen-336 > JAGNNV01 > JAGNNV01. The sequence continues at coordinate 7,527 of CAZYEA010000134.1, forward strand.
CCGCGAACCGGCGGATCGACCTCGTTCCGAAAGCGTTCGTCGACGACCTGGTTCGCCTGCGCTCGTGGATGTCCGAGGCGCCGGGGAAGAGCGAGTGCCTCACCCTGATCGGCCGCCGAGAATTGCGCAGCAACAACTCCTGGATGCACAACGCGGAACGCCTGATGAAGGGCGCTGATCGCTGCACCCTCCTCATGCATCCTGACGACGCGCGTGCCCGCGCCCTCGCGAACGGCCAGGTCGTGCGGGTGACCTCGCGGGCCGGAGCGGTGAGCGTGCCCGTCGAAGTCACGGACACAATCCGCGCGGGTGTGGTGTGCCTGCCCCACGGCTTCGGCCACGACCGCGAGGGTGTGCGCTTGAAGGTGGCGCGCGCCCACGCCGGCGAGAGTTTCAACGACCTCGCCGACGATCTCCGCCTCGACGCGCTGTGCGGCACCGCCGCCTTCAGCGGAACCCCGGTCGAGGTGAAGCCGATCCCCTTTCTGTCAGAATCATCCCGTGCCCAGGCGCCGCCCGCCTCTGCCTGACCCCAAGGCCGGGGCCGCCTCGCCTCCGCCTTTCACCTGCTTCTATCGCCCGCCCATCCATCTCGGGCTTCTCGACTCTGCGGATGCGGGAGACCCCGATGCCCAGTACGAACTCGGGCGTCTGTATCTTGAAGGTCGCGCCGAAGCCTCTCGGAGCTCCCGACAGGGAAGCGAGGAACAGAGCGTCGTCGCCGAGTTCACTCCGGCGGTGGAACGAAACCACATTCGGGCCATCGAGCTGCTTCAGAAGGCGGCGGACCAGGGCCATGAAGGAGCGCGGCAGCTTCTGGAAGTGGCGAAGCTCCACAGCCCCAAGGGCGTGCACTGAGGGCGGCCTTCCCCAGGCCGCCCGATCAGTGCACCGCGCCGCCGCTCTCACCGCAGCACTTCTTGAACTTCCTGCCGCTGCCGCAGGGGCAAGGGTCATTCCGCCCGACCTTCGGGCCGGGGCGGACGAAGGGCTGCTCGATGATCGGGCCCGTGTCCCCCTCCTCGGTTTGCGCCCGGAACAGATCGCGCAGGTCCACGATCATCGTCTCGAGGTCGCCGAGCACCAGCGGCCCCTCGTCGCCCGACATCTCCCGCGCTTCCGGGTTGTCCATGGCGAAGAGAGGCCCGAGCCAGGGAAGATCTTCTGGCGGCTCCTTGCCCGCGTTGGCCTCGAAGATCTCGTTCCATTCCGGATCGAAGGTCGTCCCGATCTCGAACCCCTCCGCCCACTCGTGATGGCTCCGATGCGGCTGGTCGGCAAAGAGCGGCCGGTAACGCGGCGGCTCCGCCATCAAGGAGCGGGCGATCCGGTTGTGCATGCCCATCCCGATGATCTCGAAGATCCTCCCCGCCTCCCGCTCGTCATCGAAGGTCGGATAGGCCTTGCCGTTCTCGGCGTCCCAGATCCAGGGCAGGTACTCAGACGGCGGCACCAGCCGGGGCCCGATGATCGTCGCGGTCAGCATCCCGTCGATCATGGAAACGGTCATCGAAGTCTCGGTGATGGGCTCTCGCTTGAGGAACGCCTCGAGACGACGAAGGTCAGCGGAAGTCAGCGAATGTCCAGGAAGGCCGCGCGACATCGCCTCACTCTAAGCCTGCTCGCCGATAGCCGACGGGTCGCCTCGACGCACGCAGGGGCCTAAGCGGCGACTTCGACGTACTCGACGCGGCTCGAAGGCGCGGGGATGGGCGCACCATCCTCGCGCAAGCCTTCGAGGTGAAACTCGATGGCCGAGCGGATCTCCGACTCGACCTCTTCGATGGTGACCCCGGTGGCCACGCATCCGGGCAGATCGGGAACATAGGCGGAGAAGTTGCCTTCTGCAGGCTCGATCACGACCGCATAGCGCATGAGTTCTTTCATTTCTTGAGCCCTGCCTGTTTCAGGATACTGTTCAACGTTCCAGGCGCCAAGTCATCGCCCGGCTTCCCGGGCACGGTGACACGGCCGGGCTTGGAGGCGTGCTTGAACTGATGGTGACTGCCACGTGCGCTGTTGCGGCGAACCTGCTGATTCAGGCGCTTCACTGAGACCCCGTAGAGCCGCGCCAGGTCGTCATCCAGCAAGACCTTCTGTCCGCGAATCAGGCGGATGCTTCGTTCAATGGAGACGGGGGTTTGAGGAGAAGGGAGTTGGGCCCCAGGCGACATAGTGAATCCTCCGGGGAGAGGCCGCCATCCTCCCTCAGGAGGAGTCCGGATCAGGTCCACTCCGACCGCCCCACGAACTTGAGGTCGCAAGTTGCGACCTCAAGGCGATTCTTTTCCCTACCCCCGCCCCAACACCTTCCGCCTCCCCGACCCCCGAAGCGCCACCCGCAACCCAACCTCATCCACCCGAGGCGGTACCAACTCCGGAAACGGCGCCCGAACCTCCACCCCCGCCCGCCCAAGCTCCGGCAAACGCGAAGCCATCGCCCCGGCCGCGGAGAGGTACCCGTGATTCATCAACACCCCCACCTCCACCTCACTGAACGCATCCAGGTCCGTCCGCAGGTTAGCGATCACGTCCCGCGCGAACCCGCGTGAGTAACCCTCGCCCCGCACGCCACCCGTGCTCCACGTCGCCCCGCGCATCGAACCCTTCTTGAGCCCGATGCGCAACGACCGCCGCCGCAGCCGCCGCGTCTGCTCCTCCTGCACCCCCTGATACCTCTTGATGCGCCACACCAGCCCGTCGTCCTGCTCCCCCTGAAAGAGCCCGCTCCCGTCCGACACCAGCACCACCGCGTGCGACTTCCAGATGGGCTCGACCCCGAGGTTGTCGTACACCCCGCCATCGGTGAGCCGCAGATCGGCAAGCCCCGCGCTCCTCTCCGAAGCAGGCGCCTTCCCGCCTGCGAGCTGCGACGCCAGCGCCCCCAACCGCAGCGGCCCGAAGAGCGGAGGAAACGCGGCGGAGGCCGCGACGGCAAGGGCCAGAGGAAAGTCCTCGGGCGGCGTCATGCGCCCGGCCAGCCAGCTCCCCATCCGCTCACGCGAGAAGAAGAAGTTCGCGCCGAAGCCGAGGTCGGTGGCGCAGATCGCGAAGGCGGGCCGCGCGGGCAGATCGCGCAGCCGCAGGCGGGTCAGCCGCTCCGAGACGCGCGCGGCGAGCGACTCCACCGCATAGTCGCGATTCCACCAGCGCCAGGGCAGCAGGTACTTCCGGGCAAGAACCCCGGTGCGCAGATCGGTTCTGGACAGCGCGCGCAGAGGAGTCTCGACGAGTCGGATCCACTCATCGAGACCAGCAGGCCACTCGCCCTGGTTGTTCGCGATCCCCTGCGCCACCGCCGCCGCGGTGAGCGATCCGCCGCTGACCGAGGAGATGGTGCGGAACTCCGGCGATTGCAGAATCCCAAGCTCGAAGAGCCGCCGCAGCGCGCTGAGGTGGAAGAGCGCCGCGCGATACCCCCCGCCGGAGAGTGCCAGCCCGATCCCCTTCCGCCCGCGCATGGGGAATCATGCCGCAACTCCGGAAATTCTGAGCGAGGCGCACGGGTTGGCTGCACCTCAGTGAGAGCTGTGGAGTTTCTCCTGAACCGAGGCACGGACCAGCGTCACCTGGTCGAGACCCCGAGAAGATGCGATGTCCTGAAGCGTCTTCAGCTCTTCAGGAGTCAAGGTCACGGTGACGCTCCGCAGGGGACTCTGCGCGAACACCGGCTCTGTCACGTCCACAAGGTCTTGCGAGAACTCCGTGACGTCGTGGGTGTCCCAGAAGGCGGCGAGTTCGTTGATCGAATCGGTCTTTGGAATGTTCATGCTTGCTTCCAGCGCGAATACCGCTGTTTCTCGTCTAAGCGGCCAGGCGCGTCACCTTGAGACCCTTCCGTCGCTTCTCGGCACGCCAAAGGTCGTACTGAACCTGCTGGTTCAGCCAGCTCTCCGCCGACGTCTTGAACGCGATGGAGAGCCGCACCGCCATTTCCGGACTGATGCCCGCCCGCCCGTTGAGGACTGCGGAGAGCGTCTTTCGACTCACGCCCAGAGCGGTCGCAGCGTTCGTCACCGACAAACCGAGCGGCTCAAGACAGAGACCCCGAAGGATCTCGCCGGGATGGGGTGGGTTGTGCATCAGCATGGTCTGACCTCAGTGGTAGTCCTCGTAGTCGACGTCAATCGCGTCCTTCTCCAGAAAGGCAAAAGTGATCCGCCAGTTGCCGCTCACCGAGACCGCGAATCGGCCTTTCGCGGGCCCCTTCAAAGCGTGCAACCGGAGTCCGGGCAGGTCCATGTCGTCCGGCGCGACTGCGGCCTGGAGACGACCCAGAATCAGCCGTAATCGGGTTCCGTGCTCGGGTCGAATGCCGGACTTCACGCCCGTGGAGAAGAACCGCATGAGACCCTTATGCCGGAAATTCCGAATCACTCGGGAAGTGTAACCCATGTGGTTACACGAGACAAGCATCGGCTGATCTCCCAACCCTCAATGCGACACATCTCAAGGTAGAAGTCGCGCTTCAGCGGGTCATCGATGTAGACGAGCGTCGTGAAGTGCGTCCAGGTCAATTGTCTCCGCAGCGCGGAGACAATCTGTTCATCAGGAAACGCCGCGGCGAAATTGTGCAGTCAGCGCCTGCACACTCTTCTGCCCGTGCTCAGCCCGCTTTTCCTTCATGTCCTGTTCGCGGGCCTGCACGATGAGCTCGCGCACACCCGCAATCAACGCCGCCCGCGCATGGGGGATTACGACGCGCTGAGGGTCGGCAGTTCCGCGATCTCAGCGCCGGCCCGGCCTTCCGCCACGCGCAGGTCATACAGGGTCTGAAGGTTCAGCCAGAACTGCGGGCTGTTTCCGAAGAAATGCCCGAGACGCAATGCCGTGTCGCCGGTGATCGCGCGCTGCGCGTTAAGAATGGCGGTCACGCGATTCGTAGGCACGGCCAGCCGGCGTGCGAGTTCGGCTGCGCTCATCTTGAGCGCCTTCAACTGCTCGGCGAGATGTTCGCCCGGAGGGATGGGTGTGCGCGCCATGTTTCAGCTCCCAGTGATAGTCCACGATCTCGACATGAGTGGGTCCGCTCGACCCCGCGGGCCACGCGAAGCACAACCGCCATTGATCATTGATACGAATGCTGTACTGCCCCTTGCGAGCGCCCTTCAAGGCCTCGAGCCGGTTGCCCGGGAGCGCGAGATCTCGAACTGAAGTCGCCGCGTCAACCTGGTCCAGCCTCATCTCCGCCGACCGGCGAATTCCGTCGAAAGCCTTGACACGCTTGCCCTCGGCGAAGTCGCGAGTTCGCTTATCCCTGAAACTCAGGATCACGGTCTGGATTATACGTTACGTAACGCGTCACGA
>CAZYEA010000135.1:0-12672 GCA_964646485.1 uncultured Acidobacteriota bacterium
GGGTTACGTCGGCCCGGGCGGTGCTGACCGGGGGTCGAGCGCTCCGGCGCGGGGTTGAAAGGCGTCCTCGGGGGCGCACACGATCGCGTCGCCGTGGGCGCCCAGAATCTCGGCGTAGAAGGGATAGTTCCAGCAGGGCACGGGGAAGGAAACGGTGTCGCCTGGCTCAACCACCACGCGGAAGAGCGCATAGATGAGGGGACGGGCACCCGCCGCGACGAGGATGGAATCGAGCGGATATTGAAGCCCGAGCCGCCGCGCGTAGAAGCGCTGGACCGACTCGCGCAAAGCCGGAATGCCGTTGGCGGGCGGGTAGTTCGTGGCCCCTGCGTCGAGCGCCGCCTTGGTGAGATCGCGGAGCTTCTCGGGAATGGGGAAATGTTTCGGGTCGAAGTCGCCCACGGTCAGGTCGCAGACGTCGCGGCCCGCCGCCTGCATGGCCCGGATCTCCCCCGCCACCTTGAGAATGGTGGAAGGCTGGAGTTTGTCGGCGAGACTGGAAAGGCGCGGGGCGGGCCCGGAAATCCGGGCGAGAGACTCGAGGCTTGGGGTTGCGGTCGCGGAAGGCATGGTGGGATGTTACGACGCGGCTTTGGGCGGCCGCGCGGGAAAGAATCCAGACAAGGCAATCCAGAAGAACACGAAGAAAGTGGGCTCGAGGAAGAAGCGGTAGCGCATGTTCTCGCCGCTCTCGAAGACGATGGTCACGGCCGCGACGTAGACCGCGGGCAGAGCCAGGCCGAGGCCATGGAGGAGAGCGCTGCGGCGCGCCTCACCGGTCTGCTTCCGGCAAGCGCGAAGCCAGGCGGCGATCGAAAGAAGAACGAGGGCCACGAAGCTCCAGCCCGAGAGCACAACCTCGAAGGCCCCCCGCCAGGGAAGCCGGTCGACGATCACGTGGGAGGAATGGCGGCTGGTGGGACGCAGGTAGAAGCTCAGATTGACCCTGAGGATTTCCAGCACGCGGGTGGGAGTCAGCCGTCGCAGAAGGGTCTTGTATTCCTCCATCTGCGCGAACGATCGCTTCAAGAACGCTTCCTGGTTGTAGTTGTACTCGCCGTTCAGCTTCTCGGCCCGGCGCAGGACGAAGGCGTGGTATCGATCGGTGATCTCCGGCAGATCGACGGTGGCGGTACCGTGGCAGTACTCCGAGAGTCCTTTGCAGAAGCTGTCCGGGCCGAAGGACGACGTGGTGGTGAGACCGAAGAGGACATACTGCTTGGCCAGGAAGGCGAGCATCACCAGGGCGATGGGGACGAGGACGCGCACCGCGCGGGCGAGGGGCACCGCCATCAGCCACAGGCTGGCGGCCAGGACCACCAGGAACGGCCACTGGAACACGGATCGGGTGAAGAAGAGGATCACGGAGACGAGAACGAGAGTGCTTGAGACCGCCTCGCCCCGGCCGAAACGCCAGAGAGTGTGGAAGAACCAGAGGATCAGGGTCGCCGAAAGCAAAGTGCTGTCCAGGAACGTTGCATAGAAGACGGGTCCTGGAAGCAAAAGGAAGATGAAGACGGAGGCGAAGGCGGAGCGGGCGCCCTTAACCTGACGGAGCCACGAGAACACGAGCACCGCGGTCGCGGCGTACACGAACATCCAGAGGCTGTACAGGCCCGCGTCCACCCGAAACATCAGCGCTTCCCCATTCGCGTTTGGATAGAAGGCGGCGAGAACGGCGCGGATGGCGTCGAACACCGGCGGCTGAATGTGGTTGTACCAGAGCGACTTGAAAGGCTCGAGTCGCAGATCGCCGACGCTCACCGTCTGCATCATGTATTCGGACGTCCAGGCGTGGAAGTAGAGGTGCTCGATCGCTTCGTTCCGGAACCGTTCCTCGAGAACGAACATCCAGCCGAGGGCCGCGAAGAACACGGTCGCGCGAGGCCAGCGCCGCAGGAGTTCCATCACGAAAGCGGGGCCGCGGGCGCGCCCGCCCAGGCCGGACACGTTGGGTCGCGCACGGCCTCATAGAGGTGATCGCTTTGGTACACGCCCAGCTCCTTGAAGCAATGACACTCGCGGAAACGTTGAAGCAGGGGGTCGAGACCGCCGCGCCGTCCCGCGGGCAGGATCAGGTAGCGCATCCGTGTCTCGTTGAGGAGGATCGAGGCGGCTTTGGACTCGTCGATGGGCTGGAAACTGTCGGTGAGCCAGTGATTCTGGGTGGTGGTCTCGATCCGGGTGGTGAGAGCGGGAATGAAGGCGCCACCCCCGTTCACGGTCTCGAAACCGCGGCGCGCCGCCCAGATGAGCGGCGGCGCCTCGTAAGGCGGAACCTCGAGCACGGGACCGGGCGGAAGCTTCAACACAGCCTCGTACACCGGGGGCACGCCGGGGGCGACATCGAAGAAGTCGTTGGCGGGAGTGAGGGTTTCGACGGTGGCGAGGGCGAGCAGGGCCGCGCCCCAGGCGGGCCTGGTGCGGGCCACACTCGCCACCCCGCACGCGGCGAGGACACACAGCAGCATCAGGCCGACCGCGGTGAGCGTCACCGGGTGGCGCATGCTGGAAAAAGGCGGTGCGAAAGCCACGAGCCGATACAGGTAGCCCGGCTCGCCCAGGCCGAGCCAGAAAAGAAGAAGAGCGGCAAGGCCGAGCGTCCGCTCGCGCTTCGACCCGCGCCACAACGCGAAGGCGGCGAGGCCTGCGACCACAAGGCCCGGGAAGAGCGGCTCGCCCGCCGCCTTGTTCCAAAGGCGATGGATCACGGTACGCGATCCAAGATCCGCGAGAGTCCACGAACCCTTGGCGAGTTCGCGGCTGGTTCTCACCAGACTTTCCTCGCCGTGCAGTCCCGCGTAAGCGACGAGGTAGGGCGAGAGCAGTAAGGCGGCAAGCCCCGCGGCGATCACTCCCCACCGGACCGCCCCCGCAGACGGAGTTCTGAGGAAGAAGACCCCGGCAATGACGCAGGCGGCGACCCCGTAGTACCCCGAGGACGATGCGACCAGGGCGAACGACACCGCGGTGAGGACGGCCGTGGGCGGGGTCGCGGCGGTGAGGAGCCGATCGAGGGCCAGCACGAAGATGGGGAGCCAGCCGACGGAGAGGAGGTTCAGGTGAACGTAGTGCAACGACTGATGCGAGCCGAGCACGGCGGTGATCCCCGCGAAGATCCCGGCGAGGGTGGATCCGGTCCAGGCCCGGGCCAGCCAAAAAAAGGCCCAGCCGGAAAACGCCAGGGAGAGCCAGGTCGCGAGATTGAAGCGAACCAGGGGTTCGCTCAGGAAAGGAGCCAGGGGCGCCATCAGGACCACCGTGCCCAGGGAAAGGTCGCTGCGCAGGACCGCGTTCTTCGCCGGATGGAACATCCGGCCCTCGAAGCGATCGCTCGACCCGCCGTGCTCGAGGAGCCAGTTGAGGATATAGAGATGATGGGGCGGATCGCTGCCCGCGGGAATCGAATCGCCGAGCCGGAAGGGGAGCGGCCTCAGCACAAAGCCCGCCGCGAGCAGGAAGAAGGCGAACAGCGCGAGTTCGCGGAGAACGAGCCTCACGGGACCTTCGGCGAGGAGGAGCGCCTGCGAACATCGAGGGCTTCGCCGCGCGGGAAACACAGCTTCCGAAAGTTGCAGCGGCGGCACACCCGGGGCTTGTCGATCCGGGGAAAGTCCTCGATGCGCGCGGTGTTGGCCAGAGGGTCGTTGAGGAGCGCGCGCATGGTTTTGGCGCTTCGGGTCACGAAGCCGCGGGCATGGTCGAGCACCGGTTGGGACACGTCCTTCCGCACGTACCGCGGCCAGATGAGATAGGCAAGCTCGGTCGAGATCTCGGTGGCGCGCGCCCAGCCCTGCTCGGCCGCGTAGAGGGCATAGCCCGCGATCTGCAGGTCGTTGAACCTCCCCGCCCGGCGCCCCGTCTTCCAGTCGACGATGCGCACTCGCCCGCGCTCATCGCGGAACGCGAGGTCCATGCGCAGGAACACGGGCACATCGTCGACATGAAAGGAGACGAGCTCTTCCATGGACAGCCACGACGAGCGCTGCACCTTGAAGGCCTCGCGCAGGAGGGGCGATTTGAAGAAATTACGGAGCGACCGCATCACGATGCCCACGAGGATCTTCTTGTCTTCCTGCTCGATGGGCTGGGTGTACTCGTGCTCGAAGAGACGGAAGCCGGAAGTGCTTCCTTCACTCTCCTTCCACTCCTTGAGCATCCGTTCGTGCACCACCGAGCGGATGAGCGCCTCCTGAACCGCGGGGTCGGGAATGCCGTCGTTGGTGCGCAGGAAGTCTTCAATGGTTTCGTGGACCACGGACCCCGCCCACAAGGCGAGGGCCGAGAGCTGCTTGAGGCGCTGAACCTCGGGATCCTCGAGGATCCCGTAGTAGGAGTAGTAGTACTTGCGCGGGCAGGTGGCGAAGGTGTCGTGGCGCGAGGCCGACCAGGCGAAGGCGCGGGCGTCGCGCGACTTCTCTTCGCTCCGCTCGGTGAACGCGCCGGTGGTAACGGGAATCGAGGTCAAACCGCCACCTGTCGTCCGAGCGAAGTGAACAGGACGAACCGACGGGACGGATGGCTTTCGGTCGCGAGGGCGAGGCCGCGGGCGTATCGCCTTAGCTGGGCCGCATGGTGAGAGGCCTGGGCCAGCACCTGGTCTTCCGAGATCGCTTCGGTCTTGTAGTCGACCACCACCCATCCTTTCTCATCCTCGAAAGCCAGGTCGCACACGCCCTCGAGAAGCCGATCATCCTCGATGTAGCTGATCGGCACCTCGCGAAAGACCCGGGCGGCGCGCGCGGCTTCGCGCATGATGGGCAGGGAGAGGGCCGCCTCGGCCTGGGCCTCGGCCCGGGCCACCGCCTCCTTGGTAAGGGGGAAGCCGGGTGAGAGGGCAGGGGCGATGCGGCGGACGGAATCGGGCTTGGAGAAGTCCGCAAGCTCGAGGAGCCGGTGGACAAAGGAGCCGAACACCCGGCCCACGAATTCGGGCGGCTCGACCGCGGGCGGCGATTCCTTCGCCGCGTCTTCACGCACGGGTACGGGAACGGGGGTGAGCTCGGAGGCGGCGGTGATGGTGGCCTGCCGGCGAGCCAGGAACCCGGCAATGTCCGGAGGCATCTCTTCGCCGGGCCCCTCGAGCACGAGGTCGGCGGGTTCCTCGGGAAGGGCGACCGCACCCGCGTCGAGATTGACGATGTCGGGATTCGCCACCGCCACGTCTTTCGCGATGTCGTGCCAGAAGTCACCCACGCGTTCAGTGGGCGGAGGAATGGGAACGATGAGCCAGTCTTTGGCACGGGTGCACGCGACATAACGGAGGCGATGGGTTTCCTCGAGCAGCCGCGCCTCTTCCTTGCGCACCAGCACATCCCAATCGGGCGGCTGGCAGTCCTTCACGAAACCGAGGGCGATCTTTCCCTCCTCACGCAAGGGCACGGTGTCGACCCGGGGAAGAAACTTGTCGAGGCAGTCGTAGAGGATGACCACCGGCGCTTCGAGTCCCTTGGCCTTGTGGATGGTCATGACCCGCACGGTGTGGGGGTCCCCCGGCCGAGAGGAGGGCAGGTCAGGCTCTTCCCCCGCGCCGTCGAGACGGTTGGCGAGAAGAAGGTTGAATCCGCGCAGGGTGAGGAGGCCCAGACCCTCGGCCTGCCGGGCGAGATGAACCACCTTGCGAAGATTCGAGATCCGGGGCTGGGCGCGCGCGGTGGAGCCCCGCTCGGCCGCGTGGAGGGCGGCGAAGATGGAGGTCTCGTCGAACAGCTTCTCGAGGAGGGCGGCGGGCGGAAGTCGCAAGCGGTCTTCGTGGAGGCGACCGAGAAGCCGAAGGGCGCGGCTCACTTCGTCGCCCTCCGCGGGGAGGCCAAGGATGGAGAGTTCCTTCGAGGCAAACCTCCACTCGGCAATGGCCCGGTCGGACACTCCGAAGAAGGTGGAGCGCAGCGCCGCCACCAGGCTCGTGGTGTCGGACGGATCGTCGACGGCGCGAAGCACGGCGTGGGTCTCGACCACTTCCGAGCGGATGAAGAAGGACCGGCCGCCGTCGACCACGAAGGAAACGCCGGCGCGCTCGAGGGCCTGTTCGAGCGGGCGGATCTGGGTGAGCCTTCGCGCGAGGATGAGGACGTCGCCGGCCCGGCTCTTCCGCGAAGAGGCGCCGTCGCGCACCTGCAGGGTTCCGTTCTGAATCGCGGCCACCAGGGCGGCGATCGCACTCGCCTCGGCTTCGAGGACGGAGGAGTCGGCCTCCTCGGGGACGGTGAACCGGAGCGAGAGCAGGCTCCGCTCATCCGGAATGTTCGGGCTGGGGGCGAGCGGCTCGTACTCGGGCTGGCCGTTCGGGCTCTTCCGGATGGCCGCGCTGAAAAAGCGATTGACGAAACGGAGGATCGCGGGAGTGGAACGGAAGTTCTGGGTGAGAGAGACGAGCTCCACCCCCGGCCGCGTCTTCGCGGCCTCGCACGCGGCGGCGAAGATCGACGCGTCGGCCCGGCGGAAGCGATAGATCGACTGCTTGGGATCGCCCACCACCACATAGGACGCGGGACCGGATTTCGGATCTTCGACGGCGCCCCCGAAGAAGCCGGCGAGAGTCTCGATGATCTCGACCTGAAGAGGGTCGGTGTCCTGGTACTCGTCGACGATGATGGCGCGGAACCTTCGCCGGAAATAGGCGCGCAGCGACGCGTTGCCGCGGAGCGCCTCGGCCGCCTTCACCAGGAGATCGACGTAATCGAGGACGCCCGCCTCGCTCTTGCGCCTCTCGTAGATCGATTGCACCCCCTGCAGGGCGACCACGAGACCGCTATAGAAGGACGCGTTCTTCTCCTTCTCCCACAGGGCGCCCCGCTCCGCGATCTCCAGGGTGAGGGCGCGGCATTCGTCGAAGGCCTCGTCGGCCTTCCAGACGCGCTTGTTGCCGAGGCCCTTGCGCACCCGCAGCGAACGCAGAGCGACCATGAGATCGGGATCGTCCAGACCCTTCGTCTTCTCGATCTCCTGGTAGAGCGAACGCACGGCCGCGACCAGGGTGTCGGCCTCGGGCTTCCCCTGGATCAAGGCATGGGCGCGGGCGATCTTCTCCACGAACCAGTCCCGCACGGGTTTGGGGTCGAGGCTCACGCTCGCAATGTGGGGGGCGAGGTCGCGCTGGGCCACCAGCCGCCGCGCCAGCTTGCGCAGGGTCATGGGGTCGCCCACGGGCGAGGTCTTCTCGAGGGGGATGCGGGAGAGGATGACCGCTTCGAGAAGGTCGTCGTAACCCGTGAGCCGGTCCTGCAACCACTCCTCCCACGCCTCCTCGAAGATGAAGTCGGCGAGCGCTTCATCGGCCACGCGGAACCCCGGGGTCACTCCGGCCTCGATCGGCCTTTCCTGAAGCATGGCCGTGCACAGGGCGTGGATGGTCGACACCTGGGCGCGCTCGATCGAAGCCAGTCCCTCACCGGCGCGGGCCGCGACTGCAGGATCCCTGGCCTCGGAGCGGGCCTGTTCGAGGGCGTCGCGCAGACGCAACTTCAAAGTGGTCGCCGCGTTCTCCGTGAAGGTCACCGCGGCCACTTGATCGAGCTTCAGGTGGCCGGTGAGAACGATGGCCACGATGCGGTCGACGAGAAGCGTCGTCTTCCCCGTGCCCGCACCCGCGGAAATGACGAAGCTCGTGCCGAGCTCGGTGCGGACCCGATGCCTTACCGCTTCGTCCTCGGGAAGGAGGCTGCTCATGCGAAGTCCTTCAGGCCCGCGACCTTCCTCGCGAGGGGATCGTATAGGCGGCGGCGGCGCTTGCGGCTCTCGAGCACCGGGGTGGGCCCGCACACCGCGGTGAAGTCACAAAACGTGCAGGCGGACGGCTCCTGCATGAAGACTCCCTTGCCCATCAGCTCGGCGATGTGCAGGAGCAGGGCCCGGAAGGTGGCCGAGGTCGCCTTCGCGGGAGAGAAGGCCACCTGCCGGCCCGCGTTCACGTAGTCGAGAAAAGCCTCGACCACTTTTTCTCCGGGGAAGATCTCCTGGGCGGCCAGGATGTAGAAGGGACTCTGGAGCTGACGGCCGCCCTTGAAGAGGGAGGCGTCGTTGTCGGTAGGCGCCTTCCCGGTCTTGTAGTCGCGCAAGACCAGGCCGCCGCCGTCACTGTCCTCGATCCGGTCGATGCGATCGATCTGGCCCGATATCTTGAGCACCTTCCCATCGTCGAGGGCGATTTCGACGGGCTGGTCGCGATGAGGCTCATTGGTGTTCGCGTGGCGGTGCGGCAGGCCGAAGGAGACCTCGAAGTGCGCGGGGAGAGTCTTCCTGGTCCGATAGTTCTCGGCCTCGCGGCTGAGCCAGTCGGTCAGGAGAGTGAGGAAGACCTTCTTCTCCGCGCGCCAGAGCAGGACGAGACGCGGCGGCGATCCTTCGACCCAGGCCTCGAGCCGTTCATCGCCGAGAGCGAGGAGCCGCGCGCGCTCTGCCTCGGTGTTCCTGATCGGGAGGGCGCCTTGATCGCGGCGCTCGCGGAGGAAGAGTTCCGCGACTTCGTGGAAGAGCGTGCCCTTCTCGAGCGGATCGAGCTTCCGGCGTTCCTCGGGCTCGATCGCGGCCTCGAGCTTCAGGACGTGTTGGAGGAAGTAGCGGAACCCGCATTCGCCGAAGGCGGCGATACGGCTCGCGGAGATGGGCTGGCCGCTCTTGATGGGGTCGAGCCCCGGATTCGGATCGGCGCCCTCGCCGCCCACGAGACCGTCGTAGGCGGAGAGGGTTCGGGCCAGGCGGCCGCGGGAGAGGGCGTGCGCGGAGCGGAGAAAGGGACGATCCGCTTCGAGCCAGGAAAGTGCCTGGATGCCGTGTCGCGCCACGAGCTCGGTATCGCGCTCGCCGAGGTCGATGCTGAGGTCGGTGTCGGTATGACCGTCTTCGTCTTCGGTCACGATCTTGTGCAGGTCCTCGGCGGTGACCGCCGCGCCCTTGAAAGCCTGCAGCGCCGCCATCAGGAACAGGGAGGGCAGACGCTCGCGCCCGGTCTGCTCGTCGGCGCGCGGATAGGAGAGAACGAGAGACTCCTCGGCCTGGGCCAGGGTGCGGGCGAACATGCGACGGACCTGGGCCACCCGGGTCTGGGTGGTGGGCAGGGACAGGCCCATCATCGGAGTCTCCGCCGGCTCCTCATCGTCGAAGAGACTCCGTTGCGCGGCGGGCTTTTGCGGGCTGGGCGAGGCGGCCGCCTCGCAGAGGGCCTCACGCTCGGGATCGAGCAGAAACGGATCCGGCCGGAAGACTCCGGGGAACCGCCCTTCCACTAGGCCGAGCAGGGCCAGGAATCGGAATCGCCCGCCGGAGATCGCTTCCGGGGAGCCCACGTGCACACCCACGCGTGAACGCTCTTCGAGGGGCCGGCGCTTGCGATCGAACTGGGCCTCCACCACCGAGAGCACGCGATCGAACCGAATCGCGGGCGAAACCGTAGCCAGGGCCGCGATCTCCTCGAGGGTCTCGCTCACGAGCTGGAGTTCGGCCTGCTCGAGGTCGCTCGTGGGGCGGATCCAGTCGTGGCACAAGGTCAGGAGTTTCGTGGACCACTGATCGAGGGGAAGTTTCTCGCTGGTGAAGGCAAGGTCGTGATGAAGCCGCTCCACCAGGGACTTGAGGTCGCTGGCCGCTTTCACCCGTCTCACCCGCGAGGCGCGGTGGCCCTCGGACAGCGAGGGAGAGGCCTTCGACTCCTCCTTGATGAAGTGTTCGAGGGCCTTGCGGAATCGGTCGATGCCGGAGACCACCTTCAACTCGCGGGTGATCTGGTCAAAGACGGACGGGTGGGGCGGCTCGGCGTCGCCGGTCTTGTCTTCAAGAGGAACCGGGGCGAAGGTGAGGAACTCGAGGAGGGCTCCTCGATCGAAGTCGCGGGAGGCGAGGAGGAGCAGGAAGGAACGCGCGATTCGGCCGGTGGCGAGCGGCAACGAGGGATGGAGCTTGAAGGGAATCTTCGCGCGGGAGAAGAGGTCGACGAGGATGGGCGCGTAGACGTCGGGCTGGGGCAGCGCGATCGCCATCTCGTCGAAGGGGACTCCCTGCCGCGCGGCTTTGAGCACGAGGCGCGCGACCGAACGCACTTCACTCGCCTCTCCCGGAGCGGTCACCCAGGAAATACCCGAGGGTCGCAGGTCCGGGGCGGGTTTGTGGCCGGGGGCCTCGAAGAGGGCCGAGGTGAGCTGCACGATTTCCTCGCTCGACCCGCGGGCCACGGACGCGAAGACGGTGTCCGCCCAGGGGACGGTGGGGATGCGCGCGCCATCCGCGAGGCGCGGAAAGGCCTCCGGCCTTTTGGTGTCGCCGCCTTCGATCCGGCAGGCGCCGAACCGGGTGGCGAGAGATTTCAAAAAGCGGAACTCGTCGGGCCGGGGCTCGAGATCGGGAGAAAGAAGGATGGTCGTGCCGGAGAGGAACGGAGCCTCGGCCGTCTCCGCTTCGGCGAAGAGTTTCGTTTCATCGAAGAACTTCGCCTCGAGGTCCGCGTGATAGCGCTCGTAGATCTTCGCGACCGCGAGCAGGCGCGACTTGTCCTCGGGACTGGCGCTGCGTTCGGCCAGGCGCCGCACCGCGGTGGGCCGGATGAAGGCGGCGCGAAGATCGTCGAGGGTGCGAGCGAGGACGCGGGCCACCGGCGCCTCGGGAAGGCCGGGCCTCAGAAGCTCAGGATGAGCGGCGAGGAGCTTCGCGGAGAGAAGGGCGCCGTGGCCGCTCTGCCAGGCCATGAGGCCGAGGGCGTGGCACTTCGCCTCGGCCATCCGCGCGGCGAGGTCCTTGGGGCGCATGGCCGAAATGGCGGCCAGGGCCCGCTTCTCCTGAGCCAGGCGGCGCAAGAGGATCTGGCCTGCCGACACCGAGGGGACGAGGAGCAAAGTGGGTGTAAGCGGCATGCCGGTCGTGGTCTTTTGATGATAACGGCCTGGATGTGCCGTCGAGGTCCGCGGCCCGAAAGCCCGCGAACGGGATCTCTCGGGTCAGGCGCTGAGCAGGATCCTCCGCACCGCTCCCACCAGGTAGAGACTCCCCGCCACCACGACAATGTCACGGCCTCGGGCCAGGGCCGCTGCCCTCTCGACCGCGCCCCGGATCGACGGCTCTTCGACCACCGCCTGCCCGGTGAGCGCGCCGATCTGCGCAAGCTCCCGGGTCGCGGCGGCGCGGGTCATGCGGACGCGGGTCACGATCACGCGGCGCGCCAGCGGAAAGAGGGCTTCACCCATTTCGCGGAAGTGCTTGTCGCGCATGGCTCCGAAGACGAGGACGTGCGATTCACCCGTCTCTTCGAGGTAGGCGGCCAGGGCCTTGGCGCCCGCGGGATTGTGGGCGCCGTCGAGCAGGAAAGGGGGCCGGCCGGGCAGGCGTTCGAGTCGCCCCGGCCAGACCGCCTCGCTCATCGCCGCGACGGCACGGGGAAGATTCAGGCGAACTCCGGCCGCGGTCAGGGCCTCGAGCGTGCGGATGGCCACGACCAGGTTAGTGCGCTGGTGAGCGCCGGGCAACGGTCGCACATGGGGGTAGGTGGCCCGAGGGGTGCGAATGGTCAGCGCTCCCCGGCCCGCTCGCACGGAAACCCCGCGAAAGGCGGGCAGCACGCGCGCCTTCTTCCGCCTGGACACGCGACGGATCTCTCGTTCCGCCTCGGCGGTCATGGGCCCCAGCACCACCGTGCGCTTGGCGCGGACCACACCCGCCTTCTCGAAGGCGATGGCGGAGAGCGTGCTTCCGAGAAACTCCTCGTGGTCGAAGTCGATGCTCACGATGGCGGAGACGAGGGGGGAAGAGACATTGGTGGCGTCGAGGCGCCCTCCGAGGCCCACTTCGAGCACCGCCACATCGACGGCCCTCTCCGAGAAGTGCAGGAAGGCGACCGCGGTGAGGATCTCGAAATGATTCGGGTGGGTGTCGATGACGCGCGCGCGTATGAGACGGTCGGCGGCGGCCTTGACCTCGAGAACCAGGCGGTCGAATCGGGACCGACCTATGTTGCGCCCCGAGACCGTGATCCGCTCATGGACGCCGATGAGATGGGGCGAGGTGTAGCGCCCGACCTTGAGCCCCGCGGCGCGCAGGGCGGTGTCGAGATAGGCGCTGACCGATCCCTTCCCGTTCGTGCCCGCGATGAGAACACTCCGAAACGCGCGCTCGGGATGGCCCAACTCGCGCGTGAGGGCGCGCATGGTCCGGAGGCCGAACTTCTTGCCCAGCCAGGACCTCGATCGAAGGTATGCGCGGGCCGTCATCGGCCGGGGGCGACCTTTCATAAAGGGGGCGGGATCCTAGTCGCTTCGGTCCATATGTGGAAAAGTGGATGAATTTGTGGAAAACTGGGAGGCCATGTTCGCGGGCAGCTTCGAATGTCGGATGGACCGTCAGGGACGGGTGGCGATTCCCCCCGCCTTCCGTCGGAAGATCGAGGACGCCGGGGACTCCTTCGTCCTCACCTTCTTCGACGATGCGATCGCGGGATACCCGCGTGGAACCTGGCTCTCCCTGGAGAAACAGGTCCTGGCCCTGCCGGCCTTCTCCAAGAAGGCGCGAGCGCTGTCGCGGGTTCTCGCATCGCGGGCGCATGAATCGCGGCTCGACGCCCAGGGTCGCGTGCTCGTGCCCGGGACGCTGCGTCGCCTGGCCGGCCTCGACCGGGACGTTGTGGTGATCGGGGCCATGGACCGGTTCGAGATCTGGCCAAAGTCCGGTTGGAGTTCGTTTGCGAATGAAGCC
>CAZYEA010000136.1:0-12641 GCA_964646485.1 uncultured Acidobacteriota bacterium
CGACCTGATGGCCCACTCAGGTCGATGGACCGAGGCCGCCGAGGACGCCGATCGCTCGGGCCGGCTCTTCGCTCGCTCTCGTTCGCCGCACGAGCACCTGAGTGCGGGCCGGCGCACCGGCCTGCTTGGCCTCGCCCAGGGCGATCCGAACGCCGCCCTTCCTTCGATCGAGCGCGCCGCCGAAGTGGCGAGTCGCGGATTCGGAACGACCTCCTGCCGGGCCGAGATCGATCTTCTGCTGGCCGACGCCCAACTCGCCGGACGCGATCCCGAAGGCGCCCTCGAACGCGCCACCGCGGCTCTCTCCTTCTTCAGGGACGCGCAGGACCTGGGCGGTCTCGCCCGCGGGCACGTGCGCCGCTCCCTCGCCGCGCTGTCGGCCTCGAATATGACGCTCGCGCTGCGGGAGGCGCGGATCGCGGGCGCGATCGCCGGCGCGGGCCCGGTGGCCGAAGGCCTCGCGGACCTGGCCCTTGGCCGCGTGCTGCTGAGGAAGGACCCCGCGGGAGCGTCCGGCCCCTTTGATCGCGCCGCCGGGAATGCGAGCCTGTATCCTCCTCTTCGTTCCGTGGCGCGCCTTGGGGCGGCTCTGGCTCAGGGCGCCTCTCCGCAAAGTGACGCCATCCGGGCGTCCGTCGAAGCGATCGAAGCCTTCGGGGACATAAGGATCCTCTCCATCGTGCGTTCCGATCTCCGCGATCTGTTCGGGGTGGAAGTGCTGGCGGCAGGCCCCGAAATCCGCGGGGAAGCCGAATTCGTCGAGACTCCGTCCAAAGGAGCCGCCAAGGAGTTCCTTCCCGGACTTGTGGGCGATTCCGGCCCCGTCCTTAGGCTTGGCGAACTCGTGCGCCGGATCGCTCCCAGTGACCTGCCCGTTTCCATCTACGGCGAGACGGGCACGGGCAAGGAAAAGGTGGCGAAGGCGATCCACGACCTCTCGGCGCGGACAAGCCGCGAGTTCGTGGCCGTGAACGCGGCGAGCCTCTCCGACGAGCTCTTCGAGAGCGAGATCTTCGGGCACGTGCGCGGCTCCTTCACCGGCGCGGTCGCGGACCGGCCCGGTCTCGTCGAGAAGGCGCGCGGCGGCACCCTCTTCATCGACGAAGTGGCGGATCTTTCCCCCCGTTCCCAGGTGCGCCTGCTGCGGTTTGTGCAGGAAGGCACGTATCGACGGGTCGGGGAGACGCTGGAACGGCGGGCGGACGTGCGCATCGTGGTGGCCGCGAACCTCCGACTCGAGGACCTCGCGGCGGTCGGACGCTTCCGCGAAGACCTCCTTCATCGGCTGCGTGGCGTCGGCTTGACCGTTCCTCCACTACGCGCACGGGGCGCCGACATCGTGCGCCTCGCCCGCCACTTCGTTGCGCACGCCGCGAGGACGGGGGTGCGCCTGTCCGCGCGATCCGAGGCTGAGCTCAGGGCGCATACCTGGCCGGGGAATGTTCGTGAGCTGGAGCAGGAGATGCGAAGGGCCGTGGTCCTTTCGGACTCACCCCTCATCGAATGGCGGCGACCGCCTTTGAGCGCGGCCCCCGCGGCCCCTGGCCCGGATGCCGCAGGCGATGCCCGCGCCACCCTGCACCAGGCGCTCAGTGGTTTCGAGCGAACCTTCCTGAAATCGGCCCTGTCGCGCTGTACCGAGCGCGCGGAGGCGGCCCGCCTGCTCGGTATCTCGCGTCAGGCTCTCCATCAGAAGATCCTTCGCTACGGCCTTTGACCCCTTCGGCCCTGGCCAAGGCCGCGTTCCTCGATTCGGCTACGATGGGTCCTCATCGGGAGTCAACTGTGAACAGAATCCGAGTCGCCGCACTCATCGCCTGCCTCCTCCTGCCCGGCTGTTACGACTTCGACTTTCCCCTGGACCCGAAGCCGGAGGTTCCGACGGACGCGCGCCTCATCGGGACGTGGCGCTGTCTCGGCGCCGCGGCCGACCCCGACGAGGGTGCGGGAACCCTCCGTGTGGAGCGTGGGTCGGATACCGTGTCGCGCTGGACTCTCGAAGGCCCGTCCTCGGACGGCTCGATCGACAAGAGCGAATACGAGGTCTATGGCTCGACCGCGGCCGGCGGGTCGTTGCTCAATGCCAGGGAGCTTGGGGAGAAGGCGAACGGGAAGTGGAGTTTCGTCCGCTACTCGTTCCTCCTGCCAAACGTCCTGCGGGTGCAGCTCGTGAACGACGAGCCGTTCGAGAAGGTGAAGGACAACGCCGCCGCCTTGCGCCGCGAGATCGAGAAACGCAAGGAGGATCCCGCGATCCTCAGTGACCTTCTGGTCTGCGTCCGGGCCAAGGCGGCGCCCACCGCCTCTCCTTCTCCCACCGCGAAGACCGGGTCATAGGGCTCCCGACATGGCCGAGCGCGTCAGCACCCTTGAGAGCCTGAAGCTCGCGGTCCGCTCGAAGCGGCTCGCGGTCGTGACGCTCCTGATGTTCTCCTCGGGCCTGCCCCTGGGTCTGGTGTGGATCGCGATCCCGGTCTGGCTCAAGGACATCGGCGTCGACATCCGCATCGTTGGGCTCCTGACCCTCTTCCAGGCGCCGTGGAGCTTCAAGTTCCTGTGGTCGCCTTTTATGGACCGGTACGAGCCGCCGCTGCTCGGCCGCCGCCGCGGCTACGTCCTGCTCGCCCAGGTTGGCCTCGTGCTCTCCGGCCTCGCCATGACCTTCGCGTCCGATCACCCCGAACGCTTCGGTGTGATCGCCGCCTTGTGCCTGGCCATAGCGCTCATCTCCGCGACCCAGGACATCGCCATCGACGCCTACACCGTGGAGGTCTTGCGGGAGGACGAGCAGGGTCTGGCCGTGGGCGCGCGTACCGCCATGTACCGCATCGCCATGAACCTTTCCGGAGGGATGGCGATTTCCCTGGCCGGCGTCTTCGGCTGGACCGCGGTCAATCTTCTGCTCGCGGTCTGCTACGTGCCCTGCTTTCTGATCACGCTGTGGGCGGACGATCCCGAGGTCAAGCAGAAACCGCCCACCACACTTAGGGAGGCGGTGTGGGAGCCGTTCCTCGGCCTGCTTTCACGGCCGCGGGCCATCGAGATCCTGGCCTTCGTAGTCCTTTTCAAGCTAGCCGACGCCTTCGCGCAGTCCCTGCAGCGGCCGTTCTTCCGCGAGATCGGCTTCGATCTGTGGGACGTCGGGATCGTGTCGTCGACCATCGGCACCGTAGGCATCATGGTGGGCACGGTCATGGGCGGTCTCATGACCAATTCCCTCGGACTCGGCCGGGCCCTGTGGATCACCGGCTTCCTGCAGGCGCTGTCGAATGTCGGCTACGCCTGGGTGTCCGAGGCTGGCCCGGTCTCCTGGGTTCTCTACACGGCGTCGGCTTTCGAATACATTTCAAGCGGTCTCGGCACCGGGGCCCAGGGGGTCATGCTGCTCCGCCTCACCGAGAAGCGCTTCTCCGCGACCCAGTACGCGCTTCTTTCGAGCCTGTTCGCCATTCCCCGGATCTTCGCGGGCCCGCCTTCGGGGCTCCTCGCCGACACCCTGGGCTGGACGAACTTCTTCCTTCTGACCGTGCTGATGGCGATCCCCGGGATGGTCATGCTCTCGCGCTTCGTGCCCTGGAGTCAGCGCGAACTGAGGTTCGAAGTCCAGGAAGGTGAGCACGCGCCCCTCATGGACGGAGGCGCCTTGATGCGCTGGACCGCGCTATTCGGATCCATCGCTTCCGTGGCGACGATCGCGACCCTGTCCGCGCTCGAGGCCACCAAGGTCTATCGCAAGGACTCCACTTTCCCCTGGATGGCGGAGACCCTGAAGATCGTGAACCCGCACACCGTCGGCGATGGTCTTTCCCTCGTGGGCGGGGTCGCCGCGGGCCTCATCCTCGGGCTGACCCTCGCGGCTATCTGGCTGACTCGCGAGAGAGGACGCGCTCCAGCGTGAGCCGATCCACGGTTGCCCGCCCGCCATCCGCGACGGAAAGCCGGAGCAGGTTGAGCGAGGAGGTGATTGTCCGGGAGGGAACGCGCAGGAGGACGTCGGAGAGCGGCGTGGTCATTTCTGATACCGAGGTGGCCGCTCCGTTCAGGGACATCCGCAGCGCGCCCTGACCGCGCACCCGCAGGCGGATGACGAAGTCGCCTTCGCCTGGATTCTGGATGGGCAGGAGCAGCCGGCCGGAGCCCTCGACGTCGCGACACCACCCCTGCTCGCACGTCCGGCGCGCCCCGAAGCCTTCAAGAAGGAGCGGGACATCCGGCGCGAACACCGAGGCATCGTCGCCGACCTCGATGGTGCTGATGGCGGACGAAGGACTCACAAAGAGCCGACGGTCCGCCACCGCGTCCCACTGATCCGGGGAAGCGGCGAAGCGCCGCGCGAAGACCCAGTTCGCGGGCCACGCGGAGGCGGTCCCCAATCCCCGCGAGAAGAGCCCCGCCGAGTTCGAGGCCACCTGGGCGAAGGAGACCGTGTCGTCGCTGGGCAGAAGGCGCCGACGATACTGCTCCATGAAGAGCACGTTCCAGAGGATGAGGACCGCTCCCGCGGCCGCGACCAACCGAGAAGGGCGGCGGATCGTGAGGTCTCGCAGCATCTGAAGGCCTTTCGCGATCCCGGGCAGAAGAAAGGCAAGCCAGGTCGCCATGCGCATCGGAGTGTCCGCCCGTTCGGTCATCACCAGGAGCCCGAGGGTTCCGGGTAGAAGGGCGGCCAGGCTCAGCCGAGTGAGCTTTGGGTTTTCCTGACCAAGCGGGATCAGGCCGAGGTAGCCGGCCCAAAGCAGGGGCGCCCCGTAGAGGAGTCCGTGCGCGCCGAAGAGGTTCGCGAGCAGGTTGTCGGGCGAGATGCTGAACCACGAGGCGCTAAGCAGGGTGAATAGGGTCGGGGCGATCGATAGAGTCGCCGCCAGGGCAAGCCCAGCGACGCTTGAAACCGGAGTCATCGCAAGCCTCGCGAAAGCGACGGCCGACCCCCCGAACACGAGAGTCTGGCCGAGGCTCCACGCTCCCGCGGGGCCGAAGACGGGCGCGGAGGTGACGAGCGTGAGCGCGGCGAGCGCGAGGATCGGGCGATCGAAGGGCGGCCCGGTCATCGCTCAGCTCTCCGGAACGTCACGCGATCGATCTGCGTGCCGGGACTCGCTCGAAGGGTCACGATGTTCGGCCCGCGTGCCCAGAACCGTTGCCGCGCTTCCAGATGCGCTTCACCCCACTCGGGCGGGAGCGAAATCGCTCCCGCCGGGTTTCCGTTGATCTCGACCGCCATGCTCCCTGGCGCGCCGTTCGCGGTACGTGCCTGGAAGGAAACTCCAAGGGTCTCGGGGAGGTCGAGAGAGACGATGAGCCGGCCGTTCGATTCGAGGCTTCGATACGTGATCGGTCCGTCCTGCCTCGGGCCGGAGAAGCCGTCAAGATGCAGGGCCTCGTCGCCATCGGTTCCGAGATCGGCGACCCCGTCCAGGTTGTTCTGGCGATAGAAGAGGTACTTGCCGGCCGCCAGATCGTAGGCGCCCGGCGACGCGTCATAGCGCGCGGCGAAGATCCAGCTCGCGGGCCAGGTTGTGGGGAAGCCGACGTCGTGCGAAAGCGCGCGGGTGGAGGCGAGGACCCGCGCGGCCGCGCTGAGCGGAGCGCCCGTCTCTGCCTCGTCGCGCTGGAGGGCGCGCACATAGGTCCCGTTCCACAGAGCAGCTCCGAGCACGAGCGCCCCCAGAACCATGGAGGGCCGGCGCTTCACCAAGGCGCTGGCGCTGCGCAGGAACGCGGCGAGGCCGAGAGCGAAGACGGGAAGGAGGCTGTCGAAGCGCCGGTTCGAGTACGCCCCGCCCGACCACCAGTCGCCGCTGCACGCGTTCACGTACGTCATGATGAGAACGGGCGCCCAGAGGATCGCGAAACGTCGCGGATTCCGCCAGGTCAGCGGGATCAGGCCGAGGAAGCACGGCCAGAACACTGGCGTCCACGAGAGCAGGCCGTGGCGCGAAGAGAAGAGGGTATTGAGAAGGAACGGTCGCCAGAGACGCACGAAGTCGGCGCCGTGGGGAGGGTAGGCGAGGAGGTACTCACCGTAGATGGCCTTCCACGCGAGCATCTGCGGCACGATGCCCGCGCAGACTCCCGCGGCGATGAGGAGGCTGCGCCTCACGATTCCCCCGATCGACTCGCGGCGCCCCGCGGCGCCTAGAAGGTCGACCGCGGGCAGGAGGAGATAGACGCCGTTCTGCCAGCGCACGCTCATGCCGATTCCCAGGCACAGACCCAGGATCAGGGATCCGGCGGGCGAGGCCAGCGCCCCGTTTTGACGCAGCAGGAAGAAGATGGCGATGAGCAGAACGGAGACGGGATGCGACGTGAGAGGCTGCTCGGAGAGGTACCACTCGAAGAAGGACGCCCACCACACGAGGAGGACGGTCCCGCCCGCGAGGCGATCGCCGAAATGACGGCGCAGGAAGGCGTGGATCACGAACAAGGCGGCGATTCCGTAGGTGAACGAACCGAGCGCCACCGCGTTGACGTGCACAGGGCCGTAACCCGAGAGGTTGACCTCGAGTCCGGCGGCGTTCATGGCCCAGGCGAGGCCGTCGGCGGCGAGGAAGAACGGAACCCACAGGAGGCCGGGCCCGACCGAGTAGATGCTCCGCCGGTGGCCGGTGACGGTCGGCATCGAGAAGTCGCCGCGCTGGAGCAGGCCGTAGTGCTCGTATTCGTTCGCGAAGTCCACATCGGCGTCGCGCACCATCGAGCGGGTGTAGACGTAGTAGTAAAGGCCGTCCCCCGTGATCCGCCGCCCCACGAGATGGAAGTGAAAAAGGGAAGGGAACACCGCGAGCATCAGGGTCAGACGTCCGGCCGAGAGCCGGCGATCCGGGGCGGCCAGAAGGCGCAGTCGCGCGACCAGGGCGAGGGCCAGCAGCGTCTCGCGCAGGGCAAAAGTCGCCGCCGAGGGCTTCAGGGTCGGGGTCAGGAGTGACAGGCCTCCGGTCACCACGATGAGGAGGAGATCGACGATCAACACGGCGCAGATGACCGATGCCGCTCTGCGCCAACCGCTCCCCGCCTCCGGTTCTTCTGCCGCCCCGCGGCTCATTCCTGCACCTCGGAGATGGGCACGCGCCGGGAGAGCCCGTGAAAGAGCCGAAGGGTCGCTCCCTCGACCTCGTAGGTCACGCCCAGCGCGTCCAGGCGCTTCGCCAGCCGCACCGCGGCGTCACCGTCGGCGAGGTAGAAGTCGGGGCCGTAGAGCCGCACCCGATCGACGTGCCGAGGGGGAAGGCGCTCGCCCACCACCGACCCGAGGATGCCGTCGACGCTCACTCGCTCGTTCGTGAGCATGGTCAGCGGGCCGGCACTCGCGACCGCGGAGTATCCCGTCTTCAGTCCCAGTTGCTCGATGCGTTCGGCGAGGACCCGGAGTTCGCGCCCATCACGGAGTCCCGATCGCAGGCGCTCGACATTCGACACGGCGTTGGCTCCGATGAGGACCGCGGCGAGAGCGAGGCCCGCCACTCTCCATCGCTTCCACAGGGCGCCGGTCACGTCTCCCAAGGCGAGAGCAAAGCCGGCGAGAAGAGAGAGGAAGTAGCGCGGCCGCGTGTACTGCCCGCCTCCGGACACGAGCCAGATGAGAGCGAGCGCGATCAGAAAATGGACCGCTCCCATCACACGCATCATGGCCCAGGACCTCTCGCGCAGCGATGCCTTCAATTCCGAGCTCGCCCGGACGAGAAAGATGAAGACGATGGCGCTCAATCCCAGTCCGATGGCGAGCCGCTCGGCCTCGTTCCAGGTCGAGTCGTTCGAGAGTCCCGCGAACACGATGGGGAAGGCCCATTCGAGGGTGCCGCGAACCTGGTCGGCGAAGGGCAGGCTCTGGCCCGCGGTGCGCAGGAAGCCCCCGACCACCGCGGTGTTGCTGCTCGAGGCCTGAAGGTCATGGATGGTCACGGGGAGGCGGCCCAGAACGAGGCCCAGGATCGAGGCGAAGAACCAGGGGTCGCGGTGCGCCAGGGCGCGTGCGCCGAGGAGTCCGAAGCAGACGACACCGAAGGAGACGGCGATGGGCTGCTGCCAAAGAGCCACGCCGATCAGCACCCCGACTCCGAAGTACGCCCTCCGGGCTTCGAAGCCCTCGCGCTCATCCGCGACCAGGGCCGCCGCCCACGCCATGGCCCAGGTTCCGAGGCCGAGAGCGTCCGGGTACTCCCCGACGTTACTGAGGGAGAAGATGGTGGCAAATCTCGGTGAGAGGGCGACGAAGAGTCCCGCCACCGCCGCCGGCACCGCGCCGCCAAGTCGAAAGGCGAGGGCCACCGTGGCCGCGGTGAACAGGGTCCACAAGACAACGCTTCCGATCACCACCAGGAGTGCTAGATCCTCGCGACCGAGGACGAGACCGGCCAGGGCTCCGATGTGGGCCTTGAGTGAGCCCTGATAGCTCGAGGTCTCCAGGAATACCGGCGCGGGCCGCGCCCCATCCAGGATCACGTTGCAGAGGATGGCCTGAAGTGAACCGTCCGCGCCCACGAATCCGGCGGGCTCCACGAACGCGGGGGCGCGCAGCAGGAGCCCGAGAGCGCAGACCGCGACGGTGAGGGCACGGGGCCGCCATGATTTCAGTTCCCGGCCGCGGCTCGCGGCGGCGGCGATGAGCGTGACTGCGGCGAGCAGAGCGGTCGGCCGCGGGCGCAGGAGAAACGCGGTGAACCAACTCGTGACCACCACGAAGAGGGAGACGACAACGAGGCCGTCGAACCAAAGCTGTCGGGAGCGATTCATGCCGGGGCGCCGACCACGGGTCGAGTTTAGGGCGGAAGCGGTGGATCGAGGGCGAAGACCGCGGCGCATCGCTACACTTGACCCCGCACGCTTGAACCGCAGTTGATTCCATCCTTCAGACCAGGGGAGCCTCCTATGCCAGATCGATCCGACATGTTTGCGAGCAGGTCGTTGCGGCGGGTGGCCGCGATCGCGACGGCACTCGCGTCGATGGCGTCCGCGCAGGCCAAGGCGCCGCTGTCAGGCGGACTCAAGGTCAGCGTGAGTTATCCCGCGTCCCTCGGGGCGGGGCCCTTCGACGGGCGGGTGCTCCTCCTCATCTCGAAGGACGACACCGCCGAGCCCCGGTTTCAGATCTCCGACACCGGCCTCGACTCTCAACAGGTGTTCGGCGTCGATGTGAACAACTGGAAACCGGGCGAGCGAGCGACCTTCGACGCCTCCGTCCTCGGCTACCCGGTCGAGTCGATGACACAGATCCCGCCCGGGACCTACCGTGTCCAGGCCCTGCTGCACAAGTACGAGACCTTCCACCGCGCCGACGGGCATGTGGTGAAGCTGCCCATGGACCGAGGGGAGGGCCAGCAGTGGAACAGCGCGCCGGGGAATTTCTATTCGACCCCGAGGAAGGTCGCGATCGACGCCTCCCGGGGCGGCGCCCTCGCCATCAGCCTCGACCAGGAGATTCCCCCGATTCCCTCGCCCAAGGACACGAAGTACATCCGGCACGTGCGCATCCGCAGCGAGAAGCTCTCGAAGTTCTGGGGCCGGGACATGTACCTCGGCGCCAACGTCCTCGTACCCGAGGGCTTCGACACGCATCCGAACGCGCGCTATCCCCTCGTGATCAACCACGGCCATTTCCCTTACACCTTCGGAGGTTTCCGCGAAGAGCCGCCCGAGCCGGACCTCAAGCCCGACTACTCCGAACGCTTCCATCTCTCGGGATACAACCGCATCCAGCAGGAGCTCGCTTATCAGTTCTACAAGGACTGGACCAGTCCCACCTATCCGCGGATGCTCATCATCGAGATCCAGCACCCGACCCCGTACTACGACGATTCTTATGCCGTGAACACCCCCAACCAGGGTCCCTACGGCGATGCCATCAACGAGGAGTTGATTCCGTTCGTCGAACGGACCTTCCGCGGCCTGGGCACGCCGTGGTCGCGCTTCATGTACGGGGGGTCCACGGGAGGCTGGGAGTCGCTCGCAGTCCAGATCTTCTATCCGGATTTCTACAACGGCTGCTACGCGGCGTGTCCCGACCCCATCGACTTCCGGGCCTTCACCTCGATCAACCTCTACGAGGACGACAACGCCTACGTCTCGCGAGGACCCTTTAAGAGCGTGCCTCGTCCGGGCTTCCGGAACTATCTCGGCCACATCTCCGCCACGGTCGAGCAGATGAATCGGCTGGAGATGGTGCTCGGCTCGAAGGGACGTTCGGGGGGACAGTGGGACATCTGGACCGCGACCTACTCCCCGGTGGGCGCCGACGGCTATCCGAAGCCGATCTGGGATCGCAAGACCGGCACGATCGACAAGGAGGTCGCCGCCTACTGGCGCGAGAACTACGACCTCACCCACATCATGCAGCGCGACTGGGAGAAGGGCCTCGGGAAGAAGCTCGAGGGCAAGGTCAACATCTACGTGGGCGATATGGACAATTACTATCTCAACAACGCCGTCTACCTCACAGAAAAATTCCTGAAGTCCACCACGAACCCGCCCTATGGCGGGGAAGTCGACTATGGCGATCGTGACGAGCACTGCTGGAACGGCGACCACACGCGCCCCAACGCCTACTCGAGGCTGCGTTACCACCAGATGTTCGCGCCGAAGATCGTGGAACGGATTCTCAAGACCGCGCCCGCGGGAGCCGATCTCGTGAGCTGGCGGTACTAGTCTCCAAGGCTTTGCGGGGGGCGGGGATGGAGACGGGCGAGCTCGTCGAGGTTCGAAGCCGGTTTCTCGAAACCTGTGCCCTTCGCGTGGAGCGCATCGAGGGCCTGTCCTGGGAGGCCTTCGACACCGGCACGGGCTCGCCCACCCTCGTGACCCTGCCGGGTGCTGTGGGCGGGGGAGAGGCCTCGTTCTTTCTCGCCGAGCGCCTCCGCCCGCGGCTTCGCGTGGTGGCTTTGAACCTCCCTGCCGTCAGGGCGGTTGACCAGGCCGTCCGAGGCCTGCGCGCCTGCCTGCAGGCCCGCGGGGTGCCTCGCCCGATCCTGCTCGGCGCCTCGTACTCCGGCCTCATCGTGCAGGCCTATGTGCGCGCTTATCCGGACGAGGTCAGGGCGATCATCCTGTCACACACCGGAGTCCTCGACCCTGCCCGGGTGAAAGCGAACGAACGCGCGGCGCGGGTGATGGGCGTCCTGCCTCTCGGAATCTCGCGCCTGCTGCTTCGCGGTCTGGTCCGGGCGCTCACGCGCGACGTTCCGGATGCCCCTTTCTGGCGGCAGCTCTACCGCGGCTTCATCAAGGAAACTCCAAAGCACCTGCTCGTGTCGCGCTATCGGCTGACCGCGGATCTGTGCGCCTCGGCTCGGTGGACGGCCGAGGATCTGCGCGGTTGGTCCGGGCGCGTCCTGATCATCGACTCGAACGATGACCGGGTCGCGAGCCGGGAAACGCGAGCTCGCCTGCACGCCCTGTATCCGCGCGCCGAGGTGGCGACGTTCCCGGGCACGGGACACAGCACCGCGATGGCGCGACCGGTGGAGTACGCCGAGACCATCCGCCGGTTCGTGGAGGCCGCCGACTAGACTTCCGCCGGAGACTGACGATGACCGACCTCGAACGATCCGCCCTGCTGAACATCCTCGCCGAGACCCCGGCACGCCTGAAGGCGGCGCTCAAAGGAGTCCCCCGGAAGCTCCTGCTCTGGACCCCGGGGCCGGGGAAGTGGTCGATTCTCGAGATCGTCGCGCACATGCGGGACATGGAGCGCGGCGCCTATATCGACCGCTATCGCCGGATACTGGCCGAGGACAATCCCCTCCTGCCTGACCTCGACGGCGACCTCATCGCTCTGCTCGACGACTACCGCAGCCTGAAGCTCCCCGAGGTCCTGCGCGACTGGTTCAAGCTGCGCAAGGAGTCCCTCAAGCTCCTGAGGGCGGTCAAAGGCGCGCGCTGGGAGCGTGCGGGAACGCACGAGACGGCGGGGCCGCTCACCATGGAGAGCCTGCTGCGGCGTCACGCCATGGGCAACGACGAAGCCCACCTGGGTCAGATCGAGGCGATCAAGAAACGCGCCGCCGCCTTCGAGGCGCTCGAAGAAGGGCCGAGAAAGCTCACCGCCCTCACCAGAAAGCTCGCCGACCCCGTGCTTCGTCGCAAGCCCGCGCCCGACAAGTGGTCGGCCCTGGAAGTGGCCTGCCATCTGCGGGATGTGGAGAGACTGTGGGCCGATCGGCTGATCAAAGCCGCCTTCTCCGAAGGAGCGGTCTTCTACACCCTCGACGTGGACGCCCTGGCCCGGAAGAACGGCTACAACACCCAGGACCTCCCGCTCGTCCTCAAGGAGTTCGCCCGTCTTCGCGAAGACAACCTTCGCTTGCTACGTGCCTTGCCGGGGGCGCATTGGAAGCGGGCGGGCCGCCACCCGAAGCGCGGAGAGTTCAGCATCGAGCGCATCGTGGAGACCCTGATCGGCCACGACCGGGGGCACTTCGAGCAGATCGAGCGGGCGGTCGCCGCCTGATTAGACTCACCCGTCCATGAGCGCCGAGACTCCTATCCCCGAAAAGCCAGTCCCCCGAAATCCCCTGATCCAGACCGCGCTCATCCGGGGGCTCGCCAGGCTGATCTTCGGGCTCACCGGCTGGAAGGCCGTGGGCGTCCCGCCCGCGGGAGTGCCGAAGTACGTGATGATCTGCGCCCCGCACACGTCCTACTGGGATGGC
>CAZYEA010000137.1:0-9657 GCA_964646485.1 uncultured Acidobacteriota bacterium
GGCGTGCGTAGAGATTAGGCCACCTACCCTTGCCTTTAGGATTACCGGAGGCTTGTCGTGGCTCGCCCAGTACATGATTCCCGCGCCGTCGCGGACGAAACTGTCGCCCTCCTGAAAGGCGGGGCGCGACTTGACCATGTCGCTCAGCTGCCCGTCGGCAGACAAGCGCCACAGTCGCCGGGCCCACGTCTTTGTCGCGTCGCCCTCGTACCACAGATGCTCGCCGAGCAGGCCGCCCGAGGGGTCGAAGCACAGCTCGTGGGTGTGGACATTCGGGACGGCAACGACCATCCTTCCATCGAGCGTGACCTTGAAGACCTGCTTGAGATCCGTGAAGAACACGTTGCCGGCCCGATCCTCGACGATCCCCCACCCCGGATGAGCTCCGGCCAGAGTCGCCAGGAGCAGCAGACTCAGGCTGATCGCCATCTTCTTCATGTCCGCCTTCCTCTCCGCGACCAGGTGGCCAAGACCTTGCCGCCGTGATCTCGGAAGTTACACCGGCCGCGGGATCACTAGAATCGCTCGACACCGCCCTGGAGAACCCATGAGATCACGATCCATTCGTGCCGCCGCGCGCACCGTCTTCGCCATCGCGGTTCTGGCCTCCGCGGCCCGCGTCGCCCGCGCCGCCGACTACGACGTGATCGTGCGCGGCGGCACGGTGTACGACGGGACCGGAGGTCCGGGCCGGCGCGCCGATGTCGGGATCCGCGGAGATCTGATCGCGGCCTTGGGCGACCTCTCGAAAGCGACGGCGACCCGCGTCCTCGACGCGAAGGGGCTCGCGGTGGCCCCGGGCTTCATCAACATGCTGTCGTGGTCGGTCGACTCCCTGATCGTCGACGGCCGGTCCCAGGGAGAGATCCGCCAGGGTGTCACCACCGAGATCTTCGGCGAAGGGGACTCCATGGGGCCGCTCACTCCCGAGATGAAGCGACTGCGCGAGGAGGGGATGGGCGACATCAAGTACAAGATCGAATGGACGACCCTCTCCGAGTATCTCCAGTACCTCGAAAAGCGCGGCATCTCCCCGAACGTCGCCTCCTACATCGGTGCGGCCACCCTGCGCGAACACGTGATCGGCCTCGACGACAAGAAGGCGACTCCGGAGCAGATGGAGAAGATGAGGGCGCTGGTGCGCATGGAAATGAAAGCGGGAGCCCTGGGCATTGGTTCGTCTCTGATCTACGCGCCGGCGGTGTACGCCGACACGGACGAACTGATCGAATTGTCGAAGGTCGCGGCGCAGTACCAGGGCAAGTACATCTCCCACATGCGCAGCGAGGGCGACCGCCTGCTCGAAGGGGTGGACGAGCTCATCCGCATCGCCCGCGAGGCGAGGATTCCCGCGGAGATCTACCACCTCAAGGCCGCGGGAGAGTCGAGCTGGAACAAGCTCGACGCGGTGATCGAGCGAGTGGAGGCTGCGCGAAGGGCGGGACTCAAGGTCACCGCGGACATGTACACCTACACTGCGGGGGCCACGGGGTTCGACGCCTGCCTGCCGCCCTGGTCGAGAGCGGGTGGCCCCGACGCTTTGTTCGAGCGTCTCGAAGATCCAACCGCCCGTGCGCGCATCTCCGCGGAGATGAAGGTGAAGGGCCTCGACTGGGAGAACATCTGTGTCGCCGCCGGCTCGCCGGAGCGTGTGCTTCTCCTCGAGTTCAAGAATGAGGCGCTCAAGCCTCTGCAGGGGAAGACCCTGGCCGAAGTGGTGAAGATGCGGGGCTCGAAGGACTGGACCGAAGTGGTGATGGACCTCGTGCACGAAGACCGGACCCGGGTGGGGGTCGCCTTCTTCCTGATGTCCGAGGACAATGTGCGCCGGCAGGTGACCCTGCCCTGGGTGTCTTTCGGTTCGGACGCAGGCTCGATGGCGCCCGAAGGGGTGTTCCTGAAGTCGAAGACCCATCCGCGCGCTTACGGAAACTTCTCGCGGCTGCTCGGCCGCTATGTCCGCGACGAGAAACTCATTCCGCTCGAAGAGGCCGTCCGCCGCCTCGCCGCTCTCCCCGCCCAGAATCTGGGCCTTGATCGCCGAGGGCTCCTCAAGGAGGGCATGTTCGCCGACGTGGTGGCCTTCGACCCGCTCACCATCGCGGATCGCGCGACCTTCGCGGAGCCTCATCAATACGCGGTGGGCATGATTCACGTCCTCGTCAACGGGACGCCGGTGCTGGTGGACGGTGAACACACGGGCACCAGGCCCGGTCGCGCGCTGTGGGGGCCGGGGCGGGATCCCATTCCCGAAGCACCGGCGCCCGCCCGCATCACCCTCCACCTGGCCGGCGACTCGACCATGGCCGACAAGCTCAAAGAGAAGCGCCCCGAGACCGGATGGGGGGAGCGGTTGCAGCAGTTCTTCCACGGAGACAGGGTTTGGGTGGCGAACCACGCTCAGAACGGCCGAAGCACGCGGACGTTCATCAGCGAGGGTCGGTGGGACGCCCTGATGACGGAGGTGAAGGCGGGCGACTACGTGTTCATCCAGTTCGGGCACAACGACGAGTCGAAGGACAAGGTCGACCGCTACACGCCTCCCGAAGACTTCAAGCGGAACCTTGGCCGCTTCGTGGCCGAGGTCAAAGCGAAGCACGCGACGCCGGTCCTCCTGACCCCGGTGATGCGACGCCGTTTCGACGCCGCGGGCGCCCTTCAGGACACTCACGGCGAGTACCCCGATCTGGTGCGCTCGGTGGCCGCGGAGACGGGAACCGCCCTCATCGACATGCATCGCGCCACCTCATCGGTCCTGGCCGGGCGTGGGCGGGAGGGTTCGCGGAATCTCTTCCTCCAGCTCAAGCCCGGCGAGGACCCGAACTACCCAGACGGGATCGAGGACAACACTCACTCGTCGCCCGCGGGCGCCACCGTGAATGCCGGCCTCGTGGCCGAAGGAATCCGCGCCTTGAGGCTCGGACTCGCGGAGTTCCTCCGGTAGGGCTTACTTCGCGGCGGGAGCGTCAGCCGGCGCCGGCTTCTTCTTGTTGGCTTCGATGTTGACGGTGATCTCGACCTCATCGCCGAGCATCACACCGCCGGAGTCGAGGGTCTGGTTCCAGACGATGCCGTAGTCCTTGCGGTTGATCTTGGTGGCCAGGGAGAAGCCGGCCTTCTCGGTGCCGCGCGAGTCCGTGACCGTGCCGCCGAACTCGACGGGGATGGTGAGTTCGCGCGCCACTCCGTGCATGGTGAAGATGCCGGTGACGTTGAAGGTGTCAGCGTCCACGGGGGCGATCTTCGTGCTCTTGAACGTGATCTCCGGTTGCTTCTCCACGTCGAAGAAGTCGGCGCTCTTGAGGTGGTTGTCGCGGCCGGTGTTCGCGGTGTTGATGGAGGCCGCCTTGATGGCGAACTCGACCGAGGAGGCCGCGGGTTTGCCGGGCACCACGGTGATGGTGCCGGAAAAATCGTCGAACCGGCCCGACACCTTGGAGACGAAGTGCCGGACCCGGAAGGTGACTTCCGAGTGGGTCTTGTCGACGTTGTAGACGTCCTGGGAGAAGGCGGCCGAGGCCGCGAGGGTGAAGGCGAGAGCAAGGGGGGTCTTCATGATGGCGTTCTTTCTATGGGTATTTGTTGGTTGGGGTTACTGTTTGCGCAATGACGTGCAGCGGGCGGCACAGGCGGCCCGGATGGCCTCCAGGCCTTTGATGATCTGGTCGATCTCCGCCGAGGCGAGGCCGGCGAAGAGCACCTCGCTCGCCTGGGGGACGGTGGTATCGAGCCGGGCAAGCAGGGCGAGCCCCTTCTTCTCGATGTGGCACACCACCTGCCGGCGGTCGGCCCGGGGCCGCTCGCGACGGACGTGACCCGCGATCTCCAGCCGATCGATCAGCCGGGTGATCCCGGGAGCCTGTTCGACGAGACGGGCGCCGATCTCCAGGGTGGGGAGGCCGGTCTCCTTCGCGCCGCGGAGGATCCTGAGCACGTTGAACTGGGCGAGGGTGATGCCCTCGGGCTCGAGGACCTCGGAGAGGCGCCAGCGCAGCATGTCCGCGGTGCGCAGGATGCCCACGAAGGCCTCCTCCCGATTCGAGGGGAAGGGCTTGGATTGTCGGAGTTCTCTGAGAAGGGAGCTGTGCGGCATGGAGAGACCATAACAGAGCAATAGTTGAGACGTCAAGCATTATTTCTCCCAGCCCGCGAGAGAGGCCGGAATCTAGATACATAACTAGTGAAGTATTAACTAGTTATGTAGATAAGAAAACTCTTGCCGCGGACGGGCCGCATGGGGTAGGCTCCGCCGCGAGATAAACGAGAAACACATGAGCCACCCCACCCCCATGGTCGACCTGCGGGCCCAATACCTGCGCATCAAGAATGACATCGACGCCGCGATCGCCCGCGTCATCGACACCACGGCTTTCATCAAGGGGCCCGACTGCACCGCCTTCGAGAAGGAGTTCGCGGCCTTCTGCGGGGCGGAAGCCTGCGTGGGTGTGGCCAATGGAACCGACGCCCTGATCTACGCCCTGCGCGCCTACGGCGTTGGTCCGGGCGACGAGGTGGTGACGGTCGCGAACACCTTCATCGCCACCGGCGAGGCGATCTTCCTGAACGGGGCGACCCCGGTCTTCGTCGACGTGGACGACGTCACCTACACCCTCGACCCGACCAAGCTCGAGGCCGCCATCACCGGGAAAACGAAGGTGATCATTCCCGTCCATCTCTACGGCCACCCGTGCGCCATGGAAGCGATCAACAAGATCGCCGCCGCTCACCGAATTCCCGTGCTCGAGGACTCCGCCCAGGGCCATGCCGCCACCCTCAACGGAAAGCGCGCGGGCACTCTCGGCCACGCCGCCTGCTTCAGCTTCTACCCGGGCAAGAACCTGGGCGCCTACGGCGATGCCGGCGCCGTGGTCTCGAACGACGCGGAGTTCATCGCCCGGGTTCGCCAGATCGCGAACCACGGCGGCGGCACGAACAAATACGACAACGTGATCGTGGGCACCAACTCGCGCCTCGACACCCTCCAGGCCGCGATTCTCCGCGCCAAGCTGCCTCACCTCCAGCAGTGGACCGACGAGCGCCGCGAGCGGGCGGCTCTGTACACCAAGCTCCTCGCGGGCACCCCCGGCCTCGTCACTCCCAAGGAGGGCCCCGGGGCCAGTTCGGCCTGGCACCTCTACACCATCCGCACCCTCAAGCGCGATGGCCTCGTCGAAGAACTCAAGAAGCAGGGAGTGTCGACCGCGGTCCATTACCCCCGGCCCATCCACCTTCAGCCGGCCATGGCCCAGGCCGGGGGCAAGGTGGGCGACCTGCCCGTCTCCGAGCAGCTCTCCCGTGAGGTGGTGTGCCTGCCCCTCTATCCCGAGCTTCCCCTCGCGGAAGTCGAGCGGATCGCCGGCCTCGTTCGCGCCTTTCTCACCGCCTGAGTCCGAAAAAGCGTCACCTCGAAAGGCAGGTCGCCATGAAGATCGGACTCGTCGGCTGCGGATACTGGGGCAAGAACATCGCCCGGAATCTCCATCAAATGGGCCTGCTCGGCGCGGTATGCGACCCGAGCGCCCGGGTGTTCGAGAGCGTGCCCAAGCTCTACCCCGGAGCCGTGGCCACGAAGTCCCTCACCGACCTGCTCACCTCGAAGGAGATCGACGCGATCGCGATTGCCTCGCCCGCCGCCCAGCACGCGTCCACGGCGCGCGCCGCGCTCCTGGCCGGGAAAGACGTCTTCGTGGAGAAGCCCCTGGCCCTCGACGTCAAGGAGGCGAAGGCCCTGCTCGACCTCGCGAAACGCAAGAAACGGATCCTGATGGTCGGTCACATCCTCCAGTACCATCCCGCGATCCGAAAGCTCAAGGAGCTGGTCGATGCGGGAGATCTCGGAGACATCCAGTACGTCTATTCGAACCGCCTGAACCTCGGCAAGATCCGCCACGAAGAGAACATCCTGTGGAGCTTCGCGCCTCACGACATCTCCGTCATCCTGCTCCTGCTCGGCCGCCTGCCCAAGAGCGTCGCCACCACCGGAGAGAGCTGGCTGCGGAAGGGTGTTGCCGACGTCACCATGACCGCGCTGGAGTTCGACAAGGGCGCGCGCGCCCACATCTTCGTGAGCTGGCTGCATCCCTTCAAGGAGCAGAAGCTCGTGGTGGTGGGCAGCAAGCGCATGGCCGTCTTCGACGACGTGGTCAAGGAAGGCAAGCTCCGCATTTTCGACAAGGGCGTCGACTGGCTTGACGGCCAGCCGGTGATCCGCCAGACCTCGGAGTCGACCCTCTTCTTCCCCGACCTCGAGCCCCTGCGCGAAGAGCTCCTGCACTTCGCCGACTGCGTCCGCACCCGGAAGACCCCTCACACCGACGGCCGGAACGGCCTGGACGTGCTCCGGGTGCTCGACGCCGGCCAGCGATCGCTGGACAGCAAGGGCAAGCCCATCGTCCTCAAGAAGCGTCTCTAGTCGAGGAAACCCTCTGTGTCAGAAAAGAACTACTTCGTCCACGAATCGAGCTACATCGACGAGCCTTCCACCATCGGTGAGGGGTCGAAGATCTGGCACTTCTCCCACATCCTCAAGAACGTGACCGTGGGGAAGAAGTGCAACATCGGCCAGAACGTGGTCATCGGGCCGAATGTCACGGTCGGAGACAACTGCAAGATCCAGAACAACGTCAGCGTGTACGAGGGCGTCGAGCTCGAGGATCACGTCTTCTGCGGCCCTTCGATGGTGTTCACCAACGTCTTCAACCCCCGCAGCGAAGTGGTCCGCAAGGACGAGTACCGCAAGACTCTGGTGAAAAAGGGCGCCTCCATCGGGGCCAATGCCACCGTGGTGTGCGGGTCGACCATCGGCGAGTACGCCTTCGTGGGTGCGGGCTCCGTAGTGACCCGCGACGTGCCCGCCTATGCGTTGGTGATGGGCAATCCGGCCCGGCGCACGGCCTGGATGTGCCGATGCGGAGAGAAGCTCGGAAAGGCGAAGGCGGGGGAAGTGGCACTCTGCCCCTCCTGCCACAAGTCCTACGACGTGTCCGCCGACCGTATCACTCCGAAGGATTGAGAGCGGGCGGGCCCCGTCTCAGGGCCTTACGGGCGGGGGCGGCTCGGCCAGCTCGAACGACAACAGCAGCGTGCGCTGGGCGGCGTTGAAGTTGTTGTCCGAGACCACCAGCAACCGGGTGAGGCTGGAAGCGCTCCGGTAAGCGGTGAGGCCCTCGAAGTTCTCGGCCACCAGAGGCGCGCGGAGCTCGGCCACGAGCGTGCCCTGAAGCGTCGCGCCCGGCTTCACGGTGTCACCCTTCACTCTCAGGATGCGGGAGCGGATGTCCAGGGGGGCGAGTGCCGACCAGAGACGTTCGAGCACCAGCAGGTCGCCGCCCGGCAGGACGGTCGCGTCCGAGGCCTCGAATCCAGGAGCGCTCGGCGCCCACTCGAGCGGGCTCCAGACCCCGCCTTCGAAGAGGAAGGCCGCGAAGTTTCCGCGCTCGGTCTTCATCTGCTCGGTGATGGCGAGGACGCGCCCGTCCGGGAAGGCCGCCAGGGACTCGAGCCCGCCGTTCTCCGGCGCCCGGGCGAGGGCCTGAGGGGTCGCGAAGTCGGTAGCCGGCCCCCTCAGGCCCTTCCCGTAAGCCCAGATGCGATGCCGCCTCTCGAATCCGACCAGCACCCTGCCATCGCTCAGCCGGGCCACGGACTCGGCGTCACCGAAGAGCTTTCCCACGATCGGTTTGCCATTTGGGGTGAGCAGGGGCTCGAGGAGGGCCCCGTCGAGACCGGCCAGGCGGTCGTCCTGAAACACGACCCGGCCCGAAAGCTGGTCACCCTGATCGGTGACCGCGACGATCCGCACCTCGTCTCCCGCGGCCTCGGCGGAAAGACCGGAAAGTCCGCCGAAGCCCTCGTCCTCGGATCTGAGCCATAGCCCTCCCAGGAAACGAAGTTCGCCCACCCGAACGAGCTTCGGATCGGTCACAGAAAGAGGGACGCCCTGCGCGGTCAGGGTAACCTCGCGCTTCGGGCGGATCGCCGGTTGTGCGAACGCGAGGCCCAGTGCCAGAAGGCCCGCGGCTCCGCATAGTGCCTGTCCCCAGAACGTCTTCGGAAGAAATCCTTGAACCTTCATCACGATCCCGGCCCGGTGATCCTCGTCTGGCTGCATGTGAAGGCGACCCTAGCATCATGACTTCGCAAGCGATGCCCCGACCCTTGTCCCGTCTCGCCTGGTTCACCCTGGGCTTCAACGTCCTGGTCATCCTGTGGGGTGCGGTGGTGCGCGCCACGGGCTCGGGGGCTGGATGCGGGGCGCACTGGCCAACCTGCAACGGCTCCGTGATTCCCCTCAGTCCGTCTCTGGGGACGCTGATCGAGTACTCGCACCGGCTGACCAGCGGCCTCGCCCTGATCCTGGTGGTGGCCCTGCTCGTCCGGGTATTCCGCCACCGCCCGGCCGGGCATCTCGCGCGCTTCTGGGCGGCCGCCTCCATGGTGCTGATCCTGACCGAGGCCGCGGTGGGGGCAGGCCTCGTCCTGTTCGAGCGCGTGGCTGGCGACACCTCGGTGGCCCGCGGCTATTGGATCTCGGGCCACCTCATAAACACCTTTCTCCTCCTTGCCGCCCTCGTCCTCACCGCCCGCTTCGTGGACGGGAGCCGCGCGGTTTCCCCAGGCGCTCAAGCCCTTCGCGCCACGTTTCCTTCCGCGAGCCGCGGGTGGCCCACCATCCTCGCCGTCCTCGCGATGGTAGCGACCGGAATGTCCGGAGCGATCGCGGCCCTGGGCGATACCCTGTTCAAGGCCGAGACTCTTCGCGAAGCCCTGGCCCAGGACTTTTCTTCGGCCTCGCACATCTTCCTCAGGCTGCGCATCCTGCATCCGGTCATTGCGCTCGTCGGCGGCGGCCTGGTCCTCGCCGTTGCCTACCGGGCCATGACCACGAATCCGGAGCGCCCGTCTTCGCGAACCCTCGGCCTCGTGCTCGCCGGCCTGGTTGTCACCCAGTGGTTTGTCGGGCTGACCAACCTCGTCCTGCTCGCCCCGACCCCGCTGCAGATCGTCCACCTCCTGGTGGCCGATCTCATCTGGATCAGCCTGGTCCTCGTGGCCGCCGACCCGGCCGACTGAGTTCAGCGGGCCGGGGTCTGCCTGTGCTCGAGTCGCGCGTGCACGAGGGAGGCGACCACCCCCGTGATCAGGATCAGGAGGACCACGCCGAGAAGGTACAGGTTGAAGTGATGGCCGAGCATCGCCTTGAGCCAGGAGTGAGTCATCATCTTGGCCCCCACCACCATCAGCACCACCGCGAGCGCCACCTTGAGGTAGCGGAACTCGTCGATCATGGAGGCGAGCGCGAAGTAGAGGCTCCGCAGGCCGAGCATGGCGAAGACGTTGCTGGTGAAGACCAGGAAGGGGTCGGTGGTGATGGCGAAGATGGCGGGGATCGAGTCCACCGCGAAGATGAGGTCGGTGACTTCGACCATGACCAGAGCGAGCAGCAGGGGGGTGGCGAGGAGGGTGCCCGGGCGCGCTCCGTCGACGATGCGATCGACTTCGACAGCGGCTCCCGGCGTCGCCGCTTCGTGCGACGCGTCCGAACCGGCGCGGACATAGAAGTGCTCGCCGTGGAACTTCTCGGTCACCGGCCAGATGCGCCGGACCAGCCGTACGACCACGTTCCGGTTCGGGTCCGTTTCATCCGACTTGAGCAGG
>CAZYEA010000137.1:9667-12631 GCA_964646485.1 uncultured Acidobacteriota bacterium
GAAGACGAAAATGATCCAGGTGAAGCGCTGCAGGAGCTGGGCTCCGAGCGCGATCATGGCGCCGCGCATGAGGAGCGCCCCGAGGATGCCCCAGAAGAGAACCCGGTGCTGGTAGATCTGCGGGACCGCGAAGAAGCCGAACAGCATGGCGATCACGAAGATGTTGTCGACGGCGAGCGACTTCTCGACGAGGTAGCCGGTGATGTACTTCACCATGGCGTCGGCCCCGTCGTTGTAGACGGTTCCCACTCCCGGCACGTCGACGGGCTCGATGGCCATCTGGTCCGGGGTCAGGCCAAGGCCCATCCAGTGGTTGTCATAGCCCGCATAGATGAAGCCCGCGAAGAGAAGCCCGAGGGAGATCCAGAAAGCGGACCAGCCGAGCGCCTCCTTCACCGAGACCGCGTGGGCCTTGCGGTGGAACACCCCCAGGTCGAGGGCGAGGAGCACGAGGACGAGAGCGATGAAACCGGCGTACATCCAGAACATGGCGGGAAGGTTAGGGGCCCGACATTACATATACAAATACATCAATGCCAATATGTCAATAATTTAATCTTATTTATGAACAGAGCCCCGTCACTGTCCAGAACCAGGAAGGCGGATGCCTCGACCCCGGGTTAACGGGCCGAGGCGGGCGGGACGCGCCGCTTCGTGGCC
Source organism: uncultured Acidobacteriota bacterium (assembly GCA_964646485.1). Classification (GTDB taxonomy): domain Bacteria; phylum Acidobacteriota; class Vicinamibacteria; order Fen-336; family JAGNNV01; genus JAGNNV01. The sequence goes on from CAZYEA010000137.1 coordinate 10,328, forward strand.
TGTTCGAAGGCGAAAGCGAGCTCGAGCAACTTCGGCTCGCTGCAGGCCATGCCGGTGAAGGCGACCCCGAAGGGCGAGGGCAACGGATCGAACCCGGGAGGGAAGGCATTCTGCGGGGCGCCCCCGCCTCCAAACGGCACGTTGGGAATGAAGGCGAAGGGAACGAGAACCGTCGGATACCCGGGCTTCGCCGCGATGCCGGCCCCCGAGGCGCCCGGGAAGAGAAGGGCGTCCAGAGTGTTCTTCTTCATGGCCGCGTCGATGCCTTCGGTGCCGCCGAGACGGATGTCCTTCGCGCGATCGGCCTGATACCGCGAGCGGTCCATCTGCACGTCCATCTCGTCAGAGATATCGAGTTGGGCCTGGCCATACTTGATCGCTCCCGCCTTCTGATGGGCCACGTTCCATTGCCGGAGCTCGGTGAGGGTCTTCACCGGAGCGGTGTCGCCGAGGGTTTTGAGCCAGGCGTTGAAGTCACGCTTCATGCCGTACTTCAAGACCACTGAGCACTCCGCGTCCTTGCCTTTCCCGTTGTCGAGCCCGCCGCAGGTTCCCCAGCTGAGCCAGCTGTTCGCCGCGTCGGTCGCGGTGATGCTCGGAATGTCCGCGGGATCCACGATCACCGCGCCCTGCTGCTTGAGGATCTCGATCGCCTCCGCCATCACCTTGGCCTGCTCGGGGTTGAGGCCGCCCCGCGGCTCTTTCGCCCCCGGGGTCAGGGCTCGGTCGTAGAACGAGGCGCGGGGGATGCCGATGCGCGCGCCCTTCAGTCCCTGGGGGTTGAGGAACTTCGTGTAGTCGCGCCCCGGCGGCGGAGTGCACGCCTTGGTGGCCGCGTCGTTGGGGTCGGGCGCCGCTCCTTCGAGGACGCCCATCATCACCGCCACGTCGGTGACGGTGCGGCCCATCGGTCCCGCGGTGTCCTGATCGGCGGTGATGGGAATGACGCCGTAGCGGCTGATGCGTCCGACCGTGGGCTTGATGGCGGCCAGCATGTTCTGGTTCGCCGGGCTCAGGATCGAGCCGGATGTCTCGGTGCCGACGTTGCCGGCCCAGAAGTTCGCGGCCGTCCCGATGCCGGAGCTCGACCCTCCCGTGGTCAACACCGGCCGCCCGTCGAAGGTCGCTTCCCGCGGGTCGCGGCGCGGGTCGTAGGGGTTCATCCCGTAGCCGGTGAGGCCGTTGTAGTTGGCGGGCATGCCCGAGGCGACCCAGTTCGCGAGCTCGGTCATGCCGGTTTTCGCCAGAATGATGGCGCCTCCCTCGCGGAGATTCTTCGTGATCGTGGCCTCGAAGGGCGGGGTGTAGCCTGCGAAGGCGAGGGCGCCGCCCGTCGTCGGCAGGTGGGTGGTGTGGATGTTGTCCTTGAGGGCCACCGGAATGCCGTGAAGGGGGCCCCGGATCTTTCCGGCCGCGCGCTCGCGATCGAGTTCATCGGCCTCTTTGAGCGCGTCCCGGTTCACCGCGATGACCGCGTTCAGCTGGTCCTCGTACAGGGCGATGCGGGTGAGGTACTGGAGCACGATCTCGCGCGAGGTCGTGCGCTTCTGTTCGAGGGCGAGCCGCATCTCGGGGATGGTCGCCTCCACCACCGAGAAGGGCTTTGGGGCGGGTGCTGTCTTCGAGGGCTTCTGGGCGGCAGCACTCGTGGGGGCGGCGGAGAGGACGAGAACGGCGAGCGTTCGCAGGATCATGCGACGGATTGTAGGACCTTACGAACCTCTCTACTTCATCGCCTCGAGGGTCTTCTTCGCGGTCGCCGTGATCGGGTGTTTGGGGTAGTCGGCGATGAGCTTCACCAGGAGGCTCCGGGCTTCGGCCCCCCGGCCGAGGTTGGTGAGGCAGCGGGAGAGGAGGAACCTCAGGCGAGGATCGATGTCCGCCTCGGGGGGCAGGGCGAGGCCCTCGCGAAGGAGGGTCTCGGAATCGGTGAAGCTCGAGCGCTGTTCGACGATGCGGGCGAGCATCATGCGTATCCGCTTGCGTTCGCGCAAGCCGCCCTTGTCGTTCCTGCGCGCCTTTTCCAGCAGCGGCCGCGCGTCGTCAAGGTAGTTGAGCTCGTACATTTTCGAACCCAGGCCATAAAGAGCGGCGAAGTCGTTGGGGTCGCTCCGCAGGGATTTCTCCCACGCGAGCATGTCGGCCCCCTCGATTTCGGCGTTGGTGAGGAGCTTCAGGAAGTCCTCCCCGTTCACATACCCCTCGATGCGGGCCACCGCCCGGCCCTCGGGGGTGAAGAAGCCGATGGTGGGCAGGCTCTCGACTCCGTGCAGGTCGCCGAGATCTACCTCGTCCTTGCGGCCT
>CAZYEA010000138.1:0-1821 GCA_964646485.1 uncultured Acidobacteriota bacterium
GTCAATGCCCTCCCCGACGCGGCCCGCATCCTCACCGCCTCGCTCGATCTGCAGGACTTCGATCCCCGCAAGGCCGCGTTCATCGACACTGAGACCACCGGGCTCTCGGGCGGCGCCGGCACCGCGGCCTTCCTCGTCGCCGTCGGATTCATCGAGGGCGAGTCCTTCGTGGTTCGCCAGTACTTCATGCGCGACTTCCACGAGGAGCGAGCCCTCATCCGGGCGGTGGAACGCGATCTCGAACGCTTCGACACCATCGTCTCCTTCAACGGCAAGCAGTTCGACGTGCCGCTTCTCGAAAGCCGCTTCCGGCTGCAGCGCCGGATCTTCCGTCAGACCGCGCGCCATCTCGACCTGCTCCACCCCGGGCGCCGGCTGTGGAAGGCGCGGCTCGAATCGTGCTCGCTGCAGTCCCTCGAACGCGGGGTCATGGGCTTCCATCGCGAGGACGACATCCCCGGCGCCTTCATTCCCGAGCGCTATTTCGAGTACCTCCGCCGCAAGGACGGCCGCCTCATGGTCCAGGTCCTCGAGCACAACCTTCAGGACATCGTGTCCCTCGCCGCCCTCACCGGTGAGGCCCTGGCCATGGTCGCGGAGCCGGGCGCCCTGCCCGAAGACGCCTTCGACGTGCTCTCGCTCGGGCGCGTGCTGGAACGAGCCGACCTCGACGACCGCTCCGAAGAGGCCTATCGCGCCATCGCGGAGGGCGGGACGGGTCGCGCCCGCGTCGATGCGACGGTCCGCCTCGCCTACCGCGCCAAGGCGCGGAAGCAACACGACGAGGCGGAGCGACTGTGGCGGATCGCGGTGAGTCTCGCGAGCGCGGTGGCCCATCGCGAACTCGCCATGCTCCTCGAACACACCCGGAAGGACAAGGCGGAGGCGCTCCGTATCGTCGACGACGGCCTCGACCTCGTGGCCGGCCGCTCGGATCTCTCGAGCCTCGAGGACGACTTGCTCAAGCGGCGGGCCCGACTTTCGAAGGCGAAGCAGAGGCTAAGGCAGCGGGAGTAGCATCCCGGCCATGGGCTGGGCGCGCTCAGGAGTCCTCGGTCTCGCCATGTCGTGCGTGACGTGTGGAGGCTCCGCCTCTCCCACCCCCGATCCCTCGCCCACTCCCACCTTCATCTCCAACGAACCATGTCGCCGCGACCTCGGCGAGGTCACAGGACCCGGCACGGTGTTTCCCGACGCATTGCTCCGGGACGGTGTCGCGTGCACCAGCCCGCTCGCCTACGCGGAGGAGCAACACTGTGTCGGCGTCTATGTTGCGATCGCCCAAGGCAACCGTCTGCTGGGGGGCTCCGCGCGCTATTTCGACGGCAATCGGAAACTCATCGCGCTGGTGCAGCACACGGACTACAACGCGTATTGCAACGGAACCGCCTTTGCCATCATCTATGGGACCGTACCCTCGTGCCCGGCGCGTCCCATCGTGACGGACCTCTGTCGACGCTGATCCGGACCGGCTAACGCCCGTATTTCTTCAGCAGCTCGCGAAGCTTCCCGATGTCGAGGGCCTGAACCGTCCGGCCGTTGCCGGTGGTGGTCTCCGCCTTCAGGAGCGAATTGATCACGGCCTCTTCGGTGGCCTCGAGCACGGCCTCGAAGAGCGGGGACACGGCCTCGGTAGGCAGGGCGGGCCGCGGCGAGATCGCGGTTGATCCGTGGACGACCCGGAGTTCCTTCGCGGTCGAGAAGGCGATGGCGAAGTCGCCGCTGCCGTTCGAGTATGAGGACCCGGTGCGAGCGAGGCCGAAAACCGCCCGCGCCGCGAGGCGGCCCAGGTCCTTCGGCGAAAGCGGCGCATCCGTCGCC
>CAZYEA010000138.1:1831-12571 GCA_964646485.1 uncultured Acidobacteriota bacterium
AACCAAAGCGAACTGGATGCCATCATCAATGCATGGACGCAAACGCTGACCGTCGATGAACTGGAAGCGTTAATGATCAAACATTCGGTTCCGGCCGGACGAATCTATACCGGCGCAGAGATGTTTGCAGATCCGCACTTTGCCGCACGCGAGGCAATCGTGGCGGTGGACGATCCGAAGCATGGAAAGGTGCGGATGCAAGCGCCGATGCCCAAGCTTTCCGACACGCCGTCGGCGGTCTCCCGCGCCGATCGGCCCGCGAGGGCAAAGGCGTGACGCCCCAGTTCCTTCCCCACCGGCACCCCGTCGATCGTAAGCACGCCACCGAAGTTCGACTGCACCAGCACGCCCACCACGTAGCTGCGGCCGTCGATGCCCGCCACTCTCGACGATGTGCCGATCCCGCCCTTGAAGCCGAAGGCGATCGTCCCCGTTCCCGCGCCCACGCCTCCTTCGGCCACCGCACCTTCGCGTGCTTCCTTGAGCGCCGCGAGCACATGCTCTTTCCGCACCGGCTGCGAGCGGATGTCGTTCAGGCCGCCGTCGTTCGTCTCTCCCACCACCGCGTTGACGGAACGCACCTCGCCGTTGCCGGGTTGCGAGAGGGTCCACCCCACCACCGCGTCCACCGCGGCGCCCACCGCGAGAGTGTTGGTGAGGACGATGGGGGTTTCGATGGTCCCGAGTTCCTGCACCTGGGTCGATCCCGCGAGCTTGCCGAAGGCGTTGCCGACGAACACTGCGCCCGGCACCTTCTCCTGAAACACGTTCCCGTCGTGGGGCAGGATCGCGGTGACGCCGGTCCGGACCCGCTCGCCTTCCTTGAGCGTGACCTGTCCGACCTTGACCCCGGCCACGTCGGTGATCGCATTGAACGCCCCGGGAGGAAGGACGCCGGGGGAAAGGCCCAGGTCGCGCGCCCGGGGCCGATCCGCGGCAGCTCCGGCGGTCGCGACCAGGAGAGCGACGACGAGCGCGACGCTCCTCATCCGACGATCGAGCCCCGGCACTCGCCGAATCCGATCCGGGCGAAGCCCTCGCGCTCGCAGCTCGCGCGGAAGATCACCTCGTCACCGTCCTCCAGGAAGGCCCGGGTCTGGCCGTCGGGCAGCTGGATCCGGTCGCGCCCGCGCATGGTCAGCTCGAGCAGGCAGCCGCGCGCCTCCTTCTCCCTTCCGCTCACCGTCCCCGTGCCGAGCAGGTCGCCGGGCGAGAGATTGCACCCGCCGCTCGTGTGGTGCGCGATCATCTGCGCGGGCGTCCAGTAGAGCGAGGCCAGGTTCGAACGCGACAGGCGGATCGGAACCTGACCGTGGGAGCGCATGGCCCGGCTGGTGAACCAGACTTCGAGGTTCACGTCGAAAGCACCCAGGGCCTGGTCCTGCGCGCTCTTCAGGTGCGGCAGAGGCGCGGGATCGCCCTCGGGTCGCGCCGCCGCCGCGACCCGGAAGGGAGCAAGAGCTTCCGAAGTCACCACCCAGGGGCTGACGGAGGTCGCGAAGTTCTTCGAGAGGAAGGGCCCGAGCGGCTGGTACTCCCACTTCTGGATGTCGCGGGCCGACCAGTCGTTGAGCAGGCACAGGCCGAAGATTTTCGACCCCGCCTCGGTGATGGGCACCGCGGATCCCTGCTCGTTCCCCTCGGCGATGAAGATGCCCATCTCCAGTTCGTAGTCGAGGAGCTTGCTGGGCTCGAAGTGAGGCGCCTGGCCCGGAGCGGAGGGATCGATCTGGCCGCTCGGCCGGCGCACCGGCGTGCCGCTCACCACGATCGACGAGGATCGCCCGTGATAGCCGATGGGCACCCACTTGTAGTTGGGGAGCAGGGGGTTGTCCGGGCGCATCATCGATCCCACGTTCATGGCGTGATCGATGGATGCGTAGAAGTCGGTGTAATCCCCGATCGCGGCGGGAAGAACCATGGACACCGAGGCCCGCGCTTTCAGCACCTCCTGGGCGTGTGGCCTCGCCGTCACCTGCGCGCCTTCGGTCCTCAGAAGGTGGGAGAGACGATGACGCAGCGCTCGCCTCTCGATGTCCGGGCACGCCATCAGCGGGTTCAGGCGCGGCGCGCCGCTGGCCGCGAGGATCCGGCTGGGCATGCCGGTGAGCAGACCGCGGTCCAGGCACACCTTGAGGTCGAGCACGGAATCGCCGATGGCGACGCCGATCCGTGCCGGCTCACCTCCCTCGTGAAAGACCCCGAAGGGCAGGTTCTGGATGGGAAAGTCCGCGGACGGAGCCTGCGCGCTCTCGACCCACGACCTGAGGGAAACGCCGTGGGTTTCATCGATCGGTGTGGTCTTCATTTCCGCGCCGAGTCTATGTCCCCTCCCGCCCGCCCTTCCCCTCGGCTCCCGAGAGCGCGCTCCAGAAGCTCGATCTGTTTCTGCTGCGCCGCCATCAGGTCCCGCCACTGGGCTTCTCGCAACTCGTCGAGCTTGACGTGCAGGGCCGCGATCTGGACCTCGGCCTTGAGATTGACTTCGTAGTCGTTCCTCGCCTCCGCGCGGTCGGTCGCGGCCTGCCGGCCCTGGCTCATCATGATGATCGGAGCCTGGACCGCGGCGATGCAGGAGAGCATCAGGTTCAGCAGGATGAAGGGATAGGGATCGAACGCGCTCGGGGTCTCGAGGTTGTACGCCATCCAGATGACGAGGAAGACAGCGAAGAGCCCCAGGAAGGTCCAGCTCCCTCCGAAGGCGGCCAGGCGGTCGGCGGCCCGCTCTCCGAGAGTGCGCCGCTCCTCCAGTCTGGCCGTGGCGTCGACGGAGAGGGCGTTGGTGCGCAATCTCTCGAACGCGGCGGGATTCAGGCCGAGGCGCTTCAACTGAGTCTCGATGTCCAGCAGGCGAAGGCGCTCGACCTCGGAGATGCCCACGGCCGCTGCGTGCTGGGCCGATCGCACCAGGCCGATGGCGAGCATCGCGCCCACCACCGCGGTGACGAAGTGAGTGAGGCTCCCTTCCTGGGGAGTCGCTCCGATGATGCGAAACAGCGCGCCGCCGAAGACGCCGCCGAAGAGGCCGAGGGAAACATCCTGCAGCAGGCCGCCGCTCTGCGAGGACTTCATGGCGATGCGGGCGGCCATACCCGCGAGCAAACCGGTGAGAATCCAGATCAGCGCATTCATCTCTCGTCCTCCGAAGAAGACCGGAGACTAATGCACGGGTCGGGCGAGCCCCTCGCCCTGGCGCCCGACCTTCAGCAGGCTAGCGCCAGTTGTAGACGGCGCGGAAGGATTCGTCCTTCGTGGTCTTGGCCACGATCTCGAGCGACCACTGCGTTTTCGCCGCCCACGAGCCGACCTTCTCCAGGATGACCGCATCGGACTGCGGCGCGATGTCCTGGCGCGGGGTTACCCCGGCGCTCGTGTTCTTGGCGCCGTCCGCGGTCTCGTTGGCGGTGATGCTCTCGAGCTTGAAGGCCTTGGTTCCGATGTTGAGGATCGAGCAGCGAATGGAGAACGAGGCCCCCGGCTCCACGTTGGTGGGGGTGGTGGTGCAGCGGATCTGCGCGGAGAAGTCGGTCCGGACCACCGCACCTCCGCCGAGGTCGAAGCCCGTCGGTCCCTTGCCCGCGGTCTTACCCCCGAGCACGGTGGTGGCCCCTACGCTGAATCGGCGGTTCAGAAGCGCCATCCGGGCATCCACTTCCGCCTTGCGCGCGGTGGCCTCGCTGTTTCCGGGCTCGAGTCGCAGGACGTCGCCATAGAGCTGGGATGCGCGCGCGAGGTCCTGCGCGGCCACCGCGGCGCGGGCTTCCTCGAGAAGGCGGGGAGCCTGAGAAACCGGGGCGGCGGGAGCCGCCACGGTGGGCGCCACCGTGGGCGCGGCGCCCGGTCGGGCGGGGGTCGGAGTGGCGCGTGGAGTGGGCGTGGCCCGCGGGGTCGGGGTGGTTCGAGGCGCCGGGGTGGCAGCGGGACGCGGGGTCGGTGCGATCGGCGGCGCGGCCTCGGGCGTCGGCTCCACCGCCGCCACCTGCGTAGGCTCAGGCGTGGCTTCAGGCGTCGGCTCGGGCGTCGCCGCTTCCGGCGTAGCCACCACCACGGGCGCAGGTGTCGGTGGAGGCAAAACCGGAGCGGGAGCCGGGCGACTCATGAAGAAACCCACGACGGCTACGACCACCAGCAGGCCCAGACCGCCCAGGATCATGGGCATGCTCGAGGTCGTGCGTGCGGGAGGCGGAGGCGGAGGCGGCTTTCGAAGCGCCGCATCCTGCTCGACTGTCCGGATTTTCATCTTCGGCGGAGCCGGGGGCATGGGGCGCTTGGCTGCGGAAGGAGGGGCCGACGGCGCCTTCGCCGAGGGCGGAACCGTGGCGCGCGCGGGAGGTGTCGGAGGCGCCGGCGCAGCCGGCTTGGCCGCGGGAGGCATGACCAGGGTGGCTTCGGCGGGAGGCGCCGGGAGGGGTTCAGGCGAGGCAGGGGCTGGGGCTGACGCTTCCCACGCACTTGCATACTCGGCCGTCGGAGCGGGCTCGGAAATCGGGGACGAGGGCGCTACCTGCCAGGGCGCGGGAGGTACCACCCGTGTTTCAGGCGGCGCCGCCTGGAAAGCCTCTGCGGCTGATGGAGGAGCCGGTTCGGCCGCGACCTCGGCCACCGCAGGCTCGAACGCAGCCTCGATCTCCGTGACCGACTCGATCTCGGCCGGCATCGCGTCAGGCTGAGCCTCCAGGACCATGGGCTCTCCAACCGGGGCGGCCTCTTCCGGCATAGGAGCGCCTGCGGTCGCCTCGGCCATCGTGGGCTCGGTGGCGGGGGCCTCGTCGATCGCCGGTTCGGCCATCGCAGGTTCGGCCATCCCAGGTTCGGCCATCGGGGGCTCCGAAGCCGGGCTCTCGGCCATCGCGGGCTCGGACATCGCCTCGGTGGAAAGAGCCGAGCTGTCCGGACTCTCCATCGCCGCCGGTTGAGCCATGGGCTCCTCCGGCGTGGCACCCGTCGAAGGTGTCTCCATCCCCGCTTCCGACGGTGCCGCGGGGGCCTCGATGTCCTCGACCACAATTTCTTCGGCGGCTGCGACCGCCTCCGCGGCGGGAGCCGACGCGGCCTCCTCGACATCGCCGAGGGTGAACTGGAACATGAGGGACGTCGGCCCACCCGGCTCGCCGATCCACACAAAATCGCCCGAGCGCAGCAGCGTGTCGGTGGTCACCACGTCGTCATTGACGCCGATGGGGCCGTCGACCCGGTAGATCGTCGCCCCGGTGATCTCAATCAGGATACGGGCGTGGTGAGCCTCGACTCCGGGCGCCTGGATCCGAACGGCGCAGTCCGGTGCGGTCCCGACAGCTACGTCGCCGCCGCGGAATTCGAACTTCTTCCCACCGAGGGGGCCGCCCAGGGATTGGAGGATAGAGGGTTGCGACATCGGCAAACGATACCGCAAACGCGACCCGGGGTGCGAAGCAGGGAGCGCTCCCGCCCCGCGTGTCGGAGGCGGTAACCTCGATTTTTCGATGCCCCCAAGACCCGTCCTCACCGAGCCGCCTCCCCGCTTCGTGCCCACGCCTGCCGACTCTCGTTTCGAGCTCGAAGCCGACTTCACACCGCAAGGCGACCAGCCACAGGCGATCGGGGAGCTGACCGCGGGGCTGGAGCGGGGAGAGAAGGACCAGGTGCTGCTCGGGGTGACGGGAAGCGGCAAGACCTTCACCATCGCCTCCGTGCTCGCGCAGGTGAACCGGGCCGCGCTGGTGCTGGCCCATAACAAGACCCTCGCCGCCCAGCTCTACCAGGAGTTCAAGGGGTTCTTCCCCAAAAACGCGGTCGAGTACTTCGTCTCTTATTACGACTACTACCAGCCCGAAGCGTACGTCCCGCAGTCGGACACGTACATCGACAAGGAAGCCACCATCAACGAGGAGATCGAGAAGATGCGGCTCTCCGCGACCCGCAGCCTCTTCGAGCGACGGGACGTCATCATCGTGGCCTCGGTCTCCTGCATCTACGGTCTGGGGTCTCCCGAGGCGTATTACGGCATGCTCCTGTTTCTTCGCCAGGGCGACACCCTCGATCGCGGAACCATGCTCCAGAAGCTGGTCGAGGCGCGCTACGACCGCAACGACTTCGAACCCGCGCGCGGCACCTTCCGGGTGCGCGGCGACGTGATCGAGATCATGCCCGCCTATGACGACTTCGGAGTACGGGTGGAGCTGTTCGGCGACGTGATCGAAACGATCACCGAATTCGATCCTCTCACCTCCAAGGCGCGCCAGAAGCTCGCGCAGGTCGCGATCTATCCGTCGTCGCACTACGTGACCCCAAGACCCCGGCTGGAACAGGCGATCCGGAAGATCGAGGCGGAACTCGCGGAGCACGCCCCGACCCTCGATGCTCAGGGCAAGTTCCTCGAAGCCCAACGGGTGCGCCAGCGCACCGGCTTCGATCTCGAGATGCTGCGGGCCACCGGCCATTGCCACGGCATCGAGAACTACTCGCGCCATCTCTCCGGACGCGCGCCGGGGGAGCCGCCCCCCACCCTCCTCGACTACTTCCCGAAAGACACGATCTTCGTGATCGACGAGTCACACCAGAGCGTGCCCCAGGTGCGCGGCATGTACCACGGCGATCGTCAGCGCAAGACGACCCTCGTGGAGTACGGGTTTCGCATGCCCTCCGCCCTCGACAATCGCCCTCTGAACTTCGAAGAGTTCGAGGCTCGTATCGGCCAGACCCTCTACGTCTCCGCCACTCCGGGGCCTTATGAGATGACCCGCACCAAGGGCGTCTTCATCGAGCAGGTCATAAGGCCCACCGGGCTCGTCGACCCCGCGGTGGAGATTCGTCCGGTCAAGGGCCAGGTCGACGACCTGCTCGCGGAAATCCGAGCCAGGGTGGCGGCGCGCCAGCGCGTGCTCGTCACCACCCTCACCAAGCGCATGGCCGAGGACCTCACCGAGTACTACGCGGAACTCGGGGTGAAGGTGCGCTACCTCCACTCGGACATCGACGCCATTGAACGCGTCGAGATCCTGCGGAGCCTGAGGCTCGGAGAGTTCGACGTGCTCGTGGGCATCAACCTGTTGCGCGAAGGCCTCGACCTGCCCGAAGTCTCGCTGGTGGCCATCCTCGACGCGGACAAGGAGGGGTTCCTTCGTTCCGCGGGCTCGTTGATCCAGACCATCGGACGCGCCGCCCGCAACGTCGACGGCAAAGCCATCCTCTACGCCGACACGTTGACCGACTCGATGAAGGCCGCGCTGGGCGAGACCGACCGGCGGCGCGCGCGTCAGGAAGCCCACAACCGCGAGCACAACATCACTCCCGAGACCGTGCGGAAGACCCTGGGCCAGCTCCTCAGCGTCACCGACGAAGCCCTGCGCAAGGCCGAGGAGAGAGAGGCGCTCAAGGGCGCGATCGATACCAAGAGCTATCGCACTCCCGAGCAGATCGAGCGCGGCATCAAGGACCTCGACCGCCTGATGCGGGAGGCGGCGCGCGCCCTCGACTTCGAGGAGGCGGCGAAGTTCCGCGACAAGATCAAGGATCTGCGCGCGCAGCTGGCGCGACGTCCTTAGCCGCCTTTCGACGAAGGCTCAGCTCGCCGCGATCGCGGTCTCGACCTTCCGGCGGGCGCGGCGGCGGAGGGGACGCACCGCGGCGGCGGTGCGCGTCACCGCATCCTCGAAGATGCGATCGAGCAGGCGGGGCATGGTTTCACCCGAGAGGCGCAGGATCCAGCTCACCGAGGTTTCGCCATCGGTGGAGAGGCCGCAGTTGCAGTTGGTCTCGAGAACCAGGAACTCCCCGGTGCGCTCGTCGCGGCGGATGTCCACCCGGCCGTAGCCCACGCCGTTGAGGGCCACATAGGCGTCGCGGGCCACCTGGGCAAGGATCTCCATCCACTCGGCGGGCGCGCGATCATAGTGAGCGATGGGCGCGCGGTCGGGCAGGGCGGCCTCGGTTTCGTACTTCTCCCAGTAGCGGTCGTAGGAGAGGAGGCGCTCGTGGGCGGGCAGGGCGGGATGGAACACCCGCTCCACCGGCGGGTAGACGAAGACGCCGCCTGGGGCGGACTGAACTGAGGCGCAGAGCACCGTGAACTCGCGGCCGGGGATGAAGCGTTCCGCGAACACGCCCTCGTAGTAGTTCTCCTGATCGCGTTCCCCCGCGATCGCGGCGGCGGCCTGGGCCACGCACGCGGCCTCGTCCTGCACCACCGACTTCACGGAAATGCCGAAGCTCGCGGCGGAGACATCGGGCTTGATGATGAGCGGATAGCCCAGATGGGCGCCCGCGCGCGGTGCATCCGCTTGCGGGTCCCGGATGGCCAGGAAGGGCGAGGTCGGCACCTGATGCTCGATCAGGCGCTGCTTGAGCAGCGTTTTCGGGGTGGTGAGTTCGTAGAAGGCGGTGTCCGCGCCCGTGAAGGGAAGGCCGCTCGCCTCGAGCGCGCGCACCGTCTGGATTCCCGGATAGCCGTCCACTTCGATGCCGTCACACAGATTGAAGACCACCACGGGGCGGCGCAGGGCCTCGTCACGCACGCGCTCGATTTCCGCCGCCGAGGTCTGAGGCGTCACCTCCACCCAGACGTGCTCGGCGCCGAGCTCCTTCATCCAGCCCGCCACCTCCTCCTTGAACTCCGCGGTGCCGTAGGTGACGCTCTCCGGGCCGGAGGCGGTCATGCGATAGGGGGCGAAGACAAAAACCTTGTGCGAACTCCAGTCGTTGGTCAAGACGGCTCCTTAGGTTGTGGCCTTGGGATGGACGCCACAAGATGATGGGGCATGTTATGCCTTTCCCGCTACGGAAATCACAGGGGGATGCAGTCGAGCGGTCAGTTCATCGAGGCGCCGGAGCGCCTCTTCCCGAGTGAGGCCTCGGGTGAGCAGAGCGCCGAGCCAGTCCGGCGCCGAAGTTTCGACCCCGTCCACGGCGTCGCCGGCGAACACCCAGGGGCGTGCTGCGAGCACGTGGGGCGCGGAGCGCAGGCCATCGAGGAATCCGTCGCGCTCGAGGATGCCGGTGCGCGGCGCGGGCAGCAGAGACTCGGCCACGAAGCCCCTGGGCGGCTGCTCGCGTACCCCGAGGGGCAGGCTGAAACACGAGCGCAGCCAGTGCTCCACGAGGTCGACGCCCCAGACGGCGTGATGGACGTCGGTGGTCGAATAACCGCCCAGGCGTCCGTTCACTTCGATCATGCGCGGCCCCTCCGCCGTGCGCTTCACCTCCACGTTGAAGGCGCCGCGGCGGAAACCGAGGGCCCGCACGCAGGCGGCCGCGTGGCGAGCCAGTTCTGCCTCGGCCGCGGGCTCGAGCCCCGAGGGAGCGAGGCGTCGCACGTCGCGCAGGCCGCAGGGCTCGAGGTCGTCGGTCGCGTGCGCGTACACCATCTCCCCCTCTTCGAGCAGGAGGTCGACGTCGTACTTCGGGCCCTCGACCCATGACTCGAGAATCAGGGCGGGCGCGCCCGACCACATGAGGTCGAACCAGGCGCGGTCGCTGCCCAGGCTCGGACGCGGTGCCGCGCGCGCGCTTCGCACCGCGCCGGTCACGCTCCGGTAACACTCCAGGAGTTCGGCCGGGCCACGCACCTTGTAGGCCTGCACCGAACCCACGCCGGAAACGGGCTTCAAGACCGCGGGGAAGCCCACGCGCTCGCCCGCTCCTTCGAGGTCGGCCTCGGTTTCGATCCGCGCGAAGCGCGGACCCTGAAGGCCCGCCTCGGCGCAGGCTTCGCGCGCGCGGTGCTTGTCCCGCGCCCGATCGGCGGCCGCCACCTCGTGAAAGGGAAGGCCGAGCGCCCGGGCGATGCGGGCCGCGAAGCCACCCGCGAACTCGTCGATGGTGCCGACTCCGTCGTACTCCCCGCGCGCGGCGCGGACGAGCTCGACCGCCCGGTCGGCGAGAGTCTCGGTGGGTGCCAGGTCGATGGCGAGGTGCCGCTCGACGAGTCCGTCGGCTCCGGCGTATTCCCTCATCCAGTGCGCGGGGCCGTCGAGCACGGTCACACGGACCCCGAGTTCCCGCACCCGCTCATAGATGTGCCGCTTGCTTCGGTAGCTTCCGAAGACGAGGAGAAGTCGCTTCCCTCGAAGCGCCTGGTCGTCCTTGGCCGCGGGCGGGCGGGAGATCATCCGGCTAGTCTGCTCAATGCCCGGCCGATTGACAAGGCCCGCGGCCCCTGGACCGGTAGGATCCCGTCATGAAAGACCGACTGCTCAAGGAGCGCTGCCAGCGTCTCAAGCTGATACTCACTGATGTCGACGGGGTGATGACCGACGGATCCATCTTCATCCTTCCCACCGGAGAGGAGGCGCGCGTCTTCAACGTGAAGGACGGCTACGGGGTCGTTCTCGCGCACGCGGCCGGGCTCAAGACCGGCATCATCACGGGAAGAGCCTCGAGCACGGTGAGCGAACGCGCGCGCGCCCTGGGGATGAGCGTGGTCAAGCAGGGGTCGCTCGACAAGGCACGGCTCTTCGCGGAGATCCTGGACGAGGCCTCGCTTCAGCCTCACGAAGTCGCCTACATCGGCGACGACTATCCGGACCTTCCCGTTCTGCAGCAGGTGGGACTCTCCGCCGTGCCTCACGACGCGCCCCTGGCCCTCAAGGAAGCGGCGTTCATGATCATGGAAAGCCCGGGCGGGCGCGGCGCCCTGCGTGAGTTCATCGAATCGATACTTCGCGCCCGGGAGGATCTCGTTCCAACCCTCGCCTCCCTCGGAATCCAGAGTCCCGACTAGGGCCGCAGGACGGCTCGCCGACGGATCTCCTCCACCAGGCGATC
>CAZYEA010000139.1:0-12548 GCA_964646485.1 uncultured Acidobacteriota bacterium
AGGGCGGTCCGGTTGCCAACCCAGGAAAGGCCTAATGGTCCGACCATCTTGCCCGTCCCTAAAGAGCCCTTCCGTCCCACGGAGGACCTTCGAGCCTGGGACAATTCACGGTCTCGGCTTGAATTTCGAGGCCAAAATATTAGATATCCGGTACAATTCGCCCACGGCCGGGCCGCACCGGCGAAAGGCGCTACGCGCCGCCAAGGCCCCGGTCGGAGTTCCAGGACAGAATGCCAGAAACCTCAAAAGGTAAGACCTCTAAGCCGGACGCCGAGATCACCGCCGCGGGTCAGGTGGTGGATTTCGTCCGCCGCCAGATCGAGGCGAGGAGACTCAAGCCCGGAGATCGGCTCCCCGCGGAGCGAGATCTGGCCGAAGAGATCGGGGTGAGCCGCCCCTCGCTGCGCTCCGGTCTTCAGACCCTCCAGGCCCTCGGGGTGATTCAATCGCGCCAGGGCGCTGGCACTTTCATCGCCGACGGGCCGCCTCGCCTCGGGGGCGCGCCTCTGAGCTTTCTCGCCGCGCTCCACGGCTTCACCCGCGACGAGATGTTCGAAGCCCGCCGCGTGCTCGAGCTCGGAGCGGCCTCGCTCGCGGCCGAGCGCGCCACCATGGAGCGCATCACCGCGCTCGCGGACGAAGTGACGGCGATGTTCGCCTCCCTCGACGATCCCCAGGAGTTCCTGATTCACGACGTGGCCTTTCACAAAGCGGTGGCCGCGGCCTCGGGAAACCCCGTGCTCGCCACCCTCATCGATACCATCTCCGGGCTCGTCTACGAGACCCGCAAACTCACGGTCGAACGCGCGCACGACCTCAAGGAGTCGGCGGAGATGCACCGGCGGATCTATCGCGCGATCAAGGCCAAAGACCCGGAGAAGGCGCGCGACGAAATGGGCATGCACCTCGCCCTGGCCCGCCAGGCCCAGGCCTCCGAAGAAGAAGGGCGGCCGGCCCGTCGCGCGAGCGCCGGGAAGTAAAAGGGCAAAATGAAAGAGCTCGAGTTGAAAGGCCGGGTCGCGGTGGTGGTGGGCGGAACCTCGGGCATCGGCCTCGCCCTGACTCAAGGGCTCGCCGCCGCGGGAGCCGACGTGGTTCCGATCTCGCGCCGCGCGGACATGGTGGATCAGGCCGCGGCCGGAGTGGAGGCGCTGGGGCGCAAGAGTCTCCGCCTCACTGCCGACGCCCTCGATCGCGGGGCCCTTCAAAAGGCCAAAGACGCCACCCTCTCCGGGTTCTCGAAGATCGACATCCTGGTCAACTGCGCGGGCATCACCAAGCGCACGCCCTCCCTCGAGGTGTCCGACGAAGAGTGGGAGTCCATCCTCTCCACCAACCTCACCGCCACCTTCCGCGCCTGCCAGGTCTTCGGCAAGGCCATGCTGGATGCGGGTTACGGCCGCATCGTCAACATCGCCTCCCTCGCCTCCTTCATCGGCCTGTACGAAGTCGCGGCCTATACCGCGAGCAAGGCCGGGGTGGCCGGACTGACCCGCGCGCTCGCGGTCGAGTGGGGACCGCGCGGGGTCAACGTCAACGCCATCGCACCCGGAGTGTTCCGCACCGCTCTCAACACGCGCATCCTCGACGAGTCGGGGCGGGGCCAGGAGTTTCTCGTGAGGACGCCGCTCAAGCGCTTCGGCCGGGTGGAAGAGCTCGCCCCCGCCTGCGTGTTCCTCGCCTCCGAAGGCGCCAGTTTCGTGAACGGCGAAGTCCTCACCGTCGACGGCGGTTTCCTAGCAAGTGGTGTCAACCAGTGAAGATTACAAACGTCGTTGTCCGCGACATCCGGTTTCCCACCTCCGCGCAGCAGGACGGTTCGGATGCGCTCAATCTCGGTGACTACTCGGCCACCTACGTCGTCCTCGAGACGAACGGCGGCCTCGAAGGGCAGGGCCTCACCTTCACCAACGGCCGCGGCAACGAGATCGTGGTGGCCGCGGTGCATGCGCTCAAGCACCACGTGGTGGGGCGGCGTCTCGACGACGTGGTGACCCACATGCGCGCCTTCGTTCGGGACCTCACCGTCGACAAGCAACTGCGCTGGCTCGGGCCCGAGAAGGGCATCCTCCACATGGCCACCGGCGCCCTTCTCAATGCGGTGTGGGATCTGTGGGCGAAGCGTGAGAAGAAGCCGATGTGGAAGCACCTCGTCGACCTCACTCCCGAACAACTCGTCTCGACCATCGACTTCACCTACATCACCGATGTCCTGAAGCCGGAAGAGGCGATCGACATGCTGCACGCCGCCCGTGAAGGCCGCGAAGGCCGCGAGGCCGAGATGCGCCGCGACGGGTACCCCGCCTACACCACCTCCACGGGCTGGCTCGGCTACCCTGACGAGAAAGTCCGCCGCCTGTGCAAAGAGGCGATCGCGGAAGGCTGGACGGCCTTCAAGATGAAGGTGGGGCAGAACCTCGAAGACAACCTCCGCCGCGCCGCCATCATGCGTGAGGAAATCGGCCCCGACCGGAAGCTGATGATGGATGCCAACCAGTGCTGGGATGTCGACGAGTCCATCACCCAGATGAAGGCCCTCGCCCGTTTCGATCCCTGGTGGATCGAGGAGCCGACCAGTCCGGACGACATCCTCGGCCACGCGAAGATCGCGCGCGCGGTGGCGCCCATCGGGGTCGCCACCGGGGAGGTCTGCCAGAACCGCGTGATGTTCAAGCAGCTCCTCCAGGCGGACGCGATCAGGTTCGTGCAGGTCGACTCCTGTCGCATGGGCGGTGTGAATGAGGCGGTCTCCGTCATTCTGATGGCGAACAAGTTCAAGAAGCCGGTCTGCCCCCACGCGGGGGGCGTCGGCCTGTGCGAGTACGTCCAGCACCTTTCGATCTTCGACTACATCGCGGTGTCGGGCTCGCTCGAAGACCGGGTCTGCGAGTTCGTCGATCACCTGCACGAGCACTTCGTCGATCCGTGTGTGGCGAAGAACGCCCGGTACGTAACCCCGCTGCGGCCCGGCTACAGCATCGAGATCAAGCCCTCCGCCATCGCGGAATACGAGTTCCCGAACGGCCGCGTCTGGCAGAAATTCGTCGCCTGATGAGCGAGGACACGTCCGGCAAGGTGGGGCACGTCCGCTGGGGCATCTGCGCCCTGCTGTTCTTCGCCACCACCATCAACTACATCGACCGCTCCGTGCTCGGCATCCTGGCCCCGCTGCTCGAGAAAGAGATCGGCTGGACGCCCATCGAGTACGGTCGGATCGGCGCCTCCTTCACCCTTGCCTACGCGATCGGGTTTCTCTTCGCGGGCTGGTTCATCGATCGTTTCGGCACCCGCGTGGGGTATGCGGTCTATCTCATCGTGTGGTCTCTCGCCGCGGCCGGCCATGCCCTCGCCGCCACCGCCTTCGGCTTCGGCCTGGCCCGCTTCGCCCTGGGCCTCGGTGAGTCGGGGAACTTTCCCGCCGCGATCAAGACCGTGGCCGAGTGGTTTCCGCGGCGCGAGCGCGCCTTCGCCACCGGCATCTTCAACGCCGGGTCCAACGTGGGCGCCATCCTCGCTCCCCTGGTGGTGCCCTGGCTGACCCTCAACTACAGCTGGCGCGCCGCCTTCGGGGTCACCGGCCTCATCGGCATGCTCTGGGTCTTTTTCTGGTGGCCGATCTACAGGCGGCCCGCCGATCACCCCACGCTGAGTGCCCGCGAGCGCGCGCACATCGACTCCGATCCTCCCGAGCCCGCGATTTCCGTGGCCTGGGCCGAGCTCCTGCGCTATCCCCAGGCCTGGGCCTTCGCCACGGGCAAGTTCCTGACCGACGCGGTGTGGTGGTTCTACCTGTTCTGGTTCCCGCTCTTCATGTCCGACCGTTTCGGTTTCGACATCAAGAACATCGGCCTGCCCATGGTCACGGTGTACCTGCTCGCCGACGTGGGCTCGGTGGGCGGAGGGTGGCTCAGTTCGCACCTCCTCAAGCGCGGATGGAGCGTGAATGCCGCGCGCAAGACCGCCATGCTCGTGTGCGCCTGCCTCATCCTGCCCGTGGCCATGGCCCCGAGGGTCGACAGTGCCTGGGTGGCGGTGTGGCTCGTGGGCGTGGCCGCGGCCGCCCACCAGGGCTTCTCCGCCAACATCTTCACCACCGCGTCGGACATGTTTCCGCGACCGGCCGTGGGGTCGGTGGTGGGCTTCGGCGGATTCGCGGGGGCGATGGGCGGCTTCCTCATGAACCTCGCCGCGGGCTGGTTCCGCGAGAACCAGGGCAGCTACGTGACCATGTTCACGGTCGCAGGAGTCATCTACTTCGCGGCCATCCTCGCCATTCACGTGCTGGCCCCCAGACTCGAGCCCGCGCGGCTGCGCTCCGCAGCATGAGCGGCCCGTTCATGGGCGAGGACTTCCTCCTCGAAACCGATCTGGCCCGCCACCTCTTTCACGACGTGGCGAAGAACCTGCCCATCATCGACTACCACTGCCACCTGCCCGTCGATCAGATCCGCACGAACCACCGCTTCCGCTCCATCACGGAGATCTGGCTCGAGGGCGATCACTACAAGTGGCGGGCCATGCGCGCGAACGGTGTGTCCGAGCGCTACTGCACCGGAGACGCCACCGACTTCGAGAAGTTCGAGGCCTGGGCCAGGACCGTGCCCGAGACCATTCGCAATCCCCTCTATCACTGGACGCACATGGAGCTGAGGCGTCCGTTCGGGATCGAGGATCTCCTCGACGAAAGGAGCGCGCGCTCCATCTACGACCGCACCACGGCGCGACTTCAGGAGCAGGGCTTCACCACTCTGGGGCTCCTGAAGCAGTTCCGCGTCGCCGCGGTCTGCACCACCGACGATCCGGCCGACTCGCTCGATCACCACCAGGCGCTTGCGGAGCGAAAGAACCCGGAGACCCGCGTGTTCCCGACCTGGCGCCCGGATCGGGCTCTCGCGGTCGAGGACCCCTCGCTCTGGAACGCCTGGGTGAACTCGGTCGAGGCGGCGAGCGGGGGCAGCATCTCTACCTGGTCGCAGTTCATGGCCGCCCTGGAGCGGCGTCACACCGCGTTCCACGAGCTCGGGTGCCGCGCTTCGGACCATGGCCTGGAGCGCATGTTCGCGGCGGACTTCACCGACGGGGGAATCGCGGTGTCCTTTGATGCCCTGCGCCGCGGCCAACCGCTCGAAGAGGGTGCCGCGGAGGCGCTGAAGTCCGCGATTCTGCATCACCTCGCCCTGCTCGATCACCACCGGGGTTGGGTCCAGCAGTTCCACCTCGGAGCCCTGCGCAATACCAACGCGCGCGCGCGACGGACCCTCGGCCCCGACAAGGGGTTCGACTCCATCGGCGACTTCGACCAGGCGCGGCCCCTCGCCCGCTTCCTGGACCGGCTCGACGACTCGAATCAGCTCGCCAAGACCATCCTCTACAACCTGAATCCCCGCGACAATGAACTGTTCGCGTCGATGATCGGCAACTTCCAGGACGGCTCAGTTCCGGGGAAGATGCAGTACGGCGCCGCCTGGTGGTTCCTCGACCAGAAGGACGGGATGGAGGCGCAGCTGCGCGCGCTCTCGAACCTCGGTCTCTTCTCACGCTTCGTCGGCATGATCACGGACTCGCGGAGTTTCCTGTCCTACTCCAGGCACGAGTACTACCGCCGACTCGTATGCAACCTCCTCGGCAACGACGTCAAGTCCGGATTCCTGCCCGACGATCGCGAGTTGCTGGGCCGCGCGGTCCGGAACGTCTGTTTCGAGAACGCCCGCGACTACCTCGGACTTACCCTCGGCACCCTCGCGGGACCGGCCTGAGACGAGAGACACCCCGGAGTCCCGTCGAAGGACTCCGGGGCGCGTCCGCGCCTTTTCTGAGTGGCGGTCAGTCGGCCACGGCCACAATGCCGCGCTTGCCCGGCCGCGCCTTCGGTGTCGGGATCTCCTCCTTGTGGCCCTTCACGGTCAGCTCGTTGTGGACCTTCTTCACCGGAAAGACGCTGCGGGCCTTGAGGGCGGCGAGGTTCTTGTCTCCTTCGTTGTCCACCTCGCCCATGAGGATGACCTCGCCGTTGCTGACCAGGATGTGGATCGCGTAGTCGCCCGCGGGGTTGAAGCCGGGGAAGTAGGGATTGCCGATGCCGAGCGGTCCGAAGACCCCGCCGCGCGGGCCGAAGCCGACCCCGTTCGCGAGCGTCATGTCGGTGGACGTTCCATAGCGCGAGAGGAAGCTGTCGCGGTAGATGGTGAGGTACACCTTCGCGCGGATCTCGTCGTCGAGGGCGCCCCAGTACAGATCCTCGATCTTGTTCACCACCTTCTTCACCCCGGGCACCTTGGTCACCGCGTCCTCCGCGTCCTTCTTGAGGGAATCGCGGAAGGCGAAGCCCGACAGCTCGACCGTGCCGTCCTCCTGCACCTGATACTGGAGAATGTCGAACACGCCGTAGTAGGGCAGGCGTTCGAGCTTCTCGCGCACAGCCTTGACGAGGGGCGGCTCGGTGGACACCTGGGTCTTCGGAGCCGCTTCGGCCGCGCTCACCGCAGTGAAGACGGCCAGTGAAATCATGGCGATTCTGCTGAGTTTTCTCATGTGACTCCTCCTGATGACGGGTTGAACGACGCACCGTCCGAAGAGCAAGCCGCATGCCAGCCGAAACCGCCGCCGTCTGAAGCGCGTCTTAAGTTCAGCTTCCGCGGCGAAGGGAGGACTTTAGGAAGCCGAACGTGTAAACCATGCCCATGAAACAAGGCATGTTCTCCCTCGAAGGTCGGGTGGCCCTCGTGACCGGGGCCTCCCGCGGCATCGGCGCCGCCATCGCGAAGGCACTCGCGGAAGCCGGGGCCGACGTGGCGGTGCACGGGAACCAGACGCCCGCGGAAGTAACCGCGAACGTCGTTCGTTCCTTCGGTCGCAGAGCCGCGGTGCTCGTCGGGGACATAGCGGATCCATCGGCCCCGGACCGGCTGGTGCAGGAGACCGTGGCCGCCCTCGGCGGTCTCGACATCGTGGTGAACAACGCCGGCATCATCCGCCGCGGTCCCACCGTCCTCACCACCGACGCGGATTGGCTCGCGGTTCTCGACGTCAATCTGAGCGGTGTGTTTCGCCTTTGCCGCGCCGCCGGCCGCCACCTGCTCGACCGTGGCCGTGGGGGGAAGATCATCAACATCGCCTCGCTCCTCTCGTTCCAGGGCGGCCTCAACGTGCCCGCCTACGCCGCGTCGAAGAGCGCCCTCGCCGGACTCACCCGTGAGCTTTCGAACGAATGGGCGGGAAAGGGCATCAACGTGAACGCCATTGCTCCCGGCTATTTCCGGACCGACAACACCGAGGCGCTCCAGAAAGACGAAGCGCGCAATCGCCAGATCCTGGAGAGGATTCCCGCGGGCCGCTGGGGCGAGACCTCCGACATCGAGGGCGCCGCGGTGTTCCTGGCCTCCCGCGCCTCGGACTACGTGAACGGTCACATCCTGGCCGTAGACGGCGGCTGGCTCGGCCGCTAGGCCTCTCGAAGCAGCGTCGGCGCGCGCCGACTACTCGTAGCGGAGCGCTTCGATGGGATCCTGCCGCGAGGCCCGGATCGCGGGCCACATGCCGAACACGAGGCCGACCGCGGTTGCGACCGCGAAGCCGAGCACCACCGACCACAGGGGGGTTGCCGCCTGGAAGTCGAAGGCGGTGCGCGCGGCCACCGCCGCCCCAAGGCCGAAGGCGATTCCGAAGGCGCCGCCCACGGCGGTGAGGGTGACCGCCTCGATGAGGAACTGGGTGGCGATGTCGCGGCGGGTGGCTCCAAGCGCCTTGCGCAGGCCGATTTCGCGGGTGCGCTGGGTGACGTTCACGAGCATGATGTTCATGACTCCCACCCCTCCCACCAGGAGGGCGATCCCCGCGATCACCAGCATGGCCGCGGCGACCCCCCCGGTGATCTGCTTGAAGTTCTCGAGCTGCCCCGCACTCGTGAAGACCGCGAAGTCGTTCTCCTGATTCGGTCGCAGGCCGCGCCGGGCCCGCAGGATGGCCGTCTCCTCTTCGATGAGCGCGTCGTAATCTTCGGGACGCTTGGGCACGGTCGCGATGTGGATGGTGTCGCCGCCGCCGTTCTTGTGCTCCGGGAACTGATCGTCGAAGGCCGAGATCGGGATGACCACGAAGTTGTCGTTGCTGCCCCCGAAAAACGAACCCTTCTTCTCGAACAGGCCGATGACCCGATAGGCGCGGCCGTTCAAGGTCAGCTCCTGGTCGATGGGGTCGCGGTGCGGGAACAACGCCGCGGCCACGTCGGTCCCGATGACGCAGACCCGGGCCCCGTGTGAGACGTCCGCCTCGGTGATGAAACGACCGTCCTGGATGAAGTGGGTGTTGGCGACCGAGTAATCGGGGTTGGTGCCCACGAGCAGGGGCCCGTTCGCCTCCTCCCGGCCCGCCTTCACGGAGACGTCCTGGAAGCGGTAGCGCTCCTGCGAGACCGCCGCGACCAGGGTCGACAGGCGCTTGAGCGCCTCCGCGTCCTCGATGGTGAGGTCGCGGCGATTGCGCTGGTCTTCGGGAGGCCCGTTCGGTCCTCCGAAACGCGGCTCGAACTTCTGAAACTGAATGAGGTACGTCCCGAACGTGGTGAAGCCTTCGGTTACGGCGTTGTTGAAGCCGACCACGAAGCTCACCATCATGATGACGGTGGCGACCCCCGCCATCACCCCGAGCAGAGTGAGGAAGCTGCGCAGCTTGTGGGCGAGCATGGCCGTGAACGCGAATCGGACGTTGGCGCCCAAAGACGTCCTCAGGGCGGAGCGCCGCATCAATCGGCCCTCAGGGCGTCGACCACGGGCAGGTTCGAGGCGCTCCGGGCCGGCCAGTATCCGGCGGCCATCCCCACCACCACGGAGAGCACGAGTCCCATGGCCACGATGGCGGGGGTGATCTCGGCGGGGAAGCTCAAGGCGCTCCGGACCACGAACGCGATCAGCGCCCCGACCGCGACTCCGAGGGCCCCGCCGCCCAGGGACAAAAGCGCCGCCTCCAGCAGGAACTGCCGCCGAATGTCGCGCTTGCGCGCGCCCACCGCGAGCCGCATCCCGATCTCCTGGGTGCGCTCGACCACCGCGACCAGCATGATGTTCATGATCACGATGCCGCCGACGCCCAGCGACACCGAGGCCACGAGCAGGGAGAGGATGAAGGCGGCGGCCGAGATCTGCTGCCACAGGGCCTGAAGCGTTTCCGCGGTGATGGCGCCGAAGGGATCGGGGGCTTTGAACGGAGTGTGGCGCAGGGCCCGCAGCAGCGCACGGGTCTCCTCGACGGAGGCCTCGACTCCGGCAACGCCGCCGCGCGCGCGGATCAGGAAGTTGAGGGAGTCGCGGCTGCTGATCTGCCGGCGATAGGCCTGGATGGGGATGTAGAGGCGGTTGTCGTTGTTCTGACCGAGGGTGCGCCCCTGTTTCGCGATCAGCCCGATCACGCGATAAGGCGCCCCCCCGATCAGAATGTCGTGGCCCACCGGATCCTGCTGCGGGAACAGCTCCTCCTTGATGTCCCAGCCGATGATCGCGACGCTCTGGGCGGTGTCGTCTTCGGACGCGGTGAAATAGCGCCCGGCGTCCACCGAGAGCCTGAGCATCGCGCCGTAGTTCGCGGTGGTGCCGAGGACCTGCATGTCGGCGAGGCGCCGGTCGCGATACTTCACCGCGGTCTGTCCGACCGCCTGGGCCGCGATTTCCTCGGCGAGGCCAAGATTCCGCTGCAGGGACAGGTAGTCGCTCCAACTCAGGTCCGGGCGCCTGAGGGCATCGAGGAACTCCTCCCGGCTGCGGATGATCCCGAACTTCTGGACCACGTAGACGTCAGGGGCGAGTTGAATCACCTTCTCGAGCACGAAGCTGTTGAGCCCGGCGATCACGGAAACGACACCCACCAGGGTTCCCACCCCGATGATGATGCCGAGGAGGGTCAGGAAGCTCCGCAGGGCGTGGGCGCGGATCGCGCGCACCGCCTCGCGCAACAGCTCTCCCGTGCGCATGTCAGTTCGGTGAGCCTTGCTTCGGCTTGTCTTTCTCGGCCTTCACCAGGTCGCCGGGCTTGATCTCGCGCAGGGCCTTGAAGGGCCCGGTGATCACGGTCTCGCCGCCTTTGAGCCCCTCGAGCACTTCCAGCGAGAGCTCACCGAGGAGACCGGTCTTGAGCTTCTGGAAACGCGCCTTGTCGCCCTCGAGCAGGTAGACGCCCTCTTCATCCCGCGGCGCGCCGGGCTTGAAGGTCTCCCCTGGTTTCAGTTCGATGTCGCGGACGACGAGGGCCTGAATCGGGATCACCAGAGCCTGGGGACGGAAGCCGGTGAGGATGTCGGCCTGGACGGAGAGGCCCGGCTTGATGTCTGTTGGCGGGTCCTTGATCTGGATCTTCACCTTGAACTTGATGGCCGCGGCCTGCGCGCCGGTGGTGATGATCGGGCTGTTGCCGACTTCCGTCACCACTCCGTTGAAGGTCCGGTTCGGGTAGGCATCGATCCGGATCCGCGCTTCCTGGTCGACCTTGACCGAAGGGATCGAGGTTTCGTCGACCTCCATCTCGGTTTCGACCACGGACATGTCCGAGATGGTGAGAAGCACCGTGCCCGGCTGATTCAGCACGCCCACCACCGCAACCTCGCCCTCCTCCACCCGCTTGGCCGTGATCGTGCCCGCCATGGGGGCGAGAACCGTGGTCTTGGCGAGCGTGTCCCTGGCGCCTTCGAGGGTGGCGCGCGCCTGTTCGGCCCGTCCCTGGGAGGCGAGAACCGCGGCCTCCGCGCTCGCGACCGCGGTGGCCGCGCGCTGGTAGTCGGCCTCGGGGATGAGGGAGGCCCGGTGGTTCTCCTCCGCCCGCCGAAAATCGTCCTGGGCCTGCTTCAGATGGGCGCGAGCCGAGTCGAGATCGCGCATCAGGGCCGAGACGCCCGCTTCGTTGCTGCGCGCGAAGGCGCGCGGGTTGGTGGCGTCGATCTGGAGGAGCAACTGGCCCTTGCGGACGCGGTCCCCTTCCTTCACCGCGAGGCGGGTGATCTGGCCGGCGATGGTCGCCGAGATGTCGACCTTCTTCTGGGCCTGCACCTTTCCGTTGGCGGTGACCTTCGATTGGAGGTCGGCCCGGGAAACCGTGGTGACCTGCACCGTGGTCGGCTTGGGACCGCGGCGCGACGCGACCACTCCGCCGATCGCCGCCGCGGCCACGACGAGGCCGATCCCGATAAACACGTGCTTTCGCTTCAAGGATTCACCTCTTGTGAGGATGTTACGCGCGGCCGACCGTCAAAGTTCCTGAACCTCGGGCGGCGCTTGGCGGCCGGGACCGCCCGTGACATGCTTCGTTCTCATGAATACGCCAAGACTCCTCGTGAAGCCCCTCCGGATCGCAACCGCCGGCCTGGCCGTGGTTGCCCTCGCCGCGATCGCTCCGGCCCAGACCAGGAAGGCCGAGCCCGCGAAGGAAACCCGTCTCGAGCGCGGAAAGTACCTGGTCGAGGAGGTCTCCCGCTGCCAGGAGTGCCACACCCCGCTCCTCGAGGACGGCACCTTCGACAAGACGAAGTGGATGAAGGGCGCCACCCTGGTGGGGATCCCGGCCAAGCCGATCGAAGACTGGCACCAGAAGGCGCCGGACATCTCGTCCACGAGCCAGCTCTGGGAGAAGTGGAAGTTCGAAGGCATCGTGGCCTTCCTTCAAACCGGTAAGAACCCGCGCGGTCACAAGGCCGGCCCGCCGATGCCCGCCTACACCCTGAAGCCCGAAGACGCCGAGGCCGTGGCCGTATACCTCAAGTCGCTGCCGTAGGCGCGCCCCGTCTCCCTTCAACTCCCTTCAAGATGATCCTCAAATGGACGACCGCGTTCTGCCTCGTCGCCGCCTTGCCGTCGCTGGCCGCGGCCCAGGCCGATGAAATTCAGGTCTACGACGGCGGTCTGGCCGCGCGCGGCACGTTCAACCTGACCCTGCACAACAACTTCATCGCCCGGGGTCTGAAGGATCCGGCTTTCCCCGGCGCGGTGGTCGCTCATCATTCGTGGAACGGCGTGCCCGAGTGGGCGTACGGGGTCAGCGACTGGTTCGAGGCCGGTCTCTACCTGCCCCTCTACAGCCGCGACCAGGGGATGGGCTTTGGCATCGACGGAGTGAAGCTCCGGGCCCTGTTCGCGGCGCCCCGGGGCGACGAGCGGAAGTTCGTGTACGGAGCCAACTTCGAGTTCAGCTACAACGCCCGGCGCTGGGACACCACGAGGATCACCTCCGAGGTCCGTCCCATCGTCGGCTGGCATTTCAACCGCTTCGATCTCATCTTCAATCCGATCATCGACACCGCCTACGACGGATTCGACAAGCTCGAGTTCGTGCCGGGGGTGCGGGTGGCCTGGAACACCGCCCCGGAATGGCAGCTCGCGGTCGAGGAATACGGAAACTTCGGTCACGTGAGCGACTTCCTTCCCCGGGGCGAACAGTCTCACCAGATCTACGCCGTGGTCGACCACACGGGCAAGACGTGGGACATCGAGGCGGGAATAGGCGTCGGCCTCACGGATCAGTCCGACAAGCTGACCTTCAAGCTCATCCTGGCCCGGGACCTGCGCGCGCGC
>CAZYEA010000140.1:0-12546 GCA_964646485.1 uncultured Acidobacteriota bacterium
TAGGCCCCAAGAGCGACCATGGCGAAGACGAAGATTCCCATCACGCTGAAGGCGAGCCACACCGCGGGCGCGTGCAGATCCGCGACCACGGACAGACCCAGGAGCAAGGGGGCCAACCAGTACGACCAGATCACCACGCGCGAAAGGCGCGGCGAACGCTGGTCGAGATCGAGAAACTCGCGGGCGAAACGCAGCCCGGTACAAGGGGTCAGCACAATGAAGGCCAGGATCACGTAGCGCTGCAGATACGGCGAGTCCGGCCACAGCCAGGCGAGGCCGCGTCCGGTGTAGGCCGCATTCAGGGCGATGAAGGTGAGCAGGTAGACGGCGTAGTAGAGACTCGGCCATCGACCCATGCCGACGAACAGCACGAAGTTGTAAGTGGCCAGGGAGAAGAGAAACCCATAGAGGAAGCCGTACGAGTAGTGCTCGAACCGCTCCCGCTGCTCCGCCGCCTCCGGTGAGAGCAGACGCACGTCCAGCACCATCGGATCCGGGGTCTCGACCCGGATCAACACCTCGGTACGCCCGGGCTCGAAGGTCTGCTTGATCTCGTAGCCCAGCGCTTCGTTCAAGTACGGAACTCCCGCCACCTCGTCGCCCGTCGACGAGCGCCTCACGAAGCGACCCCCTTGAAGAACATGGACGTCGATACGATCGAGCCAGGTCGGGCCGATCACCAGATTGCGAAGCACGGGCTGATCGCCCGAATTCATCACGACGAGCAGCGCCCAGACGGGCCGATGACCGATGCCCAGGCCGGGGATCGGGTCCCGATGGACGCGAAAACGCTCGGTTCCCACGAAACCAAGCGCCTGATCCGCGGTGAGCGGCGGACCGGCCTCGGTCATCAACAGCAGCGACCGGCCGAGCGGCGTCGACGGCGGAGTGAGTGCCGAGATCGCCGGCGCGTCCGCCCCGTGCGCAGCGGAGGCCAGGAACAGTGCGGCGGCAAGGCTCATCCAGGCGCGGAGCCCGTGACGTCCCGATTTCGTTCGAAGTCCCGAAATTCCCCGCAAATCAGATTCCAGACCTCAGGCTCGTCATTACGCAAATACTGCGCTGGCCGCGCCTGATCGGTCAAGCATGCCACTGTTGTTGGGTAGAGTCCGTTGGCCATGCCTGCCACCACGATCGGGATTGACATCGGCGGCACCAAAGCCTTGATCCTGAGCGGCGAGCGAGAGGAGAAATCCCCCACCGGGCCGGAGTTCTCCCCCGCCGAACTCGAGGAGCGCCTCCGTCGGTTCATCGCGGGCTTCGCCTTGCACCCGAGTGCCATCGGCATCGCGTCCCCGGGGCTCATCGACCTCGAGGGTCGCATCACGGTCTGCGATGTCCTGCCCAGGTTCGCGGGCTGGAATCCGCGCGTAAGCCTCGCGGACCTTGGCGCCCACATCGTGGTCGCGAACGACGTCAAGGCGGCGCTCGCCGAGGAAATGCACGACGCGGCCCCTGGAGAAACCGTGGGAGTGGTCATGGCCGGAACCGCGGTGGGAGCGGCCTTCATCGCCGAGGGCCGGCCGCTGCTCGGCGTCTCGGGCTGGGCCGGCGAACTCGGCCACGTGCCGATCGCCATGGGCGCGAACGTCCGTCGGCTGGATCAACTCGCGGGCGGGTCCTTCATCGCCAAAGGCCTCGGTGTCTCGGGCGCGGAGCTCGCGCGAATCGCGGGCGAGGGCGACCCCACCGCTCTCGAAGCCATCCGCCAGGGAGGCTTCGCCCTCGGCCTCGGACTCGCGACCGCGATCAACCTCCTGAACCCCTCGAGGCTCTCCGTGGGAGGAGGCGCGCTGTCACTTCCCGGCTACTGGGAAGCCGCGATCGATTCGGCATCTCGCCACGCCATCAAGGAGATGTTCGACGAGTGCCGCCTGGCGCGGGTGCGCGCGGGCGCGCGGGTGGCGGCCCTTGGCGCCATTCGACTGGCGGGGGCCTGAACCGTGGAGGCCTTCCTCGTCTCCACCGGCATCGTCGCCCTCGCCGAAATCGGCGACAAGACCCAGCTGCTGGCCTTCATCCTGGCCGCCAAATTCCGCAAGCCCGCGCCGATCATCCTCGGCATTCTCGCGGCCACCCTGGCCAATCACGGATTCGCGGGCGCCCTCGGAGAGTGGATCACGTCCCTGCTGGGCCCGGAGATCCTGCGTTGGGTTCTCGGAATTTCGTTCATCGGCATGGCGATCTGGACGCTGATCCCCGATGAGTTCGACGAGAAGGACGCGAAGATCGCCCGCTTCGGCGTCTTCGGCACCACCCTCTTTGCCTTCTTCATGGCCGAGATGGGCGACAAGACTCAGATCGCCACCGTCGCCCTCGCCGCGCAGTACCACGCCCTCGCGGCCGTGGTGTCGGGCACGACCCTGGGCATGATGATCGCGAATGTCCCCGCGGTCCTGCTCGGCGACCGGATCGCCCATCGCCTGCCGGTGAAACTCGTCCACCGCCTGGCCGCCGCGATCTTCGCGATTCTGGGCGTGGTCACGCTCCTGGGGGCAGGCGCGCGCTTCGGGTTCTGATACGGTTCGTCTCGGGCTCGACCTCACCCCAAAGGATCCCAGGGAAGGCCTATGAGAAGAACGATCGCGACCGTCGCGGCCGCCTTGGTGGCACTCGCGACCAGAGGCTTCGGCGGTTCAGCGCCGCCGCCACCCAGGTACCCCGCCCATTGGTGGGCCGCCGTCCCGACCGAGGGCGCCCCAAGCTGGGAGATCCTTCCCCAGGAAGCGAAGCGGGGCGAGGTGATTCTCTCCAAGCGTCATGAGCTTGGGCTCCTGTCCAACTTCACGCCCACGCCTTTCACCTATCGCAAAAAGCGCTACGCCAGTCTCGAAGGCTTCTGGCAGATGATGCTGTACCCGGAAGGCCCTCAAGACCCGCGCGCGATGTTCCCGGGAATCGAGTGGAAGTTCAGCCGGGCCCAGGTCATGGGGATGACCGCATTCGAAGCGAAGGCCGCGGGCGATCTGGCGGAGGCCAACATGAAGAGGATGGGGATCACCTGGGTCTCGTTCGAAGGCCGGCGGTTCGAATACCGTCCGGAAATCCCGGGCGAACACTATCGGCTCATCGTCGCCGCCACCCGGGAGAAAGTGAAGCAGAACGAAGAGGTGAAGCGCGTCCTGCTTTCAACCGGAGACCTGATCCTCAAGCCCGACCATCATCAGGAACCAGGCGCCCCCGCGGCCTGGCGGTACTTTGAAATCCTCACCGCCATACGGACGGAGCTGCAGAAGACGGGGAGGCTTCAGAACCGATAGGGAACGGCCGTGTGGTCAGCGCGCGTCGAGCTTCCTTCCGGCGTCCAGACGATCGAAGTTCATCATGGCGTTGAACACGAGGAAGTAGCTGCCCTTCGTTTCGCCGCGCCAGATCGGGTTATTGGAGAAGGCCACGACGTGCCCCCGATCGAAGGGCACGTCCACCACGGCCGGGTGTTGCGCGATCTCGGTCCCGCCCTCGGCGAGACCCGAGACGAGCAGGTCCTTGTTGTCGGCGTAACGCAGGATCACGCGGGGCCGGGCAGCGGGCGGAATGACGGTGATGGGATTGCGCATCTGCTCATCGGTCACAGGAACCGCCTGCCAGGCATCGACCTTGGGTTCCTCCGGAGCCTCGACATCCGTGCGCCCCTGCACGGTGTCGCGATCGTCGGCCTGACCGCGACCGGTGGGCCGGGTTCCGCCATCGTCCGGGCCAAGGCGTCGTCCGCCCCGACCGCCGAACAGGTTCGACACGTTGAAGATCGGACCGTTGTCGCACCAGATGGCGAGGCCATCGGCATACCCGTAGGCGATCGGGCTCGACGCGTCGACCATCTTCGATCGGACCACGCTGCCCACGATCTTCAGGCGCTGGCGCGCGGCCACGGAGAGCCCCGGAGTGAAGCCCATCCCCACCGCAAAGTCCGCGGTGTCCATCGTGGTGATCAAAAGGCCGCCGCGACGCACGAAGTCCTGAAGGTGCTGCACGCCCGTCCATCCGAGGCCCGGCCGCATGTCATCGGTCTGATCCTCGGAACCGAGATTCGGGGTCTCCTGCGTTTTCTTCCAGGGAAGCGGATTCCCCCACATCGGCATGCCCTGGACGATCGCGTCGGTACCGCGCCCGACCGGAGGAAAGAGAATGACGTCGTACTTCCCATTCAGGTCGCCGTCCTTCGCCACCTGCTGCGTGCTGATGTAGGTGAAGGGGATCTGCGCGAGGTCGAAAGCCTGACGCCACCAGCCCTCGGTCTGGGTGGTCGCCCAGGTGTGCAGAATGGCGACGCGCGGAGCGCGCAGTGGATGGGTCTTCACCGAGGGTGCGGTCGCCACCGCACTCACCTGCAGGCCCAGTTCAGACGCGGTCTTCTCGAGGTCTCCCGCCGGCACCCCGGTGACGATGAAAGAACCCCGGTTGAATTTCCGGCCCGCCGCTTCGAAAGGCTCTTCCGCCGACTCGATGGACGCATCCTTGAATCGGTACCGAAGGGTCGCGAGGGCGATATCGGCGTTGTGATTGATGAGGAACACCGAACCCTGATCCGCCACTCCCCCCTTCGCTCTGACCTCGCCCTTGATCCTTTCCATGGGAGCGTCGAGCACCTTGACGTCGACCACGCGGGTCGCCTGAACGTTGTAAAGCTCAGGGAAGGTCCAACCCGTGTCGTCATACGGCGTCTTCTGGGGATCGTTCGGACTCCAGAACTGGTAATCGAGAAGAGCGTCGGCGATGCGGCTGTAGGGCTGGTCCATGCGGACGATGTACGAACCGGCGGGGAACGTCCTGGTCGTGGGCTTGGGCGTCTCGGGCGCCTTCGCCGCAGCCTGCCCGTTCGCGGCGGGTGCTCCACTGCCTTCGCGCGCCGGGGCCTTCTTTGCGGGCAAGGTCACGGTGAATTCGGCGGTGGCCTTGGAGATCTCGACGCCCTGCTTCTGAAGCGTCCGAAGGAGGTCGGCCTGGGTTCCGGGCCGGGGGTCGTCGCCCGGCAGCACGTAGGCCGAAGGTCCTTCGGTTTTTGCCTTGAGGATCGCCCGCTTGCTCTTCATGTAGAAGTTGCGGAGAAAGAGACGATTGTTCAGGGCGAAGTAGTGCAGCGAAGTTAGAAGACCGGTCTGCTGGTAGTTGTTGTTGTTCCGCTGGGACCACATGGCCTTCGCGAGCGGCGGGTTCTGCCGGTACCAGGTGCGCGCGTAGTCGTTCGGCTGAAGAGTGCGCTCGACCGTGTCGGCGCCCGCGTTGCCGAAGGTCTCATAGAGCCGGCTGATGCCGTTGTGCATGGCGGCCACGAACATCAGGTAGCCGGGAGACCAGGTATCGAAGTTCCCATGCGCGAAGACGCCGGGCATGCCGAACTTCGTCATCTCGGACACGTTGTTCCAGCCGATCATCTGCCACTCGTCCGCGAGGATCGGATCGATCCAGGCGTTGTAGGGGCCGTCGCCGATGGTGTTGTCGTAAAGGTACGGCACCGACTCGTGCAGGTCGTGAAGCACCTGGGGATGCCACTGCATGTAGGTGTTGATGATGTTCTCGGTGAGCTTCAAGGTGACGCCCATGGCGTCGCGGTTGTTGTCGTGTGCGACGTACTTGCCCCAGTACACGAGGCCGGGATAGTTCTGGCCCGGGCGGGCGAGGTGCCACTTGTAGACGTCGACCATCTTGTTGCGCCCGTCCACCTCGACCACCGGTGTGATCAGGGTGATCAGGTTGTTGCGGATGGCCTTGATGTATTCGTGGTCGTCGACGGCCAGCCGATAAGCGAGTTCCATGAGTGCGGTCGGCGAACCGGTCTCCGGCGAGTGGATGGTGCCGGTGATGTAATAGATCGGGGTGGCGCTGTTGATGAGGGGTTCGGCCTGGGCGTCATCGAGGTTGAGGGCGCGCGGATCGGCGAGCTTTGCGAGCTTCGCGCCGTTCTCCTGCAACTTTGCGATCAGGGCCTCCGACGCGACCGCGACCGCGATCATCTCCCTGCCTTCTTCGGTCTTGCCGATGGAGAAGACCTTCACCCGCGGGCTCGCCTTCTCGAGCATCCGCATGTACTGATACACCTCTTCGGCATACGGCAGCTTCCCCGGCGCTCCGGCGATGTCGCCGATCACCGCCTTGGGGGTCGGGACGTTCTTCGAGGCAGGCAGGTACTCGACGAGAGGCGACAGGAACTCGGGCCTCGTGGTGTACTCCTTGATCTTCTTGCCGTATTCCTCATCCACCGCGACTTTGGGGTCGCGGACGAAGGGAGCGGCCGGCTGCGCGAACGCGCCGGCGGCGAGGGCGGCGGACAGGGTAAGGGCAAGCGCGGCCCGTCGAGCGGGCAGGGAGCGGTTCATCATGACGTGATCTTAGAGCGATCGACGCCGGCCGCGTCACGAATCCGCGCAGCTTTGAGGCGCGTCCGCGCAATCAAGCCGGGGCCTTGGTCCGTGCCCGCCCGCTGGGCCGGCTATCTGACCGCGAAGGCTTCCAGCACCGGCTTCCCCGAGGCAGTCGCGGGAAGCGCCACGCCGAGGACATACGCCGCCGTCGCCGCGGTGTCCATCGTCACCACATCGCCGGTGAGCGCGTAGCCCTGGCGGATCCTGGGGCCGGCGATGATCCACGGGATCGACATGTCGCGAGCGTCCGTGGTGCCGTGGTTGTTTCCGTGGCCTCCGTGGTCGGCGGTGAGGATGAGCGTGGTGTTCGAAGGGATCGCGTCCATGATGCGTCCGAGCGCGCGGTCGGCGGTCTTGATCCGATCCGCGTAGGGGACGGACATCCAGGTGCTCGCATGGCCGGACAGGTCGACGTCGGGGAGATGAACGAACACCAGGTCGACGCCCATGTAGATCTGGCTGATGGCCTGGCTCGCAACGTCATCGTCGCTGCGCGGCCCCCCTACGAAGGTGTCCACCTCACCGGTGTCCCGGAAGGTGTTGAACTTCTCCTTTCCCGCGACCATGGCGGTGCGGCGTCCTGCCTTGCGGGCAGCCAGGAACACCGTGGGCACGGCGAGAGTGCCGTTTGCGGGAAGGTAGTCGTCCCACGTGATCTTGTGGTCCCTCGGCAGGTAGCCCGTGATCATCGAGGTGTGCGAGGGCAGAGTGTTCGAGGGGGTGATGGTCTGCGCCTTCCACGTGTAGGCGCCACTCGCCATCAGCCTCGCGGTGTTCGACATTCCACCCGCCGCGGTCGCGGCCGCCATCTCCTGCTGAAGCCCGTCCGGCCGCAATCCATCGATCGACACGATCACGACTCGCGGCGGGGGCGTGGGTGTGGGGGTCGCGGCGGCGGTCGGGGCCGCGACGGGCGAGGGCCCCGCACAGGACACGAGCCAGATGGCAAGGGCGGAGGCGGTGGCGAGTGACCCGAAGGTCGACAGCACGGCGCTGCGCGGTGGCGCCTCGGGGGCCGAGGAGTGTGACATCGATTCCCTAACGGCGGGAGGCTATCACGGCGGATCAGGCGAGCTTGAGCGCGTCGATCTCCACCCAGGACGCGAGCAGTCTGCGAACGCGGTGGGAGTCGACGGCCACCTTCATATCGCACTCCCGTGCGGTGGAACCCGAAGAGGCCGCGGCCCAGATGGTCTCCACGAGTTCGGACGGCTCGTCGGTCGCGATGCTCCGGTCCACACCGGTGGCCGTGAAACGGGCGCCGTCGGCGACGAGAGCGGCTGACCGCTTCCACTCATCGTGGCGCCTCACTCCTTCGAAGACCAGGGCCATCAGGTCGCGGGGCGGGTCGAGGACGTTGGTCTTGGGCACGTCCTTGCGATGGACGAAGGCGAAGGCCCCGGGAAAAGGCCGGATCAGGAGTTCGTACAAAGCGTCCTCACCGGCGAGGCGACCGAGTGAAGCCTGCCGCAGCCGTCCATCGAGGAGCCACAGTTTCGACACCGGCGCACCGACGTTGTCGATCAGAGTAAGGAGGCCGGTCATGCCGCCCTGGCCGATGGTCTGGAGCAGCATGGGCAGGCCGAAGAAGCCGAGGTCTCCCGAGAACGTGGAGGCCGCCGCTTCCGGCGGACGAGACCGGGCGGCAAAAGCCTTGAGCGCCTCGGCGGCGAGCGTGCCGTATTCCTCTTCGCCATGCTTCCTGACGATCTCCTGGAAGAGGGCTTTGACCTGGGGGCTGGGCGTGCCGGACAGAGCGCGAACAAAAGATGCCGAGCGGCCCATCTCCTTCCGCAACTGCACCCCGAGGAGGCCCTTCGGAAGTTCGGCTTTGAGGGCTTCCACCAGATGGTTCATGAGCTCAGGGTGGTTCGAGAAATCCGCCTGCCCGGCCGCGGTCAGCCGTCTGGCGCAGTCGCCGAGCTCAGGGTTCGTCTTCAGCCCGTGCTCGACGAGGGCGCGCAGGCACATCGGGCTCGCGAAGCGGGCGAGGGCGTCACAGGTCCGGTCAAGCAGGCCGGCGATGTCGGCGGTGGCGATGCCGTGGGGCAGGGCGGCGGGCCGGGCCAGAAAACCCTCATAGAAACGCAGGAGGCTCAGCAGCGCGCGCTCGGCGCGCTCGTCTCTCGCCTGCCCGAGGCAATAGATGGCCTGGGTCGCGACCATCGGATCGGTGCCCCGGTTCGCGTGCTTGAGGATTACCCACACCTCACGCTCGGCCGAGCCCTCCTCCGGCCGGGGCATGCGTCTGAGGATACGAAGGGCGGCGGCCGCGAACGGCGCGTCGGTGGTGGCCTCAGGCGCATCCAGCATCTCGAGCGCCCGCGCCCGACCAATGGGCCCGTGCGCCTCGATGAGCGCCGAGATGTCGTGGCGGCGATTCTCGTCCGCCTCGCCGCGCAGCGACTTCAAGAGCCCGTCGGGGCTCAAGGCATGGAAGAAGGACATGACCGTCCGAAGCGCGGGCAGGCTTTCGGGCTTGTCCGCGGCGGCCTTGAGCTTGCTCATGTCGAGATACTCGGAGGCGTTGCGCAAGGCCTCCACGTACACCGGCTGAATGCGCTGCTCCGTGACCATCTGTTGGGCCATGACCAGAATCGACTGCGCCTGGCCCACGTCGCCCCGATTGAACTGCGCGATGGCCGCGTGCACCATTTCCCGGAAGCGCTTGGCGACCTCTTCGGCATCCTCGCCCAGAGTGACGATCTGTCGCATGGCGCCGAGTCGTTCGCGCCTTGGGGCGATTCCCGCGGGGATGGCGAGAGCGCCCCAGCCGGGAAGACTGCGCGCGATGGAATTGAGAACGTTCTCCGTGGCTGGGTCGATGCCCACATCCTTGAGAGCGGCGAGGGCGGAATCGAGTTCTTCGCGAGTCGAGGACTCGTGAGCGGCGACGCTCATGAACTCCGACGCCACTTCATTGCGGCGCTCGCCGGGGGCTTCCTTCGCGAGCTGATCGAGGAACACCTCCATCCGGCGGGCCACCGCCACGTCCATCTCGGGCGGGCGCACCATAGGCGCGCGTGGCGCCTCGGCCTTGAACTCGACGAGGGTGGCGAAGATCGGGGCGAGCCGCGGGCGTTCGGAAGCCGCACAGTGTTTCAGGATCTCCCGGCAGTACTCATCCATGAACGTTCGGAGAGCCGGGCGCGGCACGAGATCGAATTCTCCCATCAGGGCGATCTTCCGGGCGGCGTGAAGAACGCGGTCGGCGATCACCGTCGGGGTCTGTGGAGGCTTCGCCTGCATCACCCAGTACATGGTCGCCTCGACCAGGGCGGCCGGGGGATTGCGAAGGAGAATCTCGAACTCCTCCTCGATCATGAGGGGCGCTACGTGGTCGGAGAGATAGCGTTGGAACTCGAAGGCGGCGACGGTGTAGTCGGCTGAGGTTTCCACGCCGGGGAAGCATATGCCGGAGGGGCCCGCGCCGGACCTGCGGCGGAACCTTCGGATCGCGTTTCGGCAGAGCGCGGAAGCGCACTAGGATGCTTCGAACGGAGACCCTTATGAAGAAATTGATGCCCTTGTCGGTACTGTTTTTCTGCACCTCGGCCGCGTCGATCGGCTGGGCCCAGCAGCCCCCGGCGGGTACGCCGACCGCGGGCGCTTCCCCGGCCCCCCGCCCCCAGGTGCCGCCGGCCACGGGGGCCATGCTCGACATCGCCAACCAGCTCGCGGATGCGATCAACAAGCAGGACGCGGCGGCTCTGCAGAAGATGATGGCGGAAGACGCCGTCTATCTCGACGAAGACGGTCATGCCCCCGCGGTGTCGCGCTGGATCACCCGGATCACCACCACTCCGCCGGGCGTTCCCCCGAGGAAGATCGAGATTGCGAATACCCACGGCGGCATGTGGGAGAACGCAGGCTGGGTCTCCTTCAACTACGTTCTCAACGAGACCTTCAAAGATCAGCCCAAGGCGGTCCGCGGCACCGCGAGCCTCATGGCCCGCAAGGTCGCCGATGGATCCTGGAAGATCCAGATGATCCACGGCGCCCTGTATCAGCGGGTCGAGGGGCTCACCGACGCCGCGAAGTAGGACGCGAGGCCGCGGCTACGACTTCGCCTGGTGGTTCCCGGGCTGGGCGCGAAACGCGACCGCCACCCGATTCCACCCATTGATCGTCACTACTGCCCAGGTGAGGTTCACGAGCTCCTCTTCGCTGAAGTGGCGCCGCGCCTCCTCATAGACATCGTCGGGAACGTGGGTTTCGCTGACCAGGGTCACCGACTCGGTCCAGGCCAGGGCGGCGCGCTCGCGTTCGGAGTAAAAAGGCGCCTCGCGCCAGGCGTCGAGCAGGTAGAGGCGCCGCTCGGTTTCGCCCGCGGCGCGCGCGTCGATGGTGTGCATGTCGAGGCAGAAGGCGCACCCATTGATCTGCGACGCCCGGATCTTCACGAGCTCGAGCAGTGAAGGCTCGATGCCGCACTCGCCCACGAACTGGCTGAGGGCGAGGAAGGTGCGGTATCCCTTGGGCGATCGCGTGGCGTACTTCAGTCTTTCAGTCATGGGCCGGATTGTAGGACCGAGCGGTCGCGTCGAGGGCAGGGGCTGTGAGCGGTCCGGGAGCAGCCACTGAACTGTCCCCGCGTCGCCCGACCGCGATCGTGACCGCGATGGCAATCAGACCCGCCGCGATGGCGAGGGTTGTCCGCATGCCCGCCGCCACCGCGACCGAATCCGCGGTTGTGATGTCGGGTGCCCCGGACGCGCCGGCGAACACCGCGCCCATGACCGACGCGCCCGTGATCAGGCCGAGGTTCCGCGAGAGACTGAGCAGCCCGGCGATCACGCCCCGACGGTCGGGAGAGAGGTTCACCATGATCGCGGTGTTGTTGGCCGCCTGGAACAAGGCGTAGCTCGCGGTCATCAGAGTGATGGGAGCGACGTACCCGACGATCCCGAATCCTTCGGGCAGGATGGACAGCACGAAAGCTCCGATCGTAATTCCCGCAAGCCCGGCGACGGTCATCGAGAGGCTGCCGAAGCGATCCACCGCGCGACCGGCGGGGACACCAGAGAGTGCGGCGACCAGAGGGCCCACCGACAAGACGAGTCCCACGAGAGCGGCTTCGAGACCAAGGGCCCGCGAGAGATAGAACGGCCCGACCACGAGAGTCGCCATCATGACCGTCGATACGAGAGCGCTCATCGCGAGGCTCGCGCTCAAGTGCCGATCGCGGAACATCGTCGTCGGAATCAGGGGCGAGGCGGTCCGTGCCTCGAATCGCACTAAGAGCCCGGCGCCGAGGGCGGCGGCCAGCAGCAGTCCCAGATTGACCAGGCCGAAGCGGCCGTGGCCGAGGGTCATGGCCAGCGCATAGGCGGCCAGGGAGGCCGCGAGCAGGAGCGTACCCGCGCCGTCGAGTGCCACCCGATCGGCCTTGGCCCCAGGACGGTCGGCGGGCAGGTACCGATGAGCGAGCAGGAAGTTCAACAGTCCGATGGGCACGTTCACGAGGAAGATCGCCGGCCAACCGCAGTTCGCGATCAGGACGCCGCCGAGGGAGGGCCCGAGAGTGGTGCCGATCGCGGACATCGTCCCGAGCAGCCCCATGGCGCTTCCCGTCCTCTCCTTCGGCACCGTCTCGCCCACGAAGGCCACGGTCAGCGCCATCATCATGGCCGCGCCCAGGCCCTGAGCCGCCCGCGCCGCGATCAGCAGCCAGAGGGTGGGAGCGATGCCGCACAGAAGCGACGCACCCGTGAAGATGGAGATGCCCGCGAGCAGCAGGCGCCGCCGGCCAAAGATGTCGCCCAGCCTTCCCCCACTGACGATCAGGCTGGTGATGGCGAGGAGGTAAGCGAGCACGATCCACTGCACCTCCTGAAAGGACGCGGTGAACGCATGCGCGAGCGCAGGGAGGCCGGCATTGGCGATGCTGGTGTCGAGCGAGGGCATCAGCATGGAGAGGGAGAGGCTCGTGAGCGCCCAGCGCACCGAAGGAGCAGGGGCCTCGCTGCGTCCCGCCGAGGTCCCACCTTGGATCGATTCGTTTGTCATGACGGCAAGATAGGCGTTTCCATGACCGGGCGGAAGACGCATCAGTTGCACTGTATTCGTGCGTCTGACGCCATGTGAGAGTACAGTCCGTCCATGTCGAGACCCGACTTCAACCTGCTCGTCACCCTGGACGTGCTGCTCGATGAGGGCAGTGTCGCCGGCGCGGCCCGAAGGCTTC
>CAZYEA010000141.1:0-12432 GCA_964646485.1 uncultured Acidobacteriota bacterium
GTGTCCTCGGCCACCACCTTGCCCTTGCTGATGATGAGCACCCGCCCGCAGGTCATCGAAACCTCGGGGAGGATGTGAGTGGAAAGAATGATGGTGTGGTCGCCGCCGAGGCCCTTGATGAGGTCGCGGGTCTCGATGATCTGCTGGGGGTCGAGACCGGCGGTGGGCTCGTCGAGGATGAGCACGGGAGGGTCGGCGAGGATGGCCTGGGCGATGCCCACGCGTTGACGGTACCCCTTCGAAAGCCGTCCGATCAGCTTGTGGCGCACCTCGCCGAGCCGGGCCTTCTCGATGGCGCGGTCGATCTTGGCCTTGCGGTCGGCCGAGGGGACGCCTTTGATACGCGCGCAGAAGTCGAGGTAGGAGGTGACGTCGAGATCCGGGTAGACGGGGGGAACCTCGGGCAGGTAACCGACGCTGCGCTTGGCCTCGAGCGGCGCCAGGAAGACGTCGTAACCCGCGACCGTCGCCTTGCCCGAAGTGGCGGGCATGTAACCGGTCAGGATCCGCATCGTAGTGGTCTTCCCGGCGCCGTTTGGCCCGAGAAAACCGAGGATCTCGCCTTTGCCCACGGTGAACGAAACTCCGGAAACGGCGTCAAAACGACCGTAGCTCTTTCGTAGATCCGCCACTTCAATCATGCGTGAGAATCCCTTCGCGAAATTTTGGTGCAGGGGGCAGCTCTGGCCCGGTCAAGCTACGCGCAGCCTGCGAGGAGCCGTTATGGTAACAAACAACCTTATGGGACAGTTTCAGCAGATTGGACGAGGCATCGGGCGTTCCGGTCGGTTTGGCCGCAGGGTCGATGTCGCGGCAATGTTTGCCCTGGCTCTGTCTGCCTGGACCTGCGCCACCCCCGATCCGAAGGCGCTTCTCAGGGTCAGCGAGGTTGAGACCTATTGGATCCTCGACCCCTCGAGGACCGAGAAGCGCTTCCTCGCCCCGGCCGTGCGCTTCCTGGTCGAGAACACTTCCAAGGAGACCCTCATCTCGGTGGACGCGACCGCGGCCTTCCGCCGCGATGGGTCCGAGGAGCCCTGGGGATCGGGCTTCTTCAGGCTGACCGAGGGCCGCAAGCGCCTGGAGCCCGGCGCCAAGGTGCTCGTGACCATGAGTTCCGACGCCCGCTATTCGATGGAGGGCGACCCTGCGAGCGCCTTCACCAACCCCACCTTCAAGCCGGTCAACACGAAGTTCTTCCTTCGGGTCGGTTCGTCCGTGTGGGTCGAGTTCGGTCAGGCCGCGGTTGAAAACGTGATCGGCTCGAAGGACGCGCGCGCGGTCCTGAGTCAGCCGGTTCCGTGAGGCGGGGGCGGTCTCGAATCCGCCCAGATCTAAAGAACGACCGATCGTGCTAATATCCGCCCCATGTCCAAGGGAGAGGCCACCCGGTCCGCCATTCTCGAGGTGGCCCTCGCCACCGCGAGCAAGGTTGGTCTCGAGGCCCTGACCATCGGGGAACTGGCGAAGGAAGCCGGTCTTTCCAAGAGCGGCCTCTTCGCTCACTTCTCCTCCAAGGAGGACCTTCAGCTCGAGGTCGTGCGCAGAGCGATCGCCCGCTTCATCGAGCTCGTGATCGCTCCCGCTCTCAAGAAGCCGCGGGGCGAGCCGCGGGTGCGGGCGCTGTTCGAGAACTGGTTCGCCTGGTCGCGGGCCAGCGAATTGCCGGGAGGGTGCCTCTTCATCGCCGCGTCCAGCGAGTTCGACGACCAGCCCGGTCCGGTGCGCGACCTGCTTCTCTCTTCCCAGAAAGACTGGCTCGGCGTGCTGGCCCAGGCCGCGCGGGTGGCGGTGGAAGAGGGACACTTCAAGGCCGGCCTCGATCCCGAGCAGTTCGCCTGGCAGCTCGACTCGTTCATTCTCGGCTACCATCACTCGGCCCGCCTCCTCCGCTCGAAAGACGCGGAGAAACGCGCACGCGGCGCCTTCGAGTCCCTGATTCGCGCCTCGCGCGCCTGAGGATCTGACGCTCATGCCCGCTCGCCCCTCGTCCTCAAAAAATAGCACGATCGGTCGTCAAAGAACCGCGGCGACTCGCCGTCCCACCGCCGCCATGGCGGTCATGGGGGCTCTCATCCGTGGCGTGGACCGCGTCTCGCCCCGCCTGGGCGCCCGAGTCGCCGCCCGGGTGTTCCTCACCCCGCGGCGCGCTCGCCTTCCAGAGCGGGAGAGCCACTGGCTGAACCACGCCCGGCCCGAGGTCTTCGCGGTCGGCGGATTCGAACTCTCCGGGCACCGATGGCGCGAGTCAGGCGAGCCGATCCTCCTCGTTCACGGGTGGGAGGGACGCGGCTCTCAGCTCGGGGGCCTCGCCCTCGCCCTGGCCGAGCGCGGATTCCAGCCCATTACGGTCGATCTCCCCGCTCACGGCTCGTCCCGGGGCGCGCAGACGAATCTCGTCGAGATCGCGCGGGCGATCACGGCGATGGTCCTTCACCTCGGCGGGGTGGCGGGAATCGTGGCCCACTCGTTTGGCGCGGCGGGAACCACGGTTGCGCTCCGGCAGGAGCTTCCGGTGGGACGGCTCGCTTATCTCGCACCAGCCGAGGACTTCGCGCACTATCCGAGAGTCTTCAGCCACTGGCTCGGCCTCCCTGCCCACCTGAGCGCGAGGATGCGCGATACCGTCGAGAACCGCATCGGCGTCACCATGGCCGAACTCCGCGGGAAGTTGCTGGCGCCCAGGATGCGCGCGCCCCTCCTCATCGTTCACGATGAGGACGACGTGGACGTTCCCTGGCAGGACGGCCGGACCTATGAAGAGGCCTGGCCGGATTCGAAACTGATGACCACGAAGGGCCTCGGCCATCGACGCATCCTGCGCGAGCCCGAGGTGGTGAACGCGGTCGCGGCTTTCTTCGGCGAGGGCGCGCAGCGGCCACAAGCCTGAAAGGACGCTCCCCATGAAAGTTCGATTCGATGTCAACGACCCGGCCGGCCGGAACGCCTTCATCCGCGCCGGCCTTCCCGAGGCTCTCAAGTCCCTCACCCCGGGCACTCGGCCGCGCTGGGGCGCTCTCACCGCCGCCCACATGGTCGAACATCTGCTCTGGGGTTTCGAGCTTTCCAGCGGCCGTCTGGTCCTTGAACCCGCCACTTCCGAAGAGTGGCAACGCAAGGCGCGCGCCTTCCTCCATGATCATCGCGAAATGCCGCATGGGTTCGAGAATCCCTACCTGCGGGACGGCCTGCCTTCCCTCCGCTTCGGCACTCTCACTCACGCCATCGACGCACTGACCAGCGAAGGCCAGCGCTTTGTGGAGCTCGCCGCCGCCGATACGGAGGTACGCCGGGCTCACCCTGTCTTTGGCTGGTGCTCGATGGAGGAGTGGTCCCGCATTCATTTCAAGCACGGCGTTCACCACCTGCTCCAGTTCGGACTCATCGAGGTCGAGCCGGCCGACTAGATCTTCGGGCCCTGGCCCCGCGGGACCGCGGGTCAGCTATGGTTGCCTCGTTCATCAAGAAGGAGGCGCGCCCATGGCCATGCACTCAGTTTCCCGAATCGGCGTCTTGTCCCTCGCCAAGATTCTCGCGGTGACCTACGCGTTCCTGGGGCTCTTCATCGGCGCCGTCATCAGCCTCTTCGCCATGATGGGCGCCGCCATGGGCGGGGCGCTCGGGCAGGACGCGGGCGGGGGCCTCGGGGCCATGATCTTCGGAGTGGGCGCGGTGATCGTGCTACCCATCCTCTATGGCTGCCTCGGATTCATCGGCGGCCTCATCGGCGCGCTCCTCTACAACCTGGTGGCGAAGGTGGTGGGGGGGATCGAAATCGAACTCTCCTAGGACGAGCTTCTCCAGCGCAGGGACAGGCAGGAAAAGCCCGCGTCGAGCAGCGAGATCTGCGCGGAGGGCAGCGCGACCGCACTGAATCCGGCCGCCTCCAGCAGGTCGAGAGTTCGAGGAAAGCGGTCGCCCACCAGCACGCGG
The DNA here is from genome assembly GCA_964646485.1 of uncultured Acidobacteriota bacterium. Taxonomy (GTDB): domain Bacteria; phylum Acidobacteriota; class Vicinamibacteria; order Fen-336; family JAGNNV01; genus JAGNNV01. The sequence goes on from CAZYEA010000141.1 coordinate 3,934, forward strand.
TCGTTGACCCGCAATGCGTTCGCGGCCGCTTCTTCGCCCTCGGGCGTCACGAGCACGCGTTCCCGGGCAAAGACCCCGGAGGCGGCGAGGCGCGAGGTGGCGAGAATCGTCTCTTCGTCCAGGAGAGAGCAGTCGCTCTTGAAATGGAGGACGCCCGGGGGCGTCCTCACCACTCGAAGCCGCCGGCCCAGCTCTTCGAGGAGAGGGCCGAGGGCCCGCGCCCCCGCCTCGGTGGTCCGGTCCGAGAGCCCGATGAGGACCGCCTCTTTGGTCACCAGCACGTCGCCGCCCTCGACGAAACCCTCGTTCAGTTCGAGGACGCGATCGAAGCGCGTGCGAAGCTCGCCCGCGATGGCCGCGGCCTCGCCCCGTCGCGAAGGCGCTCCGGGCCGAAGCACGATGGCGCCTTCCGTGAAGACGAGGGCCGGATCCTCGACGAAGATCGAATCGGGAAAATCGTCGAGCGGGGGCAGGATCTCGACGCGCAGCCCCGCGGCCCCAAGCGCCGCCACGTAGGCACCGAACTCCCGTTGTATGCCTTCAAGCGTGGGCGCGCCGCGATCGACCGCGCGCAGACCGTTCACCACCGAAGGCCCGGGAGCGCGGGTGATCGCGCGGTCGAATCGGTAGACCGCGGTCATGAGTGCGGGCGGGCCGGCATTCTCTTGCCGGTCGTGAGGTAGTGGTTCACCTGCGCTTCCCATTCCCGCATGAATCCCACGTAGTGCTCCTCGGTGAAGGCGGCGACGAACGCGTCGCCCTTCGGTCCCAGACTCGTGTGGGAATACGTGATCCGAGCCTCGGAACCCTCCGGCGTTGCCGAAAGCTGAATGCAGAGCCGGCACGCGGTCAACTCCGGAACGATCTTGAGCATCTCCACATGACCGTGCTCGCGCTCGTGCACGGTGATGAACCAGATCGCCGGGTGCGGGCTGGCCGCGGTGAGGAAGACGCACTCTGGCTCGGCGAGACCGGAGTTCGCATAGACCACCAGGGGATCCCATCCCTCCACCCACTCGGCCTCACGGACCGGGCACAGGAGCGGAAACACCTCGCCGGGACCCTTCACGAGTTTCTGGACGTAGGTGCGGGTGACGCGCACGGGCTTCTTGATTTCCATCAGGCGTCCTTCTCCTTGAGGCGATGTGAGCTGGTGGCGTCGAGGTCGAGGTGGAAGACCCGTTTGAGATCGGCGATCTTGCGGCGCGACTCCTCGGAGAAGGGCGGCTTCCCCTCGAACGAGTGCAGCACGATGCCTTCGATGAGGTCGCCCAGGGAGAGGTCGTGATAATCGGCGAGCGCCTTCAAGACTTTGAGCAGGCGCTTCTCGATCCGGACCCCGGTCTGGACGCGTTCGATGGTGAGGCTCGGGGCAACGGCCTTCGCGGGGGCGGTCCGAGGGGGGCGTTTCATGGTGTAATGGTACATATGTACCAAGATCCGGTCAAGCCGCAGCCTGGCCTCCCCCCGCCCATCCTGGGATAGCCTCGAAGCTGGCCGCGAGGGTCTACAGGAGGTGCTTGGGAACATGCTGGGACGTCAGAGAACGGGTTCGGTGCTGTGCCGCTCGTGTGGAGGGCTGACCGGAGTCAATGACGAGGTGTGCTTTCTCTGTGGCGCCAAGAACCCCGGCCTTTTCGGCTTCGCCGCCGGTTTTCGGGGCCTCGGAACCGATTCGGGCTTCGGGCCCCTGATCCTCGGCCTGTGCATGCTGGCCTACCTGATGTCGCTGGCCCTCGACCCGTCCGGCATCGGCTTTCGGGGACTCAACATCTTCTCGCCCAGCCTGCCTGCATCCGAGCGCATGGGTGCTTCGGGGATCGTCCCGGTGTGGGAGGACGGCCGATGGTGGACGCTCCTCTCCGCGGGCTGGCTCCACGGCAGCATCATTCACATCTTCTTCAACATGTACTGGGTGCGCCTGCTCGTGCCCCAGGTGGCGGAGCTGTTCGGCCCCGGCCGCACCGTCATCATCTACACCCTCGCCTCGGTCGCGGGCTTCGCCATGAGTTCCACCGCGCCCGTCGCGATCCTTTCCGTGGCCCCCGCGCTCAGCGGTGTTCTCTCCGTGTTCCCGGGGTATGGCTTCTACACCCTGGGCGCTTCCGCCGCCCTCATGGGCCTGTGGGGCGCGCTCGTTCACTACGGCCGTCGCAGCGGATCGAGCAGCCTGCGCAGCTTCGCGTGGCAGAACGTCATCTACTTCGGCCTGTTCGGCCTGATGATGAGGGGTGTCGACAACTGGGCTCACCTCGGCGGATTCCTCGGCGGGTGGCTCGTGGCCTGGTTCCTCGATCCGCTCAAGCCCGAACGGACCAATCACATGGTTCTCGCCGTCTTGTGTCTCGTCGCCTCGGTGGCCTCGATCGCCGCGTCGCTGCTCATCCCGCTGCCTCCGCGGTGACCAAACCGTGTTCTGCGGAACGTCCGTTCGGATTTCCTCGTCTAGATAGAGAACCATGATCCTCTTCAGGTCAGGACAGTGACTCTCAGCCCCGGCGCGAAGCTCGGGCCCTACGAGATCGTCTCTTCCCTCGGGGCCGGGGGCATGGGCGAAGTGTTCCGCGCGAAGGACGCCCGGCTCGGTCGCGAAGTAGCGATCAAGGTTCTTCCCAGGGAGCTTGCCGCTGACCCCGACCGGCTCGCGCGCTTCGAGCGGGAGGCGAAGGCGGTGGCGGCACTCTCACACCCGAACATCCTCGCCATCCACGATTTCGGGACCGAGGGGGACACCACCTACGCCGTCCTCGAGTTGATCGAGGGCGAGACCCTCCGTGTAAAGCTCAAAGCCGCGGCCCTGCCCCTGCGCAAGGCGATGGACTACGGCGCCCAGCTCGCGAGCGGCCTCGCCGCCGCCCACGACAAGGAAATCGTCCACCGCGATCTCAAGCCCGAGAACATCATGGTCACGCCGGACGGGCGGATCAAGATCCTCGACTTCGGCCTCGCGCGCACCGATGGCTCGGGCGACGTCTCCGAGGGCGCCACGAAGACGCACGGAACCGAAGCGGGACTGGTCATGGGCACGCTCGGCTACATGTCACCCGAGCAGGCGAAGGGTCGCCGCGCGGATCGGCGTTCCGATGTCTTCGCCCTCGGCTGCGTTCTCTACGAGATGGTCACGGGCAAACGCGCGTTCCCCGGCGAGTCGCAGGCCGAGAGCTTCTCCGCGATCCTGCGTGACGATCCCCCGGCCATGCACCTGTCCGGGCGGCAGGTCCCTCCCTCCCTCGAGAGCGTGGTGAGCCGCTGCCTCGAGAAAGACCCCGACCAGCGCTTTCAATCGGCGCGGGACCTCGCCTTTACCCTGCAGACCGTCTCCCTGGAAGGCTCGGCCATCTCCGGCTTCGTGGCGCCTTCGGGGCGAAGGCGGCGCCTGCCGGTTCGCGCCCTCCTCGGGGCCGCGGCCCTGGTGGGAGTCGCGATCGCGGCGGGGATGTTCGCGGGCCAGCGCCGGGTTCCGACCCCCATGGTTCGCCAGATCACCTTCGATCGCGGCACCGTGCGCGCCGCCCGCTTCACCCCCGACCTGAATTCGATCGTCTACAGCGCGGCCTGGGAAGGGCGGCCCATTCGCACCTTCATGACCCGGACGGAATCGGAGAATCGGGAGTCGACCGATCTCGGCCTGCCCGATGCCGGCCTCCTCTCCCTCTCCGAGAAAGGCCAGCTCGCTCTCTCCATCGATCAGAAGTACGAGGCCTGGCTCGCGAACGGCAAGCTCGCGGAAGTCGAACTCCTCGCGAAGAACCCGCGCCCCCTGCTCGATTCCGTCCGCGAGGCCGACTGGATTCCCGGATCGACCGAACTCGCGGTGGTGCGGCGCGTCGAGGGCCGGGATCGGGTCGAGTTTCCGCTCGGTAAGGTGATCTACGAATCGACGGGCTACGTGTCGCACGCGCGGGTCTCGCCCTCGGGCGAGAGGGTCGCCTTCCTCGACCATGGGCGGTACGGCGACAACCGGGGCCGGGTCACCGTCGCCACCAAAGGCGGGAAAGTCACGCCGATCGGAGACGAGTGGATCTCATCGGAAGGGCTCGACTGGTCGGCGGACGGAAAGGAGATCTGGTTCACCGCGGTCCTGCCGGGAGAGCCGTCGTCCCTGCGCGCCTTTCCCGCAGACGGGGGACCGGCGCGGCTCATCTGGCAGACGCCCCAGCATCTGGTGCTCATGGACGTGGCGCGAGACGGACGCGTGCTCCTCGCGAGTGGATCGATCTCGTCGTTCATCGCGAGCAAGGCTCCCTCCGAAGCGCGTGAGCGCGACCTCGCCTGGCTCGGCTGGTCGGACCTGTTCGACATCTCGAACGACGGGGGCACGCTGCTCGTCACCGGATTCGAACTCTCGGACGACTACACGTCTTTTGCGCGCGGCACGGACGGAAAGCCGGCGCTGAAGCTGGGCGCCGGCCTGTCCCTCGCCCTCTCTCCGGACGGCAAGCGGGCGCTCGCCATGTCGCCCAAGGATCCGAGGCGCCTCTTTCTGCTGAGTGCGAGTGCGGGCGACCCGAAGATCCTCGCGGGGCCGGCTGGAACCGAGAACGCCCTCTTCACGCCCGACGGCGCCGCCCTTCTCCTCCAGGCTCGTGAAGGTGAGAAGCGGGCCGTTCACCGCCTCGATCTAGTCTCCGGCCAGGCCACCCGTCTGTTCGAGGTCGACGGCGAGGTGGTCACCTCGCGCCGCGGCGCGCCCTGGGCGATCTCGCCCGACGGCCGGCGGCTCGCCATCCAGGATGAGGGCGGCGCCATCCGCGAATGGTCGATCGATGGACGCGCGGTCAAACCGCTCACCCGCGTGGCCCCCGCCGAGAAGGTGCTTCGCTGGGACACCGCCTCCACCCTGCTCGTGGGCGCGCTCGATCGACAGGAAGGCTATGTCGACCGACTCACCATCGCCACCTCAGCGCGCTCCCGGCTTCACCGCATCAAGATGCTCGACGAGGCCGGCGTCCTGTTCGATCCCTTTCTCACCGTGTCCCAGAACGGTAAGGCCTACGCCTACAGCTCGAGCCGTTTCCTCAATTCGCTCTACCTCGTGACCGGCCTGCGCTAGCGTGATCGCTCCCCTGGTGCTCCTGCTCCTGGCCTCAGCGGCGGGCCGGTCGGTCGACGTGGCTCATTACGACGTCACGGTCGAGCCGGGAATCGCGGACAAGACGGTCAAGGGACGCGTCGTCATCGAGTTCGCCACAACCGCGGCCCCCCTCACCGAAGTCGACCTCGACATCGGCGCCCTTGCCATCGATTCGGTCCGTGAAGGAGGGGCGCCGCTCGAGTTCACGGCCGCGGATCGCCGCGTCCACGTGCGGCTGGAAGGCTCGGCAACCCCACGGAAGAATCGGCGGATCGAAATCGCGTACCACGGCGCTCCGCGGTTCGGCCTCGAATTCGTGCCGGAGAAATCCGAGACGTACACGATCTTCTCCACGAGCCAATGGATGCCCGCAATCGATGCGCCGGGCGACAAGGCCACCCTCCGCCTTCGTCTGATCCTGCCCGCCGGGCTGCGGGTGGCGGCGAACGGCCGCCCCGTCGCCACGCGATCGCTCGAAGGCGGCCGTGAAGAGCACGAGTGGAGGCTCGACCGGCAGGCGCCCACCTATACCTTCGGATTCGCCGCCGCCCCCTTCGAGGAAGTCACGGAGACGCGTGGCCGGACCGTGCTTCGCTATCTCTCCACCGCGGCGGCCTCGTCGCAGCTCCGTCAGATCTTCGCGTTGACCCGGGACATGATGACTTTCTTCGAAGAGCGTTCGGGGGTCCCCTATCCGGGCGGCGTCTACGCGCAGGCCCTCGTCGAGAAGACCATCGGCCAGGAGCTCAAGGGTTTCAGTCTGATGTCGGAGGAATACGGCCGGGGCGTACTTGCCGATCCTTCGGGCATCGGCCTCATCGCTCACGAGCTCGCCCATCAATGGTGGGGCAACGAGATCACCTGCCTCGACTGGACCCATTTCTGGCTCAACGAAGGTTTTGCCACTTTCATGGCCGGGGCCTACCGCGAGAAGCGCTTCGGGCGCGAGGCGTACCTCAAGGAGGTCGAAACCTGGCGGGCGCGGTACGAGCGGGTGAAGGCCGCGGGCAAGGATCGCTCGCTCGTCTTTCCGGACTGGAACCGGCCGACTTCGGAGGATCGCGCCCTCGTCTATCAGAAAGGCGCGCTCGTTCTGCACGCTCTCCGCGAACGCCTGGGCGAGGAACTCTTCTGGCGCGGCTTGCGGGCCTACACGCGTGACCACTTCTCCAAGTCGGTGACCACCGCCGACTTCCAGCGCGCGATGGAGAGATCCACGGGGAAGGACCTCTCGGACTTCTTCGATGAGTGGGTGTATCTCGCGCCTAAAGGTCGCTCCTAGGTCGAATCCCCCGGTGTAGATTGTCCTTCGACGAAGGAGGATCCATGTTCGAACGGCCCAAAGACACCGAGTACTCGAGTCACTTCCATCGCTACGTCTCGCTCGTGCCCGAGGGTGACATCGTGGCCACGCTGGCGAAGCAAAACGAGGCCACCCTCTCTCTCCTCCGCCACCTCAGCGAATCCCAGGGGGGATTTCGTTACGCGCCGGGGAAATGGAGCGTCAAGGAACTGGTGGCGCACCTGAGTGACGCCGAGCGGATCTTCGCGCAGCGGGCGCTCCGTTTCGCCCGCGCCGACGAGACGCCGCTCCCCGGTTTCGAGGAGAACGACTACGTGCGTAACGGTTCGTTCGACGCCTTCCCGCTCGCCGAAATCGTGACGGGTTTCGAGACCGTGCGCCGTTCGACCCTGTCGCTGTTCAAGCTCATGTCCGATGAGGCGTCCACTCGACGAGGCAAGGCCAACAACGCGGAGATCAGCGTGCGGGCCCTCGCTTACGTCATCGCGGGCCACGAACTGCATCATATGAATGTGCTGCGGACTCGCTACCTGGAGGGCGTCCAGGCGAGTTGAGGCGGCCTCTCCGACCGATCTAAGTCTCTGTATTCGTGTCCTTTGACCAGGGACACTCGCAGGTTGCGCCGTCAATTGTGACCGCATCGCGCTCATATCGCGTGTAAAATTGACAGCGGAACACTTAGATCGTGGCTGATTTCTATTCGATCCTTGGAGTTGACCGGCGGTTCTCGCCGGCGAAGCTGCGTCGCGCCTATCAGCGGCGCGCTCGCGAATTCCACCCGGATCTCCACCCCGGGAACATGGAAGCGGCGGCGATGTTCGCCCTCATCGCTCAGGCCTTCGAAGTGCTTTCCGACCCCGAACGTCGCAGTGCCTACGACCGCGGGGTGGTCGAGGGAAAGACGTTCCGCGAAAAGCCTCCTCTGGCTTTCGAAGGCTTCGACTTCGCGGGCGGAGGCGGGGGACGTCAGGGCTTCCGCGAGCTCTTCGAATCGGCCATCGAACCCTCCGGGGAGACGTCGCAGCGCGGCGAAGATCTCGAGGTCACGCTTCGCATCTCCTTCGACGAGGCTTTCCGCGGCGCACATCGGAGGCTGTCCGTCACCCGTCTGTCGCCCTGCGTGACCTGCGACGGCACCGGTCAGGTCGCTCGCGCGGCCGAGGCGTGCAACGCGTGCGGCGGTGAAGGCTCGATCAAGGTGCGCCGCGGGCATCTCGTCTTCCGCGCGCGCTGTCGCGACTGTGATGGGGCCGGGCAGCGCGTGCACGGTCCCTGCCCCACCTGCGCGGGCGAGTCAAGGGTGCATGAGACGGAGTGGATGGACGTGAACGTGCCGCCCGGGATCGAGCACGGCACGAGACTGCGCCTTTCCTCAGCCGGGAACGCGGGCCGGTGCGGCGGGGCGCCGGGCGACTTCGTGGTGCACGTGGAAGTGGATCCGCATCCCCTCTATCGACGCGCCGGCCACGACCTCTATGTCGACGCGCAGGTTTCGATCTTCGACGCCGCCATGGGCGGCCATGTGAGCGTCACCACACCTGACGGGGAGGTGCCGATCGAGATACCCGCGGGCACCCAGGGCGCTCAGCGCTTCAGGCTGCGCAAGCGCGGCATGCCTCATTTCGGCGACCCCACGTCCCGCGGCGATTTGTGGGCCGAGGTGAAGCTGGTGGTTCCCGCCGTCACCGACCTTCACTCGAAGGCCCTTCTCGCCGAGGTGTCCCGCCGCGTGGCCGGGGACGAAGCGGGAAACCAGCCCAAAGGCCGCTCCAACCGAGATCGATAGAGGAACCCCAATGCCCAGAGGACGACGAGCGACCCGGCCGCCGGGAGCGAGCCCCGGCCAGCGCTTCTACATGATCAGCACCCTGGCCCAGAGCTACGGCATCCACCAGCAGACCCTGCGCATGTACGAGCGCGAGGGCCTGCTCAAACCCTCGCGCAGCGAGGGCAACACCAGGCTCTACACCGACGAAGACATGAAGCGGCTCGAGATGATCCTCTCCCTCTCCCGTGACCTGGGGGTGAACCTCGCCGGCATCGACGTGATCCTGAAGCTGCGCGCGCAGATCGAGCAGATGCAGAAGGAGATGAACGAATTCGTGGCCTGGGTGCGCGAGGA
>CAZYEA010000142.1:0-12418 GCA_964646485.1 uncultured Acidobacteriota bacterium
ATCCGGCCCACTTTGCGCCGGCGTCCTTCGCGCGCTCGAGCACGGTGACCATCTACCCGATCGTGTTCAGCGGCCAATACTCGGACTCCGCGGGCGGCCTGCAGGCGAAGGCGCTGATGCGGGAACTCGCCGAGATCTCCGGGGGCGAGGTCTTCACCCCGCGGACCTTCCGGGATCTGCAGCCGATCTACGACGGCCTGCTCGACGAACTCGCCGCGCAGTATGTGATCGGCTACGTGCCGAAGAGCGACCCCACCCCCGGAGACCACCGCCTGCGGGTCGAAGTGGACCAGCCGGGAGTGAAGACGCGCCACCGCCGCGGCTATCACGTGGAAGCACCCGAGAAAAGCAAACCATAAAGGCGTATAAGCGTATCGACTCGGAGGACGGGATGGGCGCACGAACCGCGGCCTGGCTGACGACCATCGGGCTTCTCGCTTCCATCGCCTCGGGAGAGGAGAAGACGGTTCCGCTCACGAGTCTGGCCCCGGGCGACTCGGTGCGCCTGCAGGTTTCGGGCAGCCAGAAGACGATTCGCGCCACCCTTGACGGCCTGACCGACGACGAGATGGTGATCCGGCCGAAAAACGCCGCCGAGCCGATGCGCGTTTCCTTGTCCCAGCTGAGAAGCCTCGAGGTGGTCACGGGACGACGCTCCCACTGGAAGCAGGGCGCCCTCATCGGCTTCGTGCCGGGCGCTGTTCTCATGGGCGCCGCGATCGGGACGGGCGTTGATTGCTACCGCGACTGCCCTTTCGACCCCACCCTCGGCGCCATTGGAGGCATCTTCGGCGGCATCGTTACGGGCTCGGTGGGCGCGCTCGTGGGTCTGGCCATAAGGACCGACCGCTTCGCCCGCGTGGACGCGCGAAAGCCCAAGGTGGACCTGATCCTCACGCCCGGGAAGGAAAGCATGGGAATCGGGCTGGTGATGGCGTTCTGAAGGATCGCCGGCCCTTGACCTGGCGCGAAACGACCGCGTAGCGTTCGCGACAGCCCTCCTTTTCGCCATGCGACCGAACGCCCCCAACCTCCTCGCGACCCTGCTGATCTCCGCGGCCCTCGGATGCGCGACCGGGCAGCCGGTCTCGAAGCCGAGCGACCCTCGGCCGGGCGAGTCCCGCGCTACCGACCCGAGCGACGACGAGCCGAAGCACGGCGAGATCTCCTTCCCCCGGCCGGAGCGGGAGGCCTGCACGCCCAGGGCGCGAACGCCCTATCGCCTGACCGTGCGCGTGCGGGACGAGCGCAACGATGCCTTTCCCGGCGTGCAGGTTCACCTCTTCCCCATGGGCGCGGGCAAGGAAACCATGGCCACGGTACGCACGAACAGCAGCGGAGTTGCGAACGTGGTCGCAGACCCGCCCGGGGTCTACGCGGTCACGGTCGCGGTGGGGGGGTTCGAGCCCCAGATCCGCGCCTTGACCCTGCGCGCGGGTTGCGCGGGCTCGGCCACCTTCACTCTCAAGCTCGGACCGGTGGCGGGTCAGAAGTAATGATTAAGATGACGCCCCGTGGCCACCTTCGATGAGTTCCTCAATCTCGACCTGCGGGTGGGCACCGTGCTCTCGGCCGCACCCCTCGAAGGCGCCATCAAGCCCGCGTACCGGATGGAGATCGACTTCGGCCCCCAGATCGGCGTGAAGCGTTCGTCCGGCCAGTACACGGTGAACTACCGGCCCGAGCAGCTGGTGGGGCGGCAGATCATCGCGGTGGTGAATTTCCCGCCAAGGCGCATCGCCGGTTTCATGTCCGAGGTGCTGGTGCTGGCCGCCCCGGATCCTTCGGGCGCGCACGTGCTCCTCGCGGTGGAACGCCCGGTCCCGAACGGAGGCAGGATCTCTTGAAAGCAGCCGGGGGGCGCGCCAAGACCGCGAGGGAGACGGAGGTCCTGAGCGCCCGGTCCCTCGGCGCCGCCATCGCCGCCATGGCGAAGGCGATTCGGCTCGACCAGAAGGAGGCCGCGACCATCGCCATCGTGGGCATTCAAAGCCGCGGAGTTCCCCTCGCCGGCCGCCTGGCCAAGGCCCTCGGCTCGAGCACGGGGAAGAAGGTCGACGTCGGTTCGCTGGACATAACGCTCTACCGCGACGATCTTTCCACCGTGGGCACGAGGCCCGTGCTCAAGGCGACGACCCTCCCCTTCTCCATCGACGGCCGCACCGTGATCCTCGTCGATGACGTGCTCTACACCGGCCGCACCATCCGCGCCGCCCTCGACGAACTCGTGGACTTCGGCCGGCCCTCGCGGATCGCCCTCGCGGTGCTGATCGATCGCGGCCACCGCGAGCTCCCGATCCAGGCGGACTACGTGGGCAAGACCATCAAGACCAGCCGCAGCGACATGGTCGACGTCCGCCTCGCCGAGATCGACGGCAAGGACGAAGTCGTCCTGGTGAAGCGATGACGGGGTGGACTCGGAAGCATCTGCTCGGTATCGAGCCTTTGTCGGCGGACGAAATCACCCTGATCCTCGATACCGCGGTGCAGATGCGCGAGATCATGGATCGCCCCATCAAGAAGGTCCCGACCCTGCGCGGCCGCACCGTGGTCAATCTCTTCATGGAAGCTTCCACGCGCACCCGCGCCTCCTTCGAAATGGCGGAGCGGATCCTCTCCGCCGATTCGTTGTCGATTCAGGCCGCGGGTTCGAGCGTCTCGAAAGGCGAGAGTCTTCTCGACACGGTCAAGAACCTCGAAGCCATGACCCCGGACGTGATCGTGGTGCGGCACTCCTCCGCGGGGGCCGCGAACTTCCTCGCCCGCCACGGGAGCGCGCGGATCGTAAACGCGGGTGACGGCGCCCATGAGCATCCCACCCAGGCGCTTCTCGACGCCCTCACCCTGAGGCAGTCCAAGGGCCGCCTCGCCGGGCTGAAGGTCGCGATCGTGGGCGATGTCCTCCACTCGCGGGTCGCGCGGTCGAACATCCACCTCCTGTCCCGAATGGGCGCGGAGGTGACCTTGTGCGCGCCTCCCACCCTCCTGCCCCAGGAGTTCTCCGCTCAGGCCACCTTGAGCTGGCGGATGGACGAAGCCATCGAGGGCAAGGACGTGGTGATGATGCTCCGCCTTCAGCAGGAGCGGATGACCAGCGCCTTCATCGCCACCGCGCGCGAGTATCACGCGCAGTACGGCCTCACCCTCGAGCGATTGAAGCGGGCCAAGAGCGACGTGGTCGTCCTCCATCCCGGGCCCATGAACCGCGGGGTGGAAATCGCGAGCGAGGTCGCCGACTCGAAGTCCTCCCTCATCCTCGACCAGGTCACGAACGGCGTGGCCGTGCGCATGGCCGTGCTCTACCTCCTCCTCGGCGGCGGCCGCGAGTAGCGCCCTTACTCAAGGAAACTCATGCCTCAGACCCTTCTGATCCGCGGCGGCCGGGTGATCGACCCCGCTCAGCGCCTCGACGCCCGCGTCGATGTCCTCGTCGAGAACGGCCGCATCGCCCAGATCGGCGATGGCCTCAAGGCGAAGAACGCCGAGATCGTGGACGCCTCCCTCTGCGTGGTCACTCCCGGTTTCATCGACCTCCATACGCATCTGCGGGAGCCGGGGCGTGAAGACAAGGAGACCATCGCGAGCGGGGCGCGGGCCGCGGCCGCGGGCGGGTTCACCGCGGTGTGCGCGATGCCCAACACCACGCCGGTGAACGACTCGGCCTCGACCACCCGCTTCATCGTGGAGACCGCGAAGCGCGAGGCGGTGGTGAAGGTTTATCCGATCGGCGCGATCACCCGCGGCTCGAAGGGCGAGGAACTCTCCGAGTACGGCGACTTGAAGGCCGCCGGCTGCATCGCGGTGTCGGACGACGGCCGTCCGGTGCAGAACGCGCGGGTCATGCGCCGCGCGCTCGAGTATGCGCGCACCTTCGGCCTCCCCGTCATCGACCATTGCGAAGACCTCGACCTCTCCAAGGGCGGGGCCATGAACGAGGGTGCGGTCTCGGTGGCCCTGGGAATTCCAAGCACGCCCCACGTGGCCGAGACCATCATGGTCGAGCGCGACGTCCTGCTCGCCGAGTTCACCGGGTCGCACGTGCACATCGCCCACATCAGCACCGCGGGCGCGGTCGACGCCGTGCGCCGGGGCAAGGCCCGCGGGGTGCGCGTCACCGCCGAGGCCACCCCGCATCACCTCACCCTGACCGACGAGGCGGTGCGCGCCCATGACTACGACCCGGTGACGAAGATGAATCCTCCCCTGCGGTCGGAGGAGGATCGTCAGGCCGTCATCGCCGGCCTCTCGGACGGCACCATCGACGCCATCGCCACCGACCACGCTCCGCACACCACGGAGGAGAAGATCTGCGAATTCGACTGCGCGGCCTTCGGCATCGTGGGCCTCGAGACCGCCTTCGCGTTATGCCACGACGGCCTGGTGAAGACGGGCGCTCTCGATCTCACCCGCCTGGTTCACCTCCTCACCGCCGGCCCGGCCCGCGCCCTCGGCCTCCCGGGCGGCACCCTCGAGAAGGGCCAGCCCGCGGACATCACGATCTTCGATCCCGCCGAAGTCCGCACGGTGAAGCCCGAGTCCTTCCGAGGCAAGAGCCGGAACTCTCCTTTCGTCGCGATGTCCCTGACCGGCTGGCCGGTCATGACCCTCGTCGACGGCGTCGTGGTCTTCAGAGCGCGCTAACCCTCCAGCACCTCGAGAGGCGCCGTCCCACGCTCTACTCGGCCGGCAGGCGGCCGGGGGATGGGCCCTCCGCGTCCCCATAGAAGCGGCTTCGCTTGTAGGCCGCGGTGAGGTCGTCCCAGAACACCGAGGCCGCGGCGGTTATGGGCACGGCGAGGAGAAGTCCGGCGAAGCCGAAATACTCGCCGCCCAGAAGGAGGACGAGGATCACCACGATCGAGTGCAGACCAAGGCTCTCGCCCACGATCCGCGGGGAGAGCACGTAGATGTCGGCGAACTTCCCGATCACGAACACGACCACGATCCAGAACAGGGTATTGGCGCCACACTCCCCCGCCCACGCGATCAGCAGGGCCAGGGGCAGCCCCGCGACGAAGGCCATGAACGGCACCAGATTGAAAAAGCCGATGCAGAAGCCGACCACGAGGCCGAGCGGGACACCCAGGACCGAGAGGGCGACCCCGTAGAAGACGGCGAGGATGAAGCACACCGTGATCTGGCCGCGCACGAAGGCGGCGAGCAGCGTGTCCACCTCCCGCATCCTGCCCACGAGCCAGGGCCTGACCCTCGGCGGGATGTATTCCACGAGACCGGCGCGGATGCGGTTCATATCGAGAAGGAGGTAGCCCGCGAACACCGGCACCACGAAGAGGTGGATGAAAAGGGTGAAGAAGCTGAAGGTGCTCTCGAGGGCGAAGCGCAGCAGGTGAGTCACGGGCGCCAGCAGGTCGGGCAGCTTCTCCTTGAGCTTCTCTTCGACCACGGCGCGAATCTGCGCGGTCTCGTCGGGATAGCGCAGGTTGACCTTCTCGAGGAGCGGCTCCACCCGGGTCTTCACGTTCTCGATCATCTTCGGCAGGCCCCGCGCGGCCTCGTCGACCTGCACGAGCAGGGCGGGCACGGCGAGGAGGACGATGACCACCGCGATGGTCGCGAAGCTCAGGAGGGTGACGAGGACGGAGACCGCGCGCGGGTCGAGGGCCTTTCCGACCAGAGGAAGCCGGGCGAGCAGCGGAGCCAGCCGGGCCTCGAAGCGGTTGAGCGAGGGATTGAGGAAGTATGCGATGGCGAAGGCGGCGAGGAAGGGCGTGAGGCCCGCGAGCATGCGGGTGAGGCCCCACAGAGCGAGCAGGACGGCGAGCACGCCGAAGACCGCGCGCAGCCACGCCGGAGTGTCTTTAAACATCGCTCGAGGGCTCCACGAAGCGGCGCGACGACGCGCGGTACAGGTAGTGCAGGCCCGAGCCCACGGTGAGGACGCCAGTGACGACGAAGAGCAGGTCGAGGAGGGGCCGGGGGACGGTGGTGAGGTTGGCGGCGAAGGCGGTGGCCGCGCACACCATCTGGGCGGCGGTGCTGAGTTTCCCGAGTCGGCTCGGCGCGAAGCCCTTATGGTTCGAGACGAAGGCGATGGCGAGGGCGCTCACCACGATGATGGCGTCGCGCGAGAGCACCACCACGGTGAGCCATTTGGGAATGTGCACGGGCACGGCGGAAGCGAAGGAGAGCGCCACGAAGGCGGAGCCGAGCAGCATCTTGTCGGCGAGCGGATCGAGGATGGCGCCGAGGGTGGTGCGTTGCTTGTAGTAGCGCGCGATCAGTCCGTCGAACGCGTCGGTCAGAGCGGCGAGGATGAAGACCAGCACGGCGGCGCGCAGATGACCGTCGAGGGTCAGGGCCACGAACACGGGAGCGCAGATCATGCGCAGGATGGTGAGCTGGTTGGGAAAGCCGAGGATGGGTTCGGACATGGCGGATCAGGAGCGCTCCGGTAGCGGGCCCGGGGCCGGCGCGGACTCGGGCGCGGGGAGCACCGGAGGGGCGCCTCGCACCATGGTGAAGGCGACGGTCAGGCCGAAGTCCTTCAGCACTTCGACCGTGCCCGCGGCGCGCGCTCCGTCGGGCCGGCCTTCCGAGTCGATGAAGATTCCGACCGCGCAATTGCGCCCGGCGCGCTTGGCCCGATACAGGCCACGGTCGGCCATGCGCACCACATCCTCGGTGTTGGGCTCCACCCCATCGAGCGCGAACGGGTAGGCCGCCCAGCCGAGCGAGGTGGTGACGGAGACGCCCTCCGACGCGCCGACGGCAAAGGGTTCGCGCGAGATCGCGGAGAGGATGCGCGAGGCCATCTCCCCGGCCTCGCCGCGCTGGCAGTCGAGGGAGACCACGAGGAACTCCTCCCCGCCCCACCTGATGAGGCGATCGGTCCGGCGCACCAGGTTTTCGAGGCGTCGGGCCGTTTCCTTGAGGACGGCGTCGCCGCCCGCGTGCCCGAACTGGTCGTTGATGGTCTTGAAGCGGTCGAGATCGAGGAGAAAGAAGACCGCATCGCGATTGGGGTCGCGGCTATGAAGCCGCTCGTCGTAGCGCCGCCTCAGCAGCCGGAGTTCATCCTCCACCACCTCCTTGAAGTAGCGGCGATTGCGCAAGCCGGTGAGCATGTCGGTGAGGGACGCCTCCTGAAGCCGCGCGTTCGCCACCTCGAGGTCGACCCGGCCCGCCTTCACCGCGGCTTCGAGCGCGAGCCGATCCTTTTCTATGAGCCTCACCCGACCGCGATAGAGGCCATAGATCGAGCCCGCCGCTCCGAGAAGGGCGGCGAGACGGAACGGCCACGACTCCCAGATGTGCGCCTCGGCCGCCACCTCGATGGCCACCGGGGTCGCTTTCCGGCCATAGCGGTCCTCGGCTTCGACCTCGAGACGGTAGGCGCCGGGAGGAACGTTGGAAAGAGGAATGTGGGGATCCGAGGACCAGGCCGACCAGTCCCGCATCTCGTCGAGCAGGCGGAAGCGATAGCGCGCCTTGCGCGGGGCCACGGGGTCGGAAAGCTGGGCGTGCAGGTCGATGGAATTGGGGCGGGGCGAGAGGACGAGACGCGGGGCCTCGGGCTCGAGACGCAGGCGACTGGGCTCGGGGGGTGCGTTTGGAGGATCGAGCAGGCCGATACCGTTGAGGAGCGTGAACCACATCAGGTTGGCGCGGCCCTCGCGCAGCGAGAGGTAACGAAAATCCGCATCCTCGAGATCGGCGGAGGTCAGTATGGTCTGCTCCACGCTGCCGGGCTTGAGATTGATCTGGGAGAGCCGGTCGCCGCCGTGAGCGGCGATGTACGAATCGCCCATCTTCTGGAGAGACTGCACGGAGAGCCAGGAGATTCCCGCAGGCCCTTTGGACATGACGACCTCGCCCCTGCCGTCGCGAACCGCGAAGAAAGCGGACTCACCGTTCTCGAAGGTCACGACCACGCCCCCATCGGGTGCGGGGGCCAGGAACTCGGCGTGGCGGCCGGGCGGCAGGGCCACCTGGGTGACCCGCTCGGTCGCGGTGTCGATGAGTTCGAGCGTCCCCTGCCGGGTGCTCACCCAGAGCCATGTCGATGCGTCCATGGCGGCCATCCAGGGGGTGCCGTTCGGCAGAGGCACGATCTGCGCATCCTGACCGCCCTTCGGCAGACGGCAGACCCCGAGCGGCGAAACCGCCCAGACCGTGTCGCGCTGGTCCTTGTGGATGGCGGTCACCAGCCGGTCGCGCAGTATCTCGAATCGGGGATCGTGCTGAATGACCATGCTCGACGAGGCGCGCGCGGCGCGCGGCAGGAGGCCAACCCCTCCGTCCATGGCGAAGAGCAGTCCCCCGAAAGGATCCTCCTCGACGTCGTAGACGGTGAGGGCGTCGAAGCCTTCGACCCGCGCCTCCCCCGTCAACCTCGGATTCCCCGCGTCATCCGTGCGGAAATGGAGAAGCCGCCGTTCGTTCGAGATCCAGTGAACGCCGCTTCGGTCGATGTCGATGGAGCGGAAGCTCTCCTTGTCCGCTCTGAGGAAGCGCACGCCCCGGCCCATCAGCAGCACGTTGAGCCCCGATTCGATCGTGCCCACCCACAGCTGGCCCTCACGGTCGGAGAGCAAGGACACCGCCGGCGCTCGCGCCCGGTCGTTGCGTGAATCGACCGGGACGAGAGCCCGCGACTGCTGGGTGAACACTCCCGCGTTGGTGCCGATGAACACCGCGCCCGAGCGTGCGACCGCGAGCGAGCGATGTCCGGCCCCGACCCTTGGGGGGAAAGGCGTCGTCTCCACCACCCCGCCGGCACTCACCGAGACCATGGACAAGCCGCGGGTGGAGGTGAAGAAGACCTTGTCCTTCGTGGCCATGACGTGATCGATGGCGGTCGACGCGTGGTCATTCGCCTGGAACTGCGCCGATTTTTGGAGCCGCGTGCCGGAGGCGGTGAGTCGAAGGAGACCGTGATTGCGCGTGGCGAGCCACACCGCCCCGATATCGTCGATGGCGAAATCGCTGGCCTCGAAGGCGAGGGCGCCGTCGATCCCCACCGCACTCCACTGACCCGCGGTCTGTTTAAGGAGCAGTCGGTCACCGGCCAGGGCCCACAGACTTCCGTCGCGACTTCGCGCGAATTTCCTCACCCCCTGCTGGGCGGCGGCGAGCGGCAGGGGTACGGGCTCGAACCGGCCTCCCACCAGGCGAGAAATTCCGCCCGCGGTTCCCACCACGATGGCGCCCGATGACTCTTCGGCCACCGCGAACACGGCCGAACGGGCGAGCCCTTCCTCGGGGCCGTAGGCGGCGATGGCCGGTCCGCCCAGCTGGGCCAGCCCCGCGGTGGTGCCGGCCCAGAGCGCGCCGTAGCGGTCCTGGTAAAGGCTCAAGACCTGAACCGCGGGCAGGCCCTCGCGCAAGGAGAAATTCGCGTCGGGCGCCACGAACTCGAGCTTCGCGGCCAGTAGCAGCGCGGTCGCAAGGCTCGTGAACATGGGCCTGGCAAGTCTAAGGCCTCGGGAAAAATCGAGGCGGCGCGCCACGCCCCCGGGAGCACGGCGCCAAGTCGCGGATAATCGACTGATGCCCCCGGAAAACCCGAAGGTCGTGGCCCCGCCGCGGCCCGAGGATCGCCTGCCCATGGTCGGATGGTTCGATCCCGGGCCGCTCCTCAAGACCGGTTTCGATGTCCTCATCTCCACCCTCTTCGGCCGGCACTCGGACTACCGGCTGCTCGAGGCCCTGGCCGCGGGCGGGGCGTTCGAGGTCTACGACTACTCCGACCGGAACGAACTGTGGCTCGATTACATCGCCGACACGGGCGATGGTTGGAACTCCACCTACGCGGTCGCGTACTGGAGTTCGCGGCCGCGGCTGTCGGTCGCCACCTCGTTCGGGGCGAAGGCCGAGACGGTGAGCGGATCCATTCTGCTCCTGGGCGGCGATCAGGTGTACCCCGCGGCCTCGCGGCGGGGCTACCACGACCGCCTGGTGAAACCCTTCGAGACCGCTCGGAACTACTCCCAGGAACCCGCCCCCGACGTATTCGCCATCCCCGGAAATCACGACTGGTACGACTCCCTCGTTTCCTTCTCGCGCCTCTTCTGCAGCGGCCGCTGGTTCCAGGGCTGGCGCACCCGGCAAAAACGCAGCTACTTCGCGCTCAAGCTTCCGCACAGGGTCTGGCTCATCGGAGCGGACGTGCAACTCGGCTCCGACATCGACGCCCTGCAGATCGAGTACTTCAAGAAAGTGGCGGCGCAGATGGCGCAAGGCGACCGCATCGTGATCTGCACCGCCGAGCCCCACTGGGTCTATGCCACGACCTACGAAGACCTCGACCCCGAGTACAACGAGAACAACCTGCACTACTTCGAGAAGGTCCTGCAGCGAAACGGCGCTTCGATCGTGGCCTACATCGCGGGCGACCTGCACCACTATCGACGTCACGCGAATCCCCAGGGCGCCCAGAAGATCACGGCGGGTGGAGGCGGCGCCTTCCTGCATCCGACCCATGCGCCCGATGCCGCCACCCTCGGCGGCGGCTTCACCCAGCGCGGGGCCTATCCCGACCTCGCCACCTCGAGGCGTCTCACCTGGCGGAACCTGCTCTTTCCTTTCATCAATCCGAAGTTCGGCCTCGCCATGGGTTCCCTGTACGGCCTTCTCGGTTACTTCTGGAATCAGGGCCAGGGCATGCTGCTCGGTCCTCTCGTGCTCATCCTCGGCTTCATCCTCTTCACCGACACCCATTCGGTCTGGTACAAGCGCCTGGCCGGAACCGCGCACGGCCTCGCCCACACCGCCGCGGCCTGGGCCCTGCTCGTCTCCATCCGCAGCCTGATCGAGACGCTTGGCGTCACGAATCGAATCGCCGCCGAAGCCTTCAGCGGGACCTTGATGTTCGCGGCCGGGGCGCTCGTGGGCTCGTTCCTGATGGGCGTGTACCTGCTCGTCTCCCTGAACGTCTTCGAACGTCATTCGAACGAGGCCTTCTCGGCCCTGCGCATCGAGGACTACAAGAACTTCCTGCGCCTGCACATCGGCAGGGACGGTTCGCTCACCATTTTCCCGATCGGCATCGAACGGGTGCCCAGGCGCTGGAAGGAAACGGGCTCGGCCTCACCCTACGATCCGCAACTCGAACCGGACGATGCCCTGGCCACTCCGCCGCACCTCATCGAACCGCCTGTCCTGGTCCAGAAGTCGGACGCCTCCGCCTGACGCGAGGCAAAGGGGTTAAGACCCCGTCCCTTCCCGCCACGACTAAGATCCCGAAATGACCTCAAGGCCAGGCGCCTCTCAGACCGCGCTCATCACCGGCGCCTCGGGCGGAATCGGCGTCGATCTCGCTGAGTGCTTCGCGAAGGACGGGTACGACATCATCGTCACCGCGCGGTCCGAGGACGCCCTCAAGGCGGTGGCCGAGCGACTCGCAAAGAGCCACGGCATCAGGGCCACCGCCATTGCGAACGACCTTGGCGCCATCGGCGGCGGGCTCCGCCTGGCCAAAGAGATCGCCGCGCGCGGGCTCACCGTCGACGTGGTCGTGAACAACGCGGGCTTCGGGCACGCGGGTGAGCTCGCTTCTGCACCCCTCGACACCTCCCTCGGGATGATCGATCTGAACGTGCGCGCGCTCGTCGAACTCACCCACATCTACTGGGGCGGCATGTTGAAGGCCGGCCGCGGCGGCGTCCTCAACGTGGCCTCGACCGCGGCCTTCCAGCCCGGACCCCTGATGGCCATCTATTACGCCTCGAAGGCTTTCGTGCTTTCGTTCTCCGAGGCGCTGTGGGAAGAGGCGCGGGGCACGGGAGTCAAGGTGTCCTGCCTCTGCCCGGGCGCCACCGCCAGCGGTTTCCGTGACCGCGCGGGAACGGGTAAGACCAACCTCGCCGCCGTGCTCAAGGTGGCGCCCTCCGCCCCCGTGGCTCAGGAGGGTTACCTCGGCTGGCAGAGTAACCGGCGTGTCGTGGTAACCGGCCTTCGCAACCGGGTGGGCGCAGGGCTCGCTCCCCTCCTGCCGCGAGCGATGCTCCTGAAGATGGTCAGAAGAATCCAGAGCCCGCGGGACTGAGGGATGTTGACCGCGCGAAGGGCCCTCGTCTCCTGCCTGCTGCTTTTGGCCACGGCGCCGACCGCGAGCAGCGCTTCCTCCAAACCCAGGCTGGAGCTGACGATCACACCCCGAGTCGCGGTGGCGACAGGCGCGCTCACCATGACCGCGCGGCTCATGGGCGGATCGGAGGCGGAGGAGCTGTACTGCCCCACCGTTCGATGGGAATGGGACGTGTTCCAGGATCGCACGGACCGAGCCACGCCACCGGACTGGGAAGCTCGACACGCGGGGACCCGCGATGGAGAGAGCGAGACAGCCGCCGAATGTCCGCCCTACATCGCGGGCAAGACCACGGTTCAGAGGTCATTTCAGATCACGCACACATACGCGGCGGGCGGCCAGCGCCTCGTGCGGGTGAGCCTCCTCAAG
>CAZYEA010000143.1:0-12396 GCA_964646485.1 uncultured Acidobacteriota bacterium
AGCCCTGGTCGCGGGCCATGGTGGAGGCGATGCGCAGCGCGAAGCACTTCTTGCCGAGGAGCGCGTTGCCGCCGTAGCCCGAGCCCACCGACCAGATGGTCTTGGTCTCGGGGAAATGCATGATGGCGCGGCGGTCGGGCGAGAGGTCGCCGATCGAGTGCACGCCGGGCACGAAGTCATCGGACGAGCCGAGATGATCGAGCGCGGCCTTGCCCATGCGGGTCATGATGCGCATGTTGGCGACCACGTAGGGCGAGTCGGTGACCTCGATGCCCACCTTGGAGAAAGGCGAGGCGAGGGGGCCCATCACGTAGGGGACCACGTACATGGTCCGGCCCTTCATGGCGCCGCGGAAGAGCGGATCGGCCTTTTCTTTCGCTTCCCTGGGCGAGAGCCAGTTGTTGGTGGGGCCGGCGTCTTCCTTCTTCTCCGAGCAGATGTAGGTGAGGTGCTCGGTGCGGGCGACGTCGGAAGGATGGGAGCGGTGGAGGTAGGAGTTCGGAACTTCCTTGTCGTTCAGCTTGATGAGGGTGCCGTCCGCAAGCATCTGGGCCTTGAGGCGGGCGTCCTCTTCCTCGGAGCCGTCGCACCATTGAACGCGATCCGGCATGAGCCACTTGGCCGTCTCGTCGACAAAACGTTCCGCTTCAGTCATGGGCCTTCTCTTTGATCCTCGATTGGTTCATCGCTCGCCATACGAGCGCATGGCTTCGGGTCGAGACCACAGAAAAAGGCATGGAGGTCATTTGGCGAGCTTCTAACCGCAATTCTACGAAATCGTCCTCGTGATTGCCGCATTTCCAATTGCCTTTAACGGTGAAGCGGGAAGACGGCTCGGCTACACTCGCGCCCAATCTTCATGCCCTTCCTCAAGTACGTGCCCCCGATGGGGATCTACGAGACGCTCTACGCCTTCCTGGCCGCGTTCGGAAGGCCGATGGGCGATCCGGGAACGCATCCCTGGAGCCAGGGATTTCCGAGGACCGATCAGCTTCCGGGTGGCCCGGCTATGCCAACTTCGATTCCCGTGGCGCCCGACCATCTCAAGTATCCGAAGGCCTGGGGCCTGCCCGCCTTGCGGGAGGCGGTGGCTGCGTATTACCGCGCCCACTACGGAGCGACGGTCACCGCCGACAACGTCATGATCTTCGCGGGCGGACGGCCGGCGCTCGTCGCCATCCTCTCCTTTCTCGACCGGAGCATCGCGGTGCGCGTGGCCTCGACGGAATACACGCCCTACTACGACCTCCTGGAACGCCTCGGGCGTACGTGGTCGATGACCCCGAGCCGGGCCGAGAACCGCTTCACGCCAAAACCGGCCGAGTACACGACCGGTGCGGGCGCGGATCGACACCTCATCCTCATGAGCAATCCGTGCAATCCGACCGGCATCACCCAGCGAGGCAGCGGGCTCGAGGCCCTCGTGCGGGCCGCCTCCACCGAAGGCGTCGGCCTCCTCATCGATGAGGCGTACGAGCTCTTCCAGGACCAGCCCGAGAGCGCCCTGCGCTACGCCGACGACCTCGACCGGTCGAACCTGTTCGTGGTGGGTGCGGCCACCAAGGGCCTGCAGGCCCCCGGCATCCGCATCGGGTGGGTGGTGGCGGCGAAAGAGAACATCGAGATCCTCGGCAACTTCTCGTCGTTCGGAATGGGCGGCGTCTCTCACCCAAGCCAGCTCTACGCCCTCGAGCTCCTGAAGGAGGAGCGGGTGGCTCTCGCCAGGAAAGCCGTGCCCGCCTTCTACCGACAACAGCGGGACCGGTACGGGGAAGCCTTCGCAAAGCTGGGGCTGGACCTGTTCACCGGAGACGGCGGCTTCTATCACTGGTGCCGCCTTGCGGGGGGCCTCGGCGCCGACGAACTGAACCGGCGCCTCTTCAAACAGGGCGCCGCCATCCTCAAGGGAACCGACTGCGACATGGCCCGCCTCGGAGACGACTCGCCTCTGCGCGACTTCTTCCGATTCTCCTTCGGACCGCTCAAGCCGGAGTCCTTCGACTCGGACATCGCGATCCTGAAGGAGGCGCTCCAAGGCTAGGGCCGGACGTCCTTCAAGGATGTGATGGGGGGTACGTGACGTTGTATACGCAAACAAGGTACATTCCCGGATCACCGAGCACTAAGGAGGCACGAATGAAGAACGGGCTGCGCGCGAGCTTCACGCTCGCCGTTTTTGGGATGGGGATGATGCAGGGGCCGGCGCCGGATCCGCGACCGCGCATGACCGCGGTGAGCGCAACCTCACGCGCCGCCCTCAGCGAATGGGATCAGAAGATCGGGGCACTTTCGTCGCGGGGCGATCTGAGGGTGCGCGACTCACGGGAAGACACGATGCTCCCGGGCCGCACGCATACGCGCTTCCAGCAGCTCCATGGCGGGGTTCCCGTGTGGGGCGGCGAGATCGTGAGGCAGGAGGACGCGGCAGGCACGCTCTCCGTCTTCGGCAACCTCTTCGAAGGCATCGCCATCGATACCCGCCCCGGCCTTTCGGAAGCGGCGGCTCGCTCCACCCTTCTTGCGCGCGCTCCTGAGGGAAGCGTCCTCTTTCCGGATGAAGCGACCCTCACCGTCCTGCCCCGCGAAGGAGACGCGTACGCCCTCACCTGGCGGGCGCGGGTCTTCACGGGCAAAGACATTCTGATGACCTTCATCGACGCGAGCAGCGGCGAGGTCGTGCTCGAGTACTCGGACAAGCAGTCCCAGACCTCGGCGGTCGGCAAGGCGGTGGGTGTGCTGGGCGACAGCAAGAAGATCAGCGTCACGCCCACGGGCTCGACCTATCAGGCCCAGGACGCGCTGCGGCCGCCCGTGATCCAGACCATCGACTTGAAGTTCGACCTCAACCGCCTCGACACCATCTTCTCCCGCTTCCCGAGCGCGATCCTTCCAAGCGACTACGCGGCCGACGCGGACAACGACTGGACCGACGGGGCCTCGGTGGACGCCCACGTCTACGCCGGCCTCACCTACGACTACTACTTCAAGCGGTTCGGACGGCGGGGCCTTAACAACGCGAATATCGCGATCCGCAGCTTCGTCCACCCGGTTCGCCGCGAGGACGTGCTGCGCCAGCCTCCGGACATTCAGGGCACCTTCTACCTCAACGCCTTCTACGCCGGCTCCGGAGTCATGGTCTACGGAGAAGGGCTTCCCACCACGCTGGTGGCCGGCGGCCAGCGCTACAACTACTTTTCCGGCGCGCTCGACATCGTGGGCCACGAGCTGACCCACGGAGTCACCGACTTTTCCTCGCGCCTCATCTACCAGGGGGAATCGGGAGCGTTGAACGAGGCGTTCTCCGACATGATGGGCGTGGGAATCGAGTTCTATTTCCAGCCCGCGGGCGGCGCGTCCCTCCAGGCCGACTACCTCATGGGTGAAGACGTGATCACCGGCACCAGCGCCTTCCCGTTTAACGGCATCCGCTCGATGCAGAACCCGAGCCTCTTCGGCGACCCCGATCACTACTCCGCGCGCTATACAGGCGCCCTGGACAACGGGGGCGTTCACTTCAACTCCGGCATCGCGAACAACGCGTATTACCTCGCGATCGAAGGCGGAACGCACCGCCTGGGCGGGCGGGTTACCGGCGTGGGTGCTGCGAATCGCGAGCAGATCGAGAAGGTCTTCTATCGAGCCTTCACCTCGTTCCTGGTGCCGTCGAGCAACTTCGCCGCCGCGCGGGCGGCCACCATTCAGGCGGCAAAGGAGCTGTACCCGAGCAATCCGGCGGTGGAGGCCGCGGTCACACAAGCCTGGTCGGCCGTGGGGGTGAACTAATGAAGACTCTGGACCTCCGGATGGCCTCCGCACTCACCCTGGCTCTCGCGGCCACCTCTCTCGCGGGCGAGCAGGACCGACAGCCGGTCTCGAACCTCACCGGGCAGGCGCCCCTGGGCGAGAGCCGGATCGAAGTGGGCCTCGCCTTCGCCCAGACCCTGGGGACGGTCTCGTTCGACTCCAGCCAGACCTTCAAGGAATACCTGGAAGACGCCACGTTCAAGTCCTCCTACAAGGTGGGCAAGGCGCCGGGCGCGGGCTTCGACCTCCAGTACAACCTCACCCGGAAGTTCGGCATCCGAGCCGGCGCGCAGACCTTCTCGCGAAAGTCGGACGGCACGTTCGACGCGCAGATTCCGCATCCGTTCTTCTTCTCCAAGCCGCGCAGCGTGAGCGGGGCTCAGTCGGGCCTCGGCTTCAGCGAGACCGCTTTCTCGCTCACCGGAGTGATCCGGGGCGGCTCGGGGAAATGGAAGGTCAACCTCGAGGGCGGGCCCGCGATGTTCTCCGTCAACGCCACGTTGGCGGAGAAGGTCACGTACGGCGACGTCTATCCGTACGACTCCGTGACCTTCAGCGGCATCAGCTCGGTCAAGAAGAAGGTCTCGCCCTTCGGCTTCGCGGTCGGCGTCGAGTTGGGCCGTGAGCTGTCGAAGGCGGTGAGTGTGGTTGCCCAGGGCCGCTTCACCAGCGCCTCGGGCAATCTCGACCTCAACGGTCAGACCATCAAGATCAAAGCCGGGGGAGCCCAGGCCCGCATAGGCCTGAGGCTGGTCCTCGCCCGCAAGCGCGCGGGCTCTTAAGTCAGCTTCGTCGCTTTGAGATAGCGGCTCGGCAATTCGCGGCCGAGCCGCTCGGCGATCGCGCGCGAGGCCGCGGCAACCTGGTCGATGTCGACCCCGGTCTCGATCCCCATGCCGT
This sequence comes from uncultured Acidobacteriota bacterium, assembly GCA_964646485.1. Classification (GTDB taxonomy): domain Bacteria; phylum Acidobacteriota; class Vicinamibacteria; order Fen-336; family JAGNNV01; genus JAGNNV01. The sequence continues at coordinate 4,705 of CAZYEA010000143.1, forward strand.
GGAGCATGTAGAGGAGATCCTCGGTGGCGAGATTGCCGGAGGCCCCGGGGGCATAGGGGCACCCGCCGAGGCCGCCCGCCGAACTGTCGACGATGGCGACGCCGAGTTGCAGCGCGCGCAGGACGTTTGCGAGCGCGGTGCCGCGGGTGTCATGGAAGTGCACGGCCAGGCGCGACACTTCGACGTGGGCCGAGACCGCTTCGACCACCTGGTCGACCTGGCTCGGCACGGCCACACCGATGGTGTCCCCGAGGGAGATCTCGTCGCAACCGAGGGCGACGAGGCGGCTCGCCACCTCGGCAACCTTCGCGGGATCGACGCGCCCCTCGTAGGGACAGCCGAAGCAGGTCGATATGTAACCGCGCACCCAGATGCCGGAAGCTTTGGCCTCGCTCACGAACTCCTCGAAGCGAAGGATCGACTCCTCGATGGTGGCGTTCGTGTTCTTCTGATTGAAGGTGTCGGAGGCGGCGGTGAAGATGGCGATCGCTCTCACCCCCGCGGCCTTCGCCCGCTCAAAGCCCTGGCGGTTCGGGACCAGCATCGGCAACTGCGCGCGTCCTTTGGGAAGAGCCTTGAACACCTCTTCGCTGCCCGCCATCTGCGGCACCCATTTCGGGGAGACGAAAGCACCCGCCTCCACCACGCTCAGGCCCGCCTCGATGAGACTCCGAGAAAAGGCCACCCGATCCTCGATGGAGAGAGCCGTGGCCTCGTTCTGCAGGCCGTCCCGCGGACCGACCTCGACCACCTTGACCCGGCCCAAAAGCTTCATGACGCTGGCTCGATCATGAGCAGCGTGGGCCCGGGAGCAACCATTTCCCCCACCCTGACCTCGAGGGTCTTCACCACGCCGTCGAAGGGGGCCACGAGCGCGTTTTCCATCTTCATGGCTTCAACCACGATCAGCTCCTGGCCGCGCTTCACCGCATCGCCCACCGCGACGGCCACCCGGGTCACGCGCCCCGGCATGGGGGCCTCGAGTTCACCTTCGGTCGTGGCGTGGTCGGCGGCCGCGGCGCGGCTCCGGATGACCAGCATCATCCGATAGGACCGTCCGCCGACCTGCGCGAAGACCTGATCTCCTTCGCGGGCCACGAAGGCCCCGGTGCGACGGGAGGCGGGAGCCTTGGAGTCGTTCACCTCGACCAAGGCGCCATCGACCTCGAACTCTGTCGGCGACTTGCGAACGACCTGGTGGACACGGCCACCGGACTTGAGCCTCATCGAAGCCTCCACCCCGAGACGGCGCCCCAGGGATCGGGAGTCGAAGTCTCGCGGTTCGTCGAGACCGCGCTCGAAGACGCACCGACTTCCAGGGCGGCCACGATGGCCGCGAGATGCGCCGGCGCAGGCGGCTCCTCCGGGGGCAGGGGGCCGATCTCATCCAGCACGCCGGTATGGATCCGGCCCGAGCGGAACGGTTCGCTTTCGAGGATCTGGATCAGCTTCTCCCGGTTCGTGGCGATGCCGAGGACCACGAGATCGTGCAGGGCTTCGATGAGAGCGGCGCGGGCGGCATCGCGGGTGGGGCCGCTCGCGATGATCTTCGCGATCATGGGGTCGTAGTACTCGGGCACCACGCTGAGCGAAGCGACCCCCGAGTCGCAGCGCACGAACGGGCCGCGCGGCTCTTCGAACCGGAGAACGCGCCCGGGCGAGGGAGCGTCCCCGTGGCGAGGGTCCTCGGCGTTGAGGCGCGCCTCGATGGCGTGACCGCGCGGGATGAGGTTCCATTGCGCGAAGGGAAGCGGCTTCCCTTCCGCGATCTCGATCTGCAGGCGCACGAGGTCGAGGCCGAGGGTCATCTCCGTGACCGGATGCTCGACCTGCAGACGGGTGTTCATTTCGAGGAAGAAGAACTCGCCCGACGGGTCGAGCAGGAACTCGACCGTCCCCGCGTTCGTGTATTTCGCCGCCGCCGCCGCGGCGACTCCGGCCGCGCACAACCGCTGCCGCAGGTCGGCGTCGAGGGCCACCGAGGGCGTTTCCTCCAGAACCTTCTGATGCCGGCGCTGCACCGAGCACTCGCGCTCGAAAAGGTGCACGCCGTTTCCGTGCTGATCGAAGAGAACCTGCACCTCCACATGGCGCGGCTTTTCCACAAAGCGCTCGAGGACCAGGAAGTCGTTGCCGAAACTGGAGAGCGATTCACGGCGGGCCCGCGGCAGGACCGCGTCGAACTCCGCCGCGCTCCGGGTGACGTGCATGCCCTTGCCGCCGCCGCCCCTCGAGGGCTTGATCATCACCGGGAAGCCGATGCGGGCGGCCTCGACGGAGAGACGCGCGTCGCTCTGATCCTCCCCGTCGTATCCGGGAACCACGGGCACGCCGAAGGCCTGGACCTGCTGCCGCGCCGCCTTCTTGTCGCCCATCAGCCGGTGGACGTCGCCTTTGGGCCCGATGAAGATGAATCCCGCGGCCTCGCACGCATCCGCGAAGTCGCCGTTCTGGCTGAGGAAGCCGTAGCCGGGATGGATGGCATCCACCCCCGCCGTCTTCGCGGCCAGAAGCACGCGGTCGATGCTCAGGTATGACTCCGAGGAGGGAGCCTCCCCGATGAGCAGGGCTTCATCGGCCTCACGGGTGTGCAGGGCGCCCGCGTCGGCCTCGGAGAACACCGTCGCCGTGCGGATGCCCATGGCCCGGCAGGTCCTGATCACGCGAACGGCGATCTCGCCGCGGTTTGCGACGAGGATGGATCGGATGGGTCGGCTCATGCGGGCGATCTGGAGGTTACCCGTGCCGGACCCGGAAAGAGGAGCCGCGGAGTTATCCCGGGACCGAGGCGATAATGGTCCGAGATGATCCAGGAGAGCATGATCCAGAGCTTCCTCACGCTCTTCGTGGTGGTCGATCCCATAGGTGTCGCCGTGCTCTTCCTCGGCCTCGCGGGCTCACGTTCGAAGGACGAACGGCGCTCGATCGCGCGCAAAGCGGTGCTGGTCGCGGCCGGGGTGCTGTTCGCCTTCGCCCTCTTCGGCGCGGCCATCCTGAATCACCTCGGGATCACCTTGAATGCCTTCCGGGTCGCCGGCGGGCTCCTGCTCTTCAAGATCGCCACCGACATGGTCTTCGCCCAGCACGAACGCGAAACCAAGGAAGAAGAAGAAGAGGCGCGAAGCCGCATGGACATCAGCGTCTTTCCCCTCGCCATTCCCCTGCTCGCGGGCCCGGGCGCGCTCGCCGCGGTGATGATCCTGGCCGGGGCCGGCGACCCCGCGGCCCAGGGCGCGGTGTACGGGAGCATCGCCCTGGTTTCTCTCATCGCGTATGTCTCGTTGCTGGTGGCCGACTGGCTGTTCCGGCTCCTCGGCCACACCGGCGTGAACGTGGTCACCCGTATTCTCGGCGTACTTCTGGCGGCGCTCGCGGTGCAATACATCGCGGACGGCGCGAAAGGACTGTGGCATTGATGTCTCCCCGAAGAAGGCGCCCCGCGGGTGCTTCGCTTGTCCTCCTGGCCTTCAGCATGCTGGAGGCGCCGAGCGCGCTCTCGGCCGACTCCTCCGCTTTTCGCCCGGTCTCCTTCCCCTCCCTCTCCCTCGCCAAGGCGCGCCCGTTGGGCGCCGACTTCTACGTGGACGACCGCGACCGCGACCCCTGGGGCATCGACGTCTTCGACGTGGGCTTCCGCTTCAGATACAAGTCGGGCGAGCGGACCGAGTTCTTCGCGAACGCCATCGCCGATCGGGTAGTCGCGTTGCCCGAGGCGCCCGCCATCCCTTCATCTCCCCGCGACCTCATCTTCCTCGGCCCCGCGCGGCCGATTCCGAGCGCGTTCTCCGGGGAACATCCCTATCTCGACAAGCGGGGCGAGGCGCGCGTCGACGCGTTCATTCCCGGCCTCATCACCCTCGGCTTCACCCGGACCCTTCGCAGCGAGGGAGTGGCGCTCGGGGCCTCGGCCGCCCTCGCTATTCCCCTTTCGGGCAGCCTCAACGCCCTGCGCTCGGGCGCCAACTCCGGAAGGCCCGACGGGATCTTCGCGGTGATGGCGTCGCGCGAGCTGTTCGGCGGCACGGCTCACGGACGGGTGGCCTTCACTCTGCCCGGGAACGGATCGTGGGCCGACCGATCGCTCTCGGTGTCGGGAAATACGGTGGCGGTTAGTGAGATGGATCCGCCCATCGGCAACCGTCTCGATGCCGGGCTCGCCTGGATCCGGCCGCTCACGGATTCCCTGGCCCTGGCCCTCGAGGGCCGCACCACGAAGGAGTTCGTCGGCGAGGATCGTATCGACTACATCACTCCGGTGGACCTCCTCTTCGGCCTGCACAAGTCGTTCGGGCATTTTGACCTCTCCGCCGCTCTGCTCAAGCACTTCCGCGCCCTGCCCTCGGGAGAGTCGCGGGCGAATCCGCTCGCCGGCGCCATCGACCTCTCGAACGTCGCCTTCCTCGACCGCAACGCCTTTCTTGCACGGGTGGGCCTTGGAGCCGCGGCGGGAGAGGTGCGCGACGGCGCTCACATCGTGGCCATCGGCGTGACCACGACGAGCCTTCCCCAGGGAGCGGTGCGCATAGCACCCACCTATAACATCCGCTCCGAACACAACCTCGGCTACATCTTCACCCTGACGTTCCGGCCATGATCGAGCTGCTCTGGCCCTCCCTCGTCGTCCTTCCTGAATACATGGACGCGCTCCGGCGCGGGTTTTCGCCCGACAACGTGCGGGGAGAGGAAGCAGCACTCGAGCAGCTCGCGGCGATCGCCAGAGATCCGATGGCCTTCGTGGCGAGCCTCGTCGACCGCGAGGCCAAAGGCGCTCCCATCATCCTGGCCGACGGCTCGACGGTTCCCCGGTTGCCCGGTTACACCCGCTTCATCTGGGACGGCGAATTCTGTGGAACCATCGGATTCCGTTGGAAGCCCGGCACGGAATCCCTGCCCCCGACCTGTCTAGGCCACATCGGCTATGCGGTCGTCCCGTGGAAGCGAGGCCGCGGCTATGCGACCCAGGCCCTTCGGCTGCTTCTGCCCGAGGCGAGGGCCGAGGGGCTCAGGTACGTGGAGATCACCACTAACCCGGAGAATCGCGCCTCGAAGCGAGTGATCGAAGCCAACGGCGGGGTCCTGGTCGAAGAATTCGTGAGGCCGAAGGAGCTGGGCGGAACCAGCGAATTGCGGTATCGGATCCAGCTGTAGAGCGCGGCCTCGCACGACAGGGCGTGTGTAGCCGTCTCGTGTCCCTCTCACGCGATGGCGAGGAGCCCTCCGTCGGCAGGGCGACGAAGCAGCCCTTCAGGGCTCGCCGACTCCCAGCCGGGCTCGTCGCCCGCCCCGCGGCGCTCGTCGCGCGGGAGTTGACGTTTGAAGCCACTGACCCGAACGCTCATCCCGACCACCGGATCGCGAACCGTGAAGTGGGAGGGCAGCGACGACGCAGCATCTGCCCTCCCGTCACTCCGGCAGAACCTATACCGGCGGGTTCCCGTCGCAGTGCGAAAGACACCATTCAACCTGCGCCCAGTACGTGTCGTTGCAGCTCTCGTAGCAGGTGTCCGGATTCTGGCCGTATGAGGCGCAGGCGTAGAAACAAGCACCATGGGCACTATCAGCCGCGTTCCAGCACGCATCGGGATCATTGTTGTACAGCCACCAGCACTCCGAGTCGGCATGGGCGTCAACAGGACCCAAGGCTACCATCGCGGTCGCCAACGCGACGGCCATCGCTAACTTCCTTGAGATCCTAACGAATTCTTCTCTTGACATACATCCTCCTTTTAGTAATTTGCGAGACCAGACTGCCACAAACACATTGTTTCTTCGCCCCTCGGTCAACGCCTCAGCAGCGCAGCCTCGACTTCAGGCTCGCGGTCTCTCAGCGCGCCGCGCCACAACCCTTCCACTTGGCCAGTGCGATTGGCCAAGATGACTGTAGGGGTCGCAACTACCTTCAGGTCGCCAGGGCGGATGGTTCGCACATAATCGACCTCAAGATGGTAGCCAGCAATATATTGGGCCAGAGTGAGCTCGGGCTCTCCGCCCAAGACAACGAGTTGGAGGCCTCCGGAATGACGAGCAGCTGACAACTTGGCATAGAAAGGCATGCTCGCGCTGCAGAACTGGCAGTGGCTTGAGAGGAACAGTAGGACGGTCCTTTCCTTGTCTGCATACCGGACACCAGCAAGCGGCGGGAGGACTTCCCCGCGAGAGTACTCTGATGGGCGGGCGAGGTCTCGGTTCTCCCCGCCAACGTAGAGACGCTTTCCCGCCGCCGCACTCACGAGAAGGCATGTCGCAAGCAACGAGAGATTGACTACCGACTCAAGCCTTGAAGTCGCCACGCCGTTCCTCCTCCACGCAGCCGTATCCGAACGGAATCACACCATATCCTTTCGCTATACTAATTAAAAACACAATGTCAAGCAACAATGAATCGCTGCGGGTCATTCATCGTGTCTACAGGGACGTGGGCGCAGAGGCAAAGGCGTGATTCGCGTGCCGGGGAGAATGGGTGCCCTATCCAGGCCCTGCCTCGCCTTCGCCTTGGTGGCAACCCTAACGATGAAGGGCGAGGCACAGGGCCTTAGTCCGACGCAAATCCCCCCCGTGTTCTCGGCCGAGACCAGGCTCGTTCACGTAGATGCGGTCGTCACGGATAGAAGGGGCACCCAGGTGACCGACCTCGTAGCGTCGGATTTCGAGATCGAGTCAGGCGGAAGCCGCATCCGGGCTAGCGTCGCGACGTATGTGCCTCTCGTCGGCCAAGATGTCCCCGCCACTGGTGCGGCGGGCCGGAAGTTGCGAGCGAGGGACATCCGGCGCGCCGTCACGTTCCTGGTCGCGCGTCCGGTGATCGAAACGCGAAGCGGCTCCAACATTCAGGCCAATATGTTCGCTGCACGACGCGTCGATCGAATGCTGCGGCAGTTTATCGACCACCGCGCGACGCAGCAGGACCTCGTGGCCATCGTCAATGCCGACAGTCGAAAGCCGCTGCTCAACCAGTTCACCGCCAGCACCGAGGCCCTCAACCTGGCCGCTGACGTTCTGAGAACCGAATGGAATAATCCGGACACGCAGCCATTGATGCTGATGGGAAGTCCGGGCCCCCTGGTAAGGTACTGCCTCGAGGTAGTCGAACTCGCTGGCGTGGTCGTAGAGCGGCTCAGCAATCTGCCCGGACGCCGGCTCCTGTTCCTGGTTTCGACTGTTCTGCCGATGGGCGGCTCACACTTCAGTGAGGTCAAGCGCGCGGTCGAGGACCTCGCCAAGCGGGCCAATCGAGCAGGTGTGACGATCTATGGAGTTGGGCCTGGCGGACTCGGCTCCGGCTCCTCCGAAGCCCTCCGATACCTGGCCGAGGAAACGGGCGGCTCAACTATCGAAAACACGGAACTGCTCGGGGACAATCTGGCGAAGGTCATGGAGACAAATAGTGGCTACTACCTTCTCGGGTATGACCCCGGCGACCGTGCCACGGACATACCGGCTCGCGTGAAGGTCTCGGTCCGCAGGGACGGCCTACGGGTTGCCGCGCGGCGGCAGGCCAACGCCTTCGACTCGGCCCGTATCGGGGCGGGATATGAGGTTGAGAGACTCTCTCTCGAATCCTTGCTCAACTCACCAGTAGCCGCAGACGGGATCAACACTCGTATCACTCCCCATATCCGCTGGACCGGAGAACAAAAGGGGGAGTTCCTAGCCTTGATCACGATCGAGCCAGACCCAGCTGACCGGCGGGAC
>CAZYEA010000144.1:0-12266 GCA_964646485.1 uncultured Acidobacteriota bacterium
CCGCGGGCGGCATCTACGACCACGTGGGCGGCGGCTTCGCGCGCTATTCGACCGATCGCGAGTGGCTGGCGCCCCACTTCGAGAAGATGCTGTACGACAACGCGCAGCTCGCGCGCGTGTACACCGAAGCCTTCCAGGTCACGCGGCAGCCCGACTACGCGCGGGTGGCCCGCGAGACTCTCGACTACGTCCTGCGCGAGATGACGTCTCCTTCAGGCTCCTTCTATTCCGCCACGGACGCCGACTCGGAAGGAGTGGAGGGAAAGTTCTTCGTCTGGACGAAGGCGGAGGTCATGAGCCTGCTCGAAGTCGAGAGCGAAGCTGAGGTGTTCTGCGACTACTACGACGTCACGGAGTCAGGGAACTGGGAGGGTCATACCATCCTCAACACGCGCTTTTCGCGGGACGAAGTCGCGAAGCGGCACGATGTGTCCGCGGAGGCGCTCGACGCGATCCTCGCGAAGGGCCGATGTCTGCTCTATGGCGCGCGTGCCAAGCGCGTGCCCCCGGCTCTCGATGACAAAACCCTCACCGCGTGGAACGGCCTGATGATCGGCGCCCTGGCCGAGGCGGGACGCGTCTTCGGCGAGGAGCGATATCTCGAGGCCGCCCGCCGCGCGGCCACGTTCTTGTGGGACGTTCATCGGCGCGATGGGAGGCTCTTGCGATCGTCGCGCCAGGGCGCCGCCCAGGGCGAGGCCTTCCTCGAGGACTACGCCTTCCTCGCGAACGCTCTCATCGATCTTTCGGAGGCGGGCGGCCCCGGCGCGGGCACGTGGCTGGAGCGTGCGCGGGATCTGGCCGAGCTTCTCCTTGATCTCTTCCTCGCCCCGGACGGCGCCTTCTATTCGACCTCGCGCTTCAACGAAACGCTGCTGCTCCGGCATCGCGAAGGCCACGACGGAGCGACGCCCTCGGCGAACGCCTGTGCCGCCCTGGCCCTGGCCCGGCTGGGCGTCCACTTCGACCGGGGTTCGTTCCGCGATGCCGCGGGCAAGGCCACCGCCGCCTATGGCCTCGGTTTGGAGCGGCAGCCGCGGGCCTTCCCGACCTCGCTGCTGGTGCTCGACTTCCTCCGCAACGGGTCCACGGAAATCGCCCTCATCGGAGACCCCGCGGATGATGGGACACGGGCGCTCGACCGCGCGCTCGCCTCTTCGTTCCTGTCTCAGCGCGTCATCGCGCGAGGTGACGGATCGCCCTCATCGCAACCCCTGCTGCGCGGAAAGACTCTCGTGAACGGCGCGCCCGCGGTGTATGTCTGCCGCAACTACGCGTGCGACCTGCCCATCACGGATCCGGAGGCGGTGAAGGAGAGATTGACGCCGCGCTGAGCGATCGACCCCGCTGACGGCGCGCCGTCGTCGCTACCACGCGGTCATGGCGAGGAGGTCTCGACTTCCGCGCTTTGACACTCGCGACGCCCCGCGCGCCAGCTCCTGACCGCGAAACAGACCGCTGCGGCTTACAGGTAGAAGCGCTTCTTCTTCTTCGCTTCGTCGTAGGCCTTTCGCGCCGTCTTCACCGAGTCGAGGGTCGAGACTTCCGCGGGCGGCACGTCCCACCAGGATTCGTAACCTCCCACCTTCACCGACGGGTCGGTGTGGGTCACGATCACCGTGGTTTCGGTCGCACTCTTTGCCGCGGCCAGAGCCGAGCGCACCTCGGCAAGCGTATCGGCGGTCACCACCTGGACCCCGAGACTGCGCGCGTTGGCGGCGAAATCGATCTCGATCGGACGCGAGGAGAGAGCCCCGTCCTCGCTGCGATAGCGCAGCTGAGTGCCGAAGCCGGAGGACCCAAGGGAGGTCGACAGGCTTCCGATCGAGCCGTAGCCACCGTTGTCGATGAGGACGACGATGAGCTTCACTCCCTCCTGACGCGCGGTCACAATCTCCGAAGACATCATGAGCCAGGAACCGTCGCCGACCATCACGAAGGTGTCGCGATCGGGCGCGGCCAGACGCACGCCCATGCCGCCTGCCACCTCGTAGCCCATGCACGAGTACCCGTATTCGAGGTGATAGCTCTTCGGGTCGCGCGCGCGCCAGAGCTTGTGCAGGTCGCCGGGCAGGCTTCCCGCCGCGCACACCACCACCCCGCGGTCTCCGGCCGCGTCGTTCACGGCGCCGATCACCTCGCCCTGACTCGGGCGGCCCGGGTTGGCGAGGCCGTAGATCCGCTCCACCTCCTTGTCCCACTCGCGGTTCGCCTGGCCCGCGCGGGAGCGCCAGACCGAAGGGGCGAGATAGCCGGGCAGGGCCTCGCCGAGCGCGAGCACGGCCTCGCGCGCATCGGCCACGAGGGCCAGGGCCCCCTGCTTGAACGCATCGAACTCGCCCACGTTGATGTTGATGAAGCGGACGCCCGGATCCTGGAACGCGGTCTTCGATGCGGTGGTGAAGTCGGAATAACGCGTGCCGATGCCGATGACGAGATCGGCTTCGCGGGCGAGGACATTGGCGCCCTTGGTCCCCGTGGCCCCGATCGCCCCGAGGGAGAGGGGATGGTCGAAGGCCAGGGCCCCCTTGCCGGCCTGCGTCTCCGCCACGGGAATCCCCGTGGCGCTCGAAAAAGCCGAGAGCGCGGCTGAAGCCTCGGAGTACAGGACGCCGCCTCCGGCCACGATCAGCGGGCGCGCGGCTCCACGGAGAAGTTCGACCGCCCGCCTCAGCGCCTCGGCGTCGGGTCGGGGCCTTCGGACCTCCCACACCCGCGTCTCGAAGAGCGCCTCCGGGAAATCCCAGGCTTCGCTCTGGACATCTTCGGGCAGGCACAAGGTCACGGCGCCGGTGTCGGCGACGGAGGTGAGGACCCGCATCGCTTCGATCACCGAGGTCACGAGCTGCTCGGGACGCTGGATGCGGTCCCAGTACCTGGACACCGGCCGGAAGGCGTCGTTCACCGAGGCCTCCTGCGCCGAAGGGGACTCGAGCTGTTGCAGGACGGGCGCTACCTGGCGGGTGGCGAAGATGTCTCCGGGGAGGAGAAGCACCGGAACCCGGTTGATCGTTGCTCCCGCCGCACCCGTGATCATGTTGGTGGCTCCGGGGCCGACGGAGCTGGTGCAGGCGAGGGTCTGCAACCGGTTCGTCATCTTGGCGAAGGCGGCGGCGGTGTGGACGAGGGCCTGCTCGTTGCGTCCTGGGATGTAGGGCAGCTGGTTCCCCGCGGCCTGAAGCGCCTCGCCGAGGCCGGCCACGTTGCCGTGGCCGAAGATCCCGAGCACCCTCGGAATGAAGCGACGGGTGACGCCGTCGCGGCGGGTGTGCTGTTTGACGAGGAATCGCACCAGGGCCTGAGCCGTGGTCAGTCGGAGGGTTTTCATGGGAGTGGCTTCATGGTTGGTGGAGATCGCGTTCGGTGGCGCTGGTCATCGGAACGCGGGGATCGATGGGCTGGGCCTTCCACGAGTCGCGGATCCAATGGTGCTTCGGATCGTCGCAGAAGCTCATCGAACGCCCGGCCGCGGGACCGGCGAGGACGTTCAGATACCAGAGCGGACGCTGGGGAGGCGCTATCGAGGGGCCGTGATATCCGCGGGGCACCAGGAAGATGTCGCCGTCGCGGATCGTGGAGGTCACGTCGAAGGCGCCATCGGCGGCGTAGGTCTTGTGGATGCCGAAGCTCGCCTCGCCTTCGAGGCGGAAGTAGTAGATCTCCTCGAGGATCGCTTCGCCCGGCCGTTCTTCGTCGTGCTTGTGCGGGGGATACGACGACCAGTTTCCGGCGGGAGTGAGCACTTCGACCGCACTCAGGCGATCGGTCTCGAATACACCCGGCGCGCAGAAGTTGTTGAGCTGTCGCGTGGCCGCGCCCGCGCCGCGGATTTCGACGGGGACATCCTCGGCCCGGCCATAAGCGGGGGCGAGGCGCCGTCGCGCGCGCGCGCTCGGCAGCGCGAACTCGCCGCCCCCCTCGGAGGTGAGGGTGAGGGTCGCGTCCTTCGGCACGTAGGCAAAGTCGGTGACGCGCGAGAACACGGACCTTCGGCCTTTCAACTCGAAGGTGCGGCCATCGCACTGGACCACGAGGCCGCCCTGGAGGGGAACCACCACCATCTCGTCGGGCCCGGTGTCGAGCGTGCGCGATTCGCCCGCGGACAGCGCGATCACGCGCAGGCCGGAGAAGGCCCATCCCGCGGACTCGGGCGACACCACCACCGGAGCGCCCGGCGCGGCGAGGGATCCTGCGGGGAAGTGAAGGTTCGGCACCGCTCTCCGGTCAGAAGCCCCTGGCCGCGATCCGGCAACGCGAGAGTTCCGTTTTCAGGCCACCGGTCTTGGAACGCTCCACAAATACTAAGCTAGCGATCCGACTGGCTTGGTGTCAAGCATGAAGGCAGGAAGACGACCGACCATCGACGACGTGGCCCGACACGCGGGCGTGTCGAAGTCGCTCGTGTCTCTGGTCGTCCGCGGCGACCGTCACGTGAGCCCGGAGCGCCGCGCCGCCGCCCTGCGCGCGGTGGCCGAACTCGGGTATCGCCCCAACGCCATGGCCCAGGGTCTCGTCCAGAAACGCACGCGCATCGTGGGCGTTCTCGTCTCCGACCTCAACAACCCCTTCTTCGCCGACGTGATCGCGGGCGTCCAGGCGCGGGCGCGCGCCCTCGGCTACCGCGTCTTGATGAACACCGGCGATCGAATCCAGCAGCACGAGGACGAGGCCATCGAGACGCTCCTGCAACTCCGGGTCGACGGGTTGATTCTCGGCTCACCCATGATGGAGAGCGCGCAGGTGGTGAAGGCGAGCAAGGAGGTGCCGGTGGTGGTGGTGGGCCGCCCCGCCCGGGCCGCCTCCGTCGACAGCGTGGCCGACGACGATGCCGCGGGGGCCCTCGCGGTGGTGCGTCACTGTGTCTCCCTCGGCCATCGACGCATCGCCCACATCGACGGGGGCGACGGCGCGGGGGCCCTGGAGCGGCGCCGGGGCTACGAGGAGGCCATGCGCAAGCTGAAGCTCTCGGGCGAAATCGTGGTGGGGCGGGGGGCCTATACCGAGGCCGGCGGCTATCAGGGCGCGCGCGAACTGCTCGACCGACGTCCCATGCCAACCGCGATCTTCGCAGCCAACGACCTCGCCGCCATCGGCGCCTTGAACGCCATCGAGGAGGCCGGGCTCAGCGTGCCCGCGGACATCTCTCTCGTCGGCTATGACAACACCTCCCTCGCGGCCATGCGCCATCTCTCGCTCACCACCGTGCACCAGCCACGGCACGACATCGGGGAAATGGCCATGGACCTCCTGATCGAGAGAATCCGCGGGGGCCGGGTGAAGCCGCGTCGCGTGGTTCTGGCCCCCACCCTGGTGGTGCGCTCGACCACGGCGCCGCCGCCTCGGGAGCGTGGATCAAAGCCAGGGAAGCGGTCCTCCGCGGCTCGCTGAGCGGAAGACGCGGGCCCGCTCAGGCGGGGGTATTTCGCAGCTGGTGCGAACGGAACGCCACGTAGGCGGCCACCGACCCGGCGAGATAGACGAACGAGAAGATCACGCCCTCGAACGATCCCGAGATGAAGATGTAGAACCACAGGGCGAACGAGAGGAGCGCGGGAAAGGGGTAGAGCCACATCACGAAGGGCTGAGGAATGTCCTTGCGATGCCGGTACAGCAGGATCACGCCCGCGCACTGCCACAGGAAACACAGGAGCACCTGCACCTGAGTGAGCCAGGTCGCGAGCTGGCCGAGAGAGAAGAAGCAGAAGGGCACGGCCAAAAGCCCTACGGTCAGCAGGGCGATATGCGGAAAGGCCTTGGTGGGGTGGAGGGCCGCGAAGACCTTGAAGAACTGGCCGTCGCGGGCGGCCGCGAAGGGAATGCGCGAGTAGCCGAGGATGACCGCGTAGAGCGAAGCCCCGGCCACGAACTGGATCATCACCGTCATCACGAGGGCGGCGATCCTGCCCGCCGCCGGATCCGCGAAGGTCCGGGCGATGAAGAGGGACGCGATGGTCCGCGACTCCTTCGCTTCCTGCCAGGGCACCATGCCCAGGATCACCGTGGACATCACCATGTACATGGCGGCCACCACCACGATCGACAGGATGATGGAGCGCGGCATGGTCTTCTCCGGATGCTTGATCTCCTCGGCGATGTTGCAGACCTGGTTGTACCCGCCGTAGGAGTACATGGCGAGGATCGCGGTGGCTCCGAGCTTGGCGAAGAAGTCGGCGTTGTATTCGTACGCCGCGGCCGGCCAGTCGAAGGCCTGCGCGAAGGAGAACTTGAACAATCCGGCCACGATCACCCAGCCCACGGTCAGGAAGACGAATCCGAGCAGGACCACCGCGAGCTTCCCGATGTCCTCGATCTTCCGCCAGAGGAGCGCGGTGATGAACGCGCACAGTCCGCCCGCCACGAGATCGTGCTGGAGGGAGGTCATGTCCGTCCAATAGAAGCGCAGGTAGTCCGCGAAACCGACCCCGCCGCTCGCGATCCCGAGGGGCGCCACCAGGATCACGTGGCAGATGAAGACGAAGGCGAGCAGATCCCCCATGGGCAGGCCCGCGAACTTGAAAGGCTTGTAGGCCTCGCGCAGGTACAGGTACGAACCGCCGCTGCCGGGAAGGGCGGCGCCGAAGTGGGAGTAGACGAGGCCGTCGGCGAAGGCCAGGATGGCGCCCACGATCCACGCGTAGAGGATGTGCGGACCGCCCATCGAAGTGATCATGAACGGGATCACCAGGAAGGGGCCGACGCCCACCATGCCGATGATGTTGGTGGCGGTCGCGGGCAGAAGGCCCATGGCCCGCCGCAGGTGTCCGGGCTCGGCGTTCTCGGTCATTTGGTCTGAGGCTTCCTTAGAGCAGGGCTTCGGCGAGTCGGATCGCGATCTTCTTGTCCTTCACCAGCGGGTTGAGGGTCAGCGCTTCGATGGCCTCGTCGCGTGAGCCGCTGAGGGCCGCGGCCACCGTGGCCCGCTCATACGCCTTGACCTCGCTCAGGAGAGCGCGCACGCTTGGCGGCGGCGCGCCCACGTGCAGCGCATGGGCGCCGTTCGCGTTCACCAGGCAGGGGACTTCGACCACGTCGTCGTCGCGGAGGCCCGCGATATTTCCGTGATTGCCTATGGAGAGCGGAATGATCTTCGAGGCGTTTCCGTGGATCGCCTGCAGCACCGAGACCGCGATCTTGTCGTAACCGGAGAGCAGCGCGGCTTCGGAGGGAGCGCTCTTGTGAGACGCGTCGCCCCGGCTCTCCAAAGAGAAGTACGTCCCGTTTCGCTCCGCGAGATACGTCTCGTAGACCCGGACCGGATCGTCTTTCCGCGCGCGCAGAGACTCGAAGAGCCCCGCGTTCATCAGGGCGATCTCTGCACCCCGGCTGGTTCCGGCCCTGAGGGTGTTGGCGAGGGCCCGCTCCGTCCGTTCATAGAAGTACACGTACTCCGTGGGCAAGACCCCGAGTTCGCGCAGGCGGGCGGGCTCGAAGAGGGGCCGCGGGTAGATCCTCGCGAGGAGGGAATCGTCGGAGAGGATCCGCGCCATCTGCGGCTCGCCCTCGACCCACACCTCGCGCACCCACCCGAGGTGGTTGAGGCCGAAGTAGTCGAAGTGGCACTCGGCCGAACGCCTTTCGATGGCGATCGCGATCTCTTCGAAGAGTTCGGTCGGGGTGTCGCAGATGCCGAGCATGGGCACGTTCGTAGCCTTGAGCACGCCCTCCGTGACCATGCCCACGGGGTTGGTGAAGCTCACCATCCACGCGTCCTTCGCGTGGCTCGCCACCTCCTTCGCGTATGCCACCATGGCGGGAATGGTGGCGAGGGCCATGGCCCAGCCGCCCACCCCCACCGTCTCCTGGCCGATGACGCCGTGGTCGAGGGCGATCTTCTCGTAGGCGGCCCGGCGTTCGATGCCGCCCGGCCGGATACTCGCGATCACGAAGTCAGCCCCGCTCACGCACTCGGCCACCGTGCTCGAGGTCACCACGCGCAGGCCGGACACCCGCTCGATGAGGGGCGAGATCAGGGCGAGGCGGTCGCGATCGAGGTCGAACACCCGGACTTCGGTGATGGGCAGGCCCGACTGGGCGAGGCCGCGAACCAGCAAGGGTGTCCGCACCCCGGCTCCGCCGATGATGGCGATGATGAGAGGGGCCTTGGAGCGCTCCATGGGTGCCGGATTATGGCATTCCCCTGAAGGGCGCCCGGCCCCATAGGGTTCTGAACCCCGGGCCCTCGCATAAGCTCGCTTGAATAGCCATGCACGAACAGCAGATCCTCTCGGACATCGCGATCGCCATCGTGGCCGCCACCGCGGTGGCTCTGCTCGCGCGCCTGCTGCGCCAGCCCCTGATCCTCGGGTATCTCCTCGCCGGGGTCGCGGTGGGGCCGGAGATGGGTTTCGGTCTCGTCCACGACCACGAGACCATCGAACTGATCTCGGAGATCGGCCTCATCCTGCTCCTCTTCATCATCGGACTCGAGATGGATGTGGCGAAGCTTTTGAGCGCCGGACGGGCGCTGATCCTCGCCGGCACCCTGCAGTTCCCGATCGGCCTCGCCGTCGGGCTGCCCTTCTTCCTGCTTCTCGGCCTTCCCCAGGGCGAAGGGAAGTTCGACGCGGCCTACGCGGCGGTGGCGGTGGCGCTGAGCAGCACCATGATCGTGGTGAAGCTGCTCTACGACAAGTTCGAGCTCGCCACCCTGCCCGGACGGCTCACCCTCGGTGTGCTCGTCTTCCAGGATGTGTGGGCCATTCTCGTCCTCGCCATCCAACCAAGTCTGCTCAATCCGTCTCCGCTCGTGGTCGCGGCCTCCCTCTTCAAAGGGGTGTGGCTCGTGGTCGCCGCCCTTGGAGCGAGCCGGATGTTCCTGCCCCGCCTCTTCGCCTTCATCGCCAAGGTGCCTGAGCTCATGCTCGTCACCGCTCTCGCCTGGTGCTTCCTGATCAGCGGCATGGCGAGCGCCCTCGGGCTATCGCGCGAGATGGGCGCGCTCATCGCCGGGGTCGGACTCTCCACCCTGCCCTACAACCTCGACGTCATGGCCAAGGTGGTCAACATCCGCGACTTCTTCGTCACCCTGTTCTTCGTGGCCCTGGGCATGCGCATCCCCGTGCCCACTCCGGCCCTCATCGCGGTCGCGGTCTTCACCTCGCTCTTCCTGGTGGTGAGCCGGTTCGCCTCCGTGTTTCCCATCCTCTACGGCGCGGGCCAGGGCCTGCGCACGAGCCTCCTGCCTTCCATCAACCTCGCTCAGATGAGCGAGTTCTCATTGGTCATCGCCGCCCTGGGCCTGTCGTTTGGCCACCTCTCGCCCCAGACCGTGGCCATGCTCACCCTCACCTTCGCCCTCACCTCGGTCGGCTCCACCTATGCGATCGGCTCGAATCACGAGATCGAGAGGGCCCTGAGCGCGCGGCTCAAGGCGTGGGGGGTCAAGGACAAGGACACGGGAGGGGAGGGTGACGCTCATCCGGGCGAGGCGGATGTCGTGTTCCTGGGCTTCTATCGCGACGCCAGTTCGATCCTGCATCAGTTCGAGATGGAGGAGCGCAGCGACGCTGCGAACTCCATGCTCCACGAGATCCAGGTCATCGACTTCAACCCCGAGGTGCTGGACGAGTTGAAACGCCGCGGCATCGCCTGCCTGTACGGCGACGTGGCCAGCCAGGAGACCCTGCACCACGCGGCCATCCACCACGCCGAGGTCATCCTCTGCACCCTTCCCGATTCCATCCTCAAGGGGACTTCGAATCAGAAGCTCCTGAAGCAGCTGCGTCGCTCCTGCCCGCAGGCCAAGATCATCGTGGCCTCGGAGACCATCGCGGGGGCGCGCGCGCTCTACGACGAGGGGGCGCATTTCGTGTTCGTTCCCCGCATCCACTCGGCGCATCGCATGGCCGAGGTGATCCGCACCGCCCGCGAAGAGGGTCTCGAAAGGATCCGGGCCGAGGAATACGCGGCCCTGCAGGGCCGCGACGAGGTGCTCGGCTAGCCGCCCGTGGTGCTAGATCCTCTCTTCCACCTCGTGGACGAGGGCGGCGAACAGAGTGATGACATCGTCGTTCGCGCGACGGAGCCTGGTGGCCAGGTTGGAGGCGATGCGCCGGGTCACGGACAGGCCGGCGGTGGGGTTCGCGTTGCCGAAGTCGAGGAAGCGGTCGCGTTCGATCACGATCACTTCGCATTCGGTCTCCGCGGTGACGGTGGCGGAACGGCGGTCGGAGTCGAGGAGGCCGAGCTCTCCGAAGAAGTCGCCATTCTCCTCGGAAAGAAAGGTGACGGTGTAGCGGTCGTCGGCGGGCGTGAGCTTCTCGACCCGCACCCGGCCGCGCATCAGCACGAACATCGACTCGCCCAGGGACCCTTCCTCCACCACGGGCTGGCCCTTCGCCACCCGCTCGACCCGGCAGATGTCCGCGAGGCGCTCGATGGCCAGGGGATCGAGGCCGGCGAAGAGCGGCGAGGTCTTGAGGTGGTCCGCGATCTTCTTGTGTTCGGCGGCCGCAATGGTCATGCGCTCACCCGGCCCGCCGCCCTCCCCAGGACGATGGCGAGCGAGCCCTCACGCACCACGTAGCTGTCCTCGGGGTTGAGGACGGGCCGGTTCGGCACCATGGTCTTCACCCGCTTGAGGTTGTCGACCAGGGTGTTCACGAACGACGTCTTCTGGGCGTCGCGCAAGGCCTGCCGTTTGATCTCGATGGCGCGCCCGGTGTTCTCGAGCACCCCGAGCAGGAGTTGTCCGCGGGCCTGCAGGTGGAGTCGCAGGTCCGAGAAGGGCCGCTCGAGGAACTCCGCGGGAATCTCGGTGGTCTGCAGGCCTTTGAGGTCGGAAAGGTCCAGCATCTCGTGCAGGACCTTGGAGATTCCCTCGGAGACGGTGGCGGAGACGAGGAGGAACCGGCTGTATTCGCGGGAGAGGATGACCTCGTCGCACTTGGCGAGCTTCAGGTGCTCGTCGTACTTGGAGTCGATGACCTCGGCGCAGGTGTACACCTCGGGCGCGAGGTTCTTGATGGTCATGACCGCCATGACCGTGCGCGCGTCCTTCTCCTGATCGGAGCGGGTGAGGCTCTCGTCCGCGAGGACCAGAACGCGGGCGGCCTCCGCCACGTTGGCCCGCTGAATGGCCATGGGGTCGACGATGTCGCCGCGCAGGAAGAGCACCCCGGGGAAGGCCAGGCGCAGTTCGCCCACCACGTTCTCATCGATCTGGGAGATGAGGACCAGTTTTTCCCGGGGCAGGGTTGGATTGACCCGGAGAATGCCCGAGATGAAGCTCGACATGTCCGCCTTGTGGCCGAGGATCACGAAGTGATCCTTCAGGTGTTTGGCGTCGCTCAAACCCCGACCCTCACGGATGCGCCGTTCGACCAGGATTGCGGAGATCTTCCCCATGAACAGTCCGACGAGGCCGATGCCCACCAGGATGACGGCGCTTCCGACCAGTTTCCCCGGGATGGTGATGGGGAACTTGTCGCCATAGCCGATGGTGGTGACGGTGACGAGGGCCCACCACAAGCCGTCTCCGTAGTCCTGGAAAGCCGGGTTGAGGCCGCGCTCGAAGTAGACCACCCAGAAATCCGCGAGGAGGAGGAGGGCGATGAAGTAGAGGAGGAGGCGGGGCAGGTCTTCGGCCTGGAGGCGCTCCCACAGCGTACGGGCGCCGTCGAACGCGCGCCGTCTTTGTTCGCCTTCATCGTTCCTCGTTGGCACCGCGAAGGCGAATTTAGCGCCTTATCGAATCGATGAGGGACGAACCGGCGGGGTGTGTCGCGCGGGAGAGGGTGCTGGCTCCGGGCGAGGCGGATAGATCTGGGGAATGACGGCGCAGGACGCCCCCCGGCAGCCGGCGGTGTATCCACCCCAGTGAGGCGAGCCCACGATCACGGGAGCGCCGTAGCCCCAGACCGGGATCGAGGAACTTGCGGCCGCCCGGGCGCGGGCCGCCTCGGCCTCGGCGCGCTCGGCCCGCTCCTCGGCCTCCCTCGCCGAGCGCCGCGCTTCCTCGACCCTGCGCTCCGCGTCCGCGCGGCGTTCGCGTTCGCGAAGCAGGGAGTCCTGCTCGGAGGGAGTCATCCAGCGTCCGTCGAAGTAGACGAGACCGCGCGCCCGGTTCGCCTCGGCCTCGTCGACGTAGTTCCCCTCGACGAGCACGTGGCCGAGAGCCAGGTGCGCTTCCACGTTTCGTGGATCGAGAGAAACCACCCTTGCCCAAAGCGCTCGCGCCTCGCTGCGCAGGCCGTGCTCGGCCGCGAAACTGGCGAGGTCCGAGCAGGCTGCCACATCGCACGGACGCAGCGCGGCGAGGCTGCCCC